>NZ_JBFUIY010000004.1:0-354063 GCF_056401655.1 Allobosea sp. P4_E12 | reverse complement strand
CCGAGGAGGAGGCCGGCAGCGATGACGAGGATGGCGGCGCCGTCTTCGACAAGAGCGGCATGGGCCAGGCCGAGAGCGAGGATCCCTACGACCAGGCGGTCGCGGTCGTGCTGCGCGACAAGAAGGCCTCGACCTCGTATATCCAGCGCCGCCTGCAGATCGGCTACAACCGCGCCGCCTCGATCATGGAGCGCATGGAGAACGAGGGCATCGTCGGCCCCGCCAACCACGCCGGCAAGCGAGAGATCCTCGTCGAGGCCAGCCGCGCCAGGGAAGACGAGGATTGAGCGGACGGCAGAGAGACGGCAGGTCCTCAAATTGCCACGCTGAAGTGCAACTCATACGGTGGTTGATGCGTTTACCTGAGGCGGCGGGCCATTTCGCCCGCCTCCAGTCATTGCCCGCATCAGGCAATGACGCGAACATCCAGGCCGATATGGCCCCAGCATCGGAGCAGCTTTGCTCATGACACGCGTTTCGCCAATGCAGGCTTCGCTCGGCGCCTTTGTCGCGCTTGGGCTCGCCATTGCGTCTGGCCCGCTCGCGGCCCAGCCGCTTGATCTTCAGGCCAAACCCGCAGCGCCGGCCGCAAAGCCGGCAGCTCCCCGCGCGATCCCGCTGCCGCCCATGCGACCGCCGGGGCTTGGCCTGCCGCGGACCGCGGAGGCAACCTCCGCTCCGGTCATCACCACGGTCGCCGCCGAACAGCCCCGTCCGGCTGCCGTCCCGGTCAAGTCGACCACCAGCAAGCATTCAGCCCCGCTCACACAGCAGGAAGCTGTCGAGCGTCTCAATGCCTATTTCAATGGCTTTGCGACCTTGCAGGGCGACTTCATCCAGTTCGCCTCTGACGGCCGCCGCTTCGAAGGCAAGCTCTATATCCAGCGCCCAGGCAAGATGCGCTTCGAGTATCGGCCGCCCGTGACCATGGAAGTCATCGCCGACGGCACCTCGGTGGCGATCCGCGACAAGAAGCTCGCGACCCAGGATCTCTACTCGATCGGCCAGACGCCACTGAAGTTCCTGGTCAAGGAGCGCATGGACCTTGCCCGAGATTCGACCATCACCAAGGTCAGCACCAAGGGCGACATCCTGTCGGTCAGCGTCGAGGATCGTTCGACCCTTGGCGGCACGTCGAAGATCACCCTGAACTACGACATGGCGGCCAATGAACTCAGGCAGTGGGTGGTCATCGATCCCCAGGGCTACGAGACATCGGTCTCGCTCTACAACCTCGATACGCAGCGGCGTCCCGATCCGAAGAATTTCGTGATCAACTACGAGCGCATGCTCTGAGCACGCGCTGAAGGGGCCGCCCTCCAAGCGATTTCGAGCGCCGGGCTTGCTTGCGAGACGAGGCGGCGGCTGCAACGCCGTCAGGCTTCGGAGCGGCTTGCTTTTTCCGCTGCCAAGACCCAGTTTCCGGCTCCCTTTCGATCCGGAACCACTGCGTGAATCTGACCGTTACGAGCTGGAACATCAATTCGGTGCGCCTGCGCATCGGCATGGTGACGGAATTCCTGACCACCACCGCGCCGGACGTACTGTGCCTGCAGGAGACCAAGACTCCTGACGAGCAGTTTCCCGCCAAGGCCTTCGAGAAGATCGGCTATGTCCATCAGGCCTTCATCGGCCAGAAGGGCTATAACGGCGTCGCGATCGTCTCACGCCTGCCCTTCAGCGAGAAGGACGCCATGGCGATGTGCGGACGCAATGATGCCCGCCATATGACGGTCGTACTCGACAAGGGAGCTGGCGCTGCCGCGGGCGTCGCCATCCATAATTTCTACATTCCGGCCGGAGGCGACATCCCGGATCCGAACCTGAACGACAAGTTCGCCCACAAGCTCGCCTTTCTCGACGAACTCGGCGCCTGGGGAATCGCCAAACGACCAACCGACCGGCCAAGCATCCTGCTCGGCGACCTCAATATCGCGCCCTATGAGCACGATGTCTGGAGCCATAAGCAGCTTCTCGACGTGGTCAGCCATACACCCATCGAAACCACGACGCTCGAAACGCTGCGCACCGAGCTTGGCTGGAGCGATGCCGCGCGCACGCTGCGGCCCGAACCCGAGAAGCTCTATAGCTGGTGGAGTTACCGTGCCGCCGACTGGGCTGCCTCGAACAAGGGTCGCCGGCTCGACCATATCTGGCTCTCTGACGGATTGAAGCCGACCCTGCGCGACGTCACCTTCCTGCGTGAAGCACGCGGTTGGGAGCGGCCCTCGGACCACGTTCCCGTCACGGTGACATTGGAGCTCTGATCGAGCGCTCTAGCTTCGATCGATCGCGATCAGCGCATCGCGAACCTGTGACAATTCGCCCATGAAGCCATGCAGCCTCTCTCCGATCGCAGCCGCGATCGCCTGAGCCGATTGCGGGGATTCGCCGAGCACCCGGCGCATCACGCTGCGCGAGAGCTTCATCAGTTGCGTGGGCTCGCGCGCAACGGCCGTCACCGGCCGCTTGATCGAGGCGAACAGCGCCAGCTCCCCGATCAACCCGCCTGGACCCACCACCTCGTCGGCGGGTTGGCCGTCATCCCGGCTCATGAGCGCAATCGCACCCGAGACGACGAGATAGGCACCATCCGAACCGTCGTTGCGGCGGAAGAGCACATCACCGGCGCGCAGGATGCGGTTCTCGGCGGCAAAGGCCACGAGCCGCAAGGCGTCATGGTCCATGAGACCCAGCAGCGGCTGTTTGGCCAGGAATGCGATGTCGTCGTTAAGCGCCATGGAATCTCAAGGATTCAGGCGATAGCCGCCCGCATCCGTCACCAATAGTCGCGCATTGGCCGGATCGGGCTCGATCTTCTGGCGCAGACGATAGATATGGGTCTCCAGCGTGTGGGTGGTGACCTGTGAATTATAGCCCCAGACCTCCTGAAGCAGGATCTCGCGGGCAATCGGCTTGCGGCCGGCACGATAGAGAAAGCGCAGGATCGCGGTCTCTTTCTCGGTGAGCTTGGTCTTCGAGCCCTTCTCGCTGACAAGCAGCTTCGATCCTGGGTGAAAGGTATAGGGGCCGACCTGGAAGACGGCATCCTCGCTCGCTTCGTACTGCCGCAAATGGGCGCGGATACGCGCCAGCAGCACCGCGAACTTGAACGGCTTCACCACATAATCATTGGCGCCGGCTTCCAGTCCGAGCACGGTATCGGCGTCCGAGCCCTGCCCGGTCAGCATGATCACCGGGCTCTTGAAGCCGTTGCGGCGCATCACCTTCACCGCCTCGCGACCATCCATGTCGGGAAGCCCGACATCCATGACGGCGAGATCGACCCGTTCGGCCTGAACGGCCTTCACGCCGGCGGATGCCGTCGCAGCCGTCGAGATCCGGAACTCGTCATAAAGCGCGAGCTGCTCCGCGAGCGCGTCACGCAACGTCTGGTCGTCGTCAACCAGAAGAATATGATGGACGGCGGGCATGGCAATCATTTGAACGGTTTGCGATTCCGGCACCATGAGCCCGCTGAATCGCGACTGCAAGTCAGGTGGGGTGGAATATCCGTGAGAAAATGTGATCAAGCCGGCGGTGCCGGTCCAGGCGAGGTGCGGCGCGGCCTAACCCGGTTGCAAATCGTCCGCTCCGTGCATGATCGCCGCAAGGGTTTTCTGATCGCTGGCGGCGCCTGTTTTCCCTGTGCCCTTGGCCGCTCCGGCATCATTGTCGCCAAGCGGGAAGGCGATGGCGGCACTCCCCGCGCCACATTGCCGCTGCGGCGCATCTTCTATCGCGCCGACCGCTTGCCCCGCCCCCAGACCAGCTTGCCGTTGCGCAGGATCGCACCTCGCGATGCCTGGTGCGACGATAGGAGCGACCGGCGCTACAATCGACTGATCGACCGCCCGCCCGGCGAAGCCGAGGAGCGTCTTACACGCGAGGACCATCTCTACGACGTCATCGTCGAAATGGGCTGGAACGACGCCCCGGTGATTCGCGGCCGCGGAAGTGCGATTTTCTGGCACCTGGCCCGGCCTGGCTTCACTCCGACGGCGGGTTGCGTCGCTGTCGAGCGGCATGTTTTTGAGAAGCTGCTGCCGCGCCTCGCCCGGCGCTGCGTCATGGAAATCCGGTAGGATCCGCATTCAGCGCGATCAGTAGGCCTTGGGGTCGACTCGGCACTACCGCCGGGTCGACCCGCTGCCGGCGTGCAAACAGGGAGCTCCCTACGCCCTGGCCCCAAAGATCGCGCTACCGACACGAACATGGGTAGCACCGAGCTGGATCGCGGCCTCGTAGTCGGCGCTCATTCCCATCGAGAGTCCGCCAATCCCGTTGCGCAGAGCGATCTTGGCCAGCAGCGCGAAATGCGGCGAGGGCGGCTCCTCGGCTGGCGGAATGCACATCAACCCCTCGATCACTAAACCGTGATGCGTGCGGCAGAGCGCGATGAACGCGTCGGCCTCGCCCGGATTGATGCCTCCCTTCTGCGGTTCCTCGCCAGTATTCACCTGCACGAAGAGTTTCGGTGCCCGGCCGGCCCTCGCGATCTCGCGGGCAAGTTCCTTCGCCAGGCCCTCCCGGTCGAGCGTATGGATCGCATCGAACAGGGCGACCGCGTCCCGTGCCTTGTTCGACTGCAGCGGGCCGATCATGTGCAGTTCGACATCGGGAAAGCGCTCGCGCAGGCCCGGCCATTTCGCCTTGGCCTCCTGGACGTAGTTCTCGCCGAAGACGCGCTGTCCTGCTTCCAGGGCAGGAAGGATCGCCTCCTCCGGCATGGTCTTCGAAACGGCGATCAGCGTCACATCTGCTGGGCGGCGCTCGAAATCACGCGCGGCGCGTGCAATCGCCGCTTGCGTGGCGGCCAGCCGCGTAACCGTATCGTTCATCGTGAAACCCTTCCATCTCGCGCGCGACGTTGACCGCGTGCGTGCAATGGTGTCCTAGAACATGATGTGGAAAAGCCGGAACCGGTTTTCCGCCCGAATCCCGCTCTAACTGCGGAAACGGCCTTCTGTTTCCTCTGAAAGCGCCCAGCGATTTCCTAGGGAGCGGCCGGCAGGCTCCGCTTATCCAAGAATTGCCCGCGCATCATGGCCGTCGAACGTTACAATCCCAAGGAATCCGAGCCGAAATGGCGTCAGGTCTGGAATGAGCGCAAGCTCTTCGAGACACGCAATGACGATACGCGCCCGAGCTACTACGTGCTCGAGATGTTCCCCTATCCGTCGGGGCGCATCCATATGGGCCATGTTCGCAACTATGCGATGGGCGACGTCGTTGCGCGCTACAAGCGAGCCAAGGGCTTTTCCGTTCTCCACCCGATGGGCTGGGATGCGTTCGGCCTGCCGGCCGAGAACGCTGCCAAGGCCAACAAGATCCATCCGCGCGAATGGACCTACGCCAACATCGCGACGATGCGCACGCAGCTCCAGTCGATGGGGCTGTCGCTGGATTGGAGCCGCGAACTCGCTACCTGCGACCCGAGCTATTATCGCCACCAGCAGAAGATGTTCCTGGACTTCCTCAAGTCCGGGCTGGTCGATCGCAAGACCGCCAAGGTCAACTGGGATCCAGTCGACGAGACCGTGCTCGCCAATGAGCAGGTCATCGACGGCCGTGGCTGGCGCTCCGGCGCTCTCGTCGAGATTCGCGAGCTGACCCAGTGGTTCTTCAAGATCACCGATTACGGTCAGGAACTGCATGACGCCCTGGAAGGGCTGACGCGCTGGCCGGAGAAGGTGCGGCTGATGCAGAAGAACTGGATCGGCCGCTCGGAAGGGCTGCTGATTCGTTTCGCACTCGAATCGAATGCCTTCGGCCAATCCGACTTGGAGATCTATACGACACGCCCGGACACGCTGTTCGGCGCGAAGTTCATGGCGATCGCGCCCGATCACCCGCTGGCCAAGGCCGCCGCAGCCAGGAACCCGGAACTGCAGGCCTTCATCGAGGAGTGCAAGCGCACCGGCACGGCGCAGGAAGCGATCGACAAGGCCGAGAAGCTCGGCTTCGATACCGGCCTGCGCGCGGTCCATCCCTTTGATCCATCATGGACTTTGCCGGTCTATGTCGCGAACTTCATCCTCATGGAATACGGCACCGGTGCCATTTTCGGCTGCCCGGCCCATGACCAGCGCGACCTCGACTTCGTCAACAAATACGGGCTCGGCAACACCCCGGTCGTCTGCCCCGAGGGTGTCGACCCCGAAAGCTTCGTCATCACGGACACGGCCTATGTCGAGGATGGCCGCATGATCAATTCGCGTTTCCTGGATGGCATGACCATTCCGGAAGCGAAAGAAGAGGTGGCCCGCCGGCTGGAGAGCGAGACACGCGGCAATCAGCCCGTTGGCACGCGCAAGGTGAATTTCCGTCTGCGCGATTGGGGCATCTCGCGCCAGCGCTACTGGGGCTGCCCGATCCCGATCATCCACTGTGCCGATTGCGGTACCGTGCCGGTCCCGGATGCCGACCTGCCGGTCAAGCTGCCGGATGACGTCTCCTTCGAGAAGCCCGGCAACCCGCTCGACCATCATCCGAGCTGGAAGCATGTCGCCTGCCCCAATTGCGGCAAGCCGGCCCGTCGTGAAACCGACACGATGGATACCTTCGTCGATTCCTCGTGGTATTTTGCCCGTTTCACCGATCCCTGGCGCACCGAGAGCCCGACCGATCGCAAGGTCGTCGACCGCTTCCTTCCCGTTGACCAGTATATCGGCGGCGTCGAGCATGCGATCCTGCACCTGCTCTATTCGCGCTTCTTCACCCGCGCGATGAAGGCAACCGGCCATGCCGGGTTGGACGAGCCTTTTGCTGGCCTCTTCACCCAGGGCATGGTGGTCCATGAGACCTACCGAGCCGAGGATGGAACCTGGGTCGAGCCCGGCGATGTCCGTATCGAGGCCAATGGCAGCGAGCGTCGTGGCTTCCATGTCGAGACCGGGGCGCCAATCGAGATCGGCTCCATCGAGAAGATGTCGAAGTCGAAGAAGAATGTGGTCGACCCCGACGACATCATCGCCTCCTACGGCGCCGACACCGCCCGCTGGTTCATGCTTTCGGACTCGCCACCGGATCGCGATGTGATCTGGACGGACGAAGGCGTTCAGGGCGCAGCCCGCTTCGTGCAGCGCCTATGGCGGCTGATCGGCGAGATCGCCGAGCGGACCGGCAATTCAGCGGGTGCTGCCGCGGAATTCGGTGAGGCGGCCCTCACCTTGCGCAAGGCCAGCCATCGTGCCCTGCACGCCGTCGGCGCCGATATCGAGCGCCTCGGCTTCAACCGGTGCGTCGCTCATATCTACACGCTGACAAACGCCATCGCGAAGGCGCTCGACGGAGCTGCCGAGGATCCCGCGCTTGCCAGCGATATGGCGTTTGCGCTGCACGAGGCGGCCGCCATCGTCACGCAGCTTGTCGCGCCGATGATGCCGCATCTTGCCGAGGAGTGCTGGCACGCGCTCGGCCAACCCGGCCTCGTTGGCGAAGCCTCCTGGCCGGTGGCTGACGCCGAACTGCTCCGTGACGACAGCGTCACGCTGCCGGTCCAGATCAACGGCAAGAAGCGCGCAGAGGTGACCGTGCCGGCCGATGCGGATACGGTCTCCGTCGAAGCCATCGTTCGGTCATCCCAGGCCGTCATCAAAGCCCTGGACGATCGCCCGATCCGGAAGATCATCGTGGTGCCGGGGAGAATTGTGAATGTCGTCGTCTGATTCGCACCGCTGCCGACCTGGTCGCGGTGTGCCTACCCGCCGCCTCATGCTGGCCGCCGCACTCGGCGCCGCCGCGCTTGCTGGTGGGTGCCTGCGCCCGCTCTATGCCGAGAATACCACCAGCACCGTCGGCGGCAGCGTCAAGGCGGCGCTCAGGAATATCGAGGTCCCCGAGATCAAGGGCCTGGTCGGGCATTACCTGCGGAACGAACTCGTCTTCGAACTCGACGGCGGCGGAGCCGGAGAGGCCACTGGTCCGAAGCGCCTGAAGCTCCAGGCCTCGATCCGGGAATCGATCGAAGTCGTCACCGTCGACTACGTCAGTGGCCGCGCCGACTCCGCCGTTCTCGTCGCGACAGCCACCTGGTCGCTCGTCCGGGAAGGTACAGGAGAGGTCGTATCCTCCGGCACGACCATAACGCGCGCGCCCTATGAACGCTCCCAGCAGCGTTTTTCCACGGTCCGCGCAGCACGAGATGCCCAGATTCGAGCCGGCAAGTCGCTGGCAACCCTGATCCAAGGGCAGATCGCCGCCGATCTCGTCGGCGGCTGAGCCGGACGACAGGCAATGGTCGCCATCAAGGCGCATGAGGCCGACCGGGCCCTGACCAAGCTGGACCCGGCCTGGCGCCTCATCCTGATCTATGGACCCGATTCCGGCCTTGTCTCCGAGCGGGCGACAGCGCTCGCACGCGCCAGCGTCGACGATATCAACGATGCCTTTCAGCTCATTCGCATGGATGGCGATGATGTCGCTGCCGATCCCCTCAAGCTGGTAGACGAAGCCAATACGATCGGCCTGTTCGGCGGCCGGCGTGCCATTCGCGTGTCACCGACATCGAAGCTGCTGCTCGCGGCGGTCGAGCCGCTGCTGTCAACGCCATCGCAGGACGCGATCGTCATCGTCGAAGCGGGTGATCTCCAACGCACCAATCCCCTGCGCCAGGCCTGTGAGAAGGCACGAACGGCCCTCGCCGTGCCCTGCTACGGCGATGCGGCGCGCGATCTTGGTAGTATCATCGATGAAATGGTCCGGGCTGCCGGCAAATCGATCGACCGCACCACGCGCGAACAGCTGTCCGGGCTATTGGGCGGCGATCGCCAGACATCGCGCCGCGAGATCGAAAAGCTTCTGCTCTATGTTGGCGCAGATCCAGCCGTCACCGAAGCGCATATCGAGGCGGTCGTCGGCGATACGGCACAACGCGAGCAGGCTGCGCTCGTCGATGCGGTCTTCGCCGGCCGTCTGGCCGTGCTCGATCTGGCGCTCGCGAAGCTGTCGAGCGAAGGCCTCGATTCCGGGGTGATGCTTGGCGGCTTGCTACGCCACGCCCTGACGCTGCTGAAAGCCCGTCAGAGCGTCGATGGCGGCCGCAGCGCCCGGGACGCGGTCTCCAGCATGCGGCTGCCCTTTCCCCGCATGGCGGCCGCTGAAGCGGCGTTGAACGTATGGTCCGTGCAGAAGCTCACCGAAGCGGTCGGCATTCTGGGAACCGCAACTCTTGCGGTCAGGCGCGATGGCGAACTCGCCCGTCCAACCGCTGCACGCACCCTTTGGACCCTCGCCCGGCTGGCACAGAGCGGCGGGCGCGGTTCCTAGCGAGTAAGCGCAAGGGGCCTGATCAGGCTTTCAGGCGCCGACACAGGGCATCGAGCTGATCGAGCGTCTTGTAGCCGATCTTCATGTCGCCTCCGCCGCTCGGACGGTGCTGGATCGACACTGATAGCCCGAGAACCTCCTCGAGCGCCTTTTCCAACGCGCGGGTGTCCGGATCCTTGTCGAGTTTCGGCTTGCCAGGGGAGCTCCTGCTCTCACCCCGCGCCTCTTCCTGCACCAACCGTTCGATGTCGCGGACGCTGAGGCCCTCATCGACGATCTTGCGCGCCATCAGCTCAGGATCCGCGACCGAGAGCAGCGCGCGCGCGTGGCCCGCCGAAACGGCGCCCTCAGCCACCATCCGCCGGACAGGCTCCGGCAGTTTTGAAAGGCGCAGCGTATTCGCGACATGGCTTCGGCTCTTGCCGATGACGCGGGCCAGATCGTTCTGGGTATAGCTGAATTCGGCAATCAGGCGCTCGTACCCGGCGGCCTCTTCGATCGCGTTCAGGTCACTGCGCTGGACGTTCTCGACGATGGCGATTTCCAGCGCCTCGCGGTCGTCAGCCTCGACCTGGATGACGGGAACCTCATGCAGGCCGGCGCGCTGCGCGGCACGCCAACGCCGTTCGCCGGCGATGATCTCATAGGCGTCGGCCATGCCCTTGAGCGGGCGCACGATGATCGGCTGCAGGATCCCGCGCTCGCGCACGGAAGCCGTCAGATCCTCGAGCTCGTCATCCGCGAAACTGCGCCGCGGATTCCGCGCGCTCGGCCGCAGGAACTCGACTGGAACCCGACGCTGGCCTCTGGCACGCTCGAGCGCTCCGATCTCGTCGCCGACATCTCCAATCAGAGCGGCGAGACCCCGGCCAAGACGTGAACGTCCCTGTTCCTCGGCCATAATTCAACCTCTTGATACTAAATACGAAATGAGTTCAGGCAGCGGCGCGCAGCGCACGCTCCCGCCTGATGACTTCGGATGCCAGCCGCAAATAGGCCTGCGAGCCGGCACAGCGGAGATCGTAGAGCAGGGCGGGCTTGCCGTAGGACGGGGCTTCCGAAACCCGGACATTGCGCGGGATCACGGTCTCATAGACCTTGTCGCCCAAAAACTCGCGAACGTCGGCCATGACCTGACCGGAGAGATTGTTGCGCGGGTCGAACATGGTCAGGACCACGCCCTGAATGATCAGGCGCGGATTGAGCCCATTGCGAACCTGCTCGACCGTCTTGAGCAGCTGGCTGAGGCCCTCCAGCGCGAAGAACTCGCATTGCAGCGGCACAAGCACGGCGTCGGCTGCCGTCATCGCATTGATGGTGATCAGGCTGAGCGAAGGCGGGCAGTCGATCAGAATATAGGTCAGGTCCGCACAGCGCTGATCGTCGGAAATTTCGTCGATCGCCTTCTTGAGGCGCTGGGTGCGATCCTTGGCACTGGCGATCTCGAGCTCGACACCAAGCAGATCGAGCGTCGACGGCGCGATGAACAAACCAGGTACAGCGGTTTCCTGCAGCGCCTGACCAAGGCCGATATCGCCGCAGAGCACATCATAGGTCGAGGATTGCCGGCTCTTCCGGTCAACGCCGAGCCCGGTCGAGGCATTCCCCTGCGGATCGAGATCGACGATCATCACCTTCTCACCGATCGCGGCGAGCGCCGTGCCGAGATTGATGGCCGTCGTCGTCTTGCCGACGCCGCCCTTCTGATTGGCGAGCACCAGCACACGTGGCCGGCGGGGGGGAAGGGTAATGGGAGTCAGATCGGTCATGTATCAGCCCGCTGCTCGGCCTCGCGAATCAACAGAATGCGAGCTGCCGGATCTGTCACGGAGACAACTGTCGAGGCCTGAATCTTCCAATATTTAGACGCTTCGGTCAATTCAGCATCTAGATATTGTCCCTTGGGAAAGAGCCCAAGTGTCCCGGTTCTCAACAACTCCTTGCACCATCCTAGCAGAATCGGGAGCGGTGCGAGCGCCCGGGCCGTCACGACGTCGACTTTTTCTGTGAACTCCCCAACGATATCCTCGATCCGCGAGGCATGAACCGTCACAGGCGCACCGGTCACCCGGGCCGCGTGGCGCAAAAAGGCGCATTTGCGCGCATTGCTCTCGACCAGATGGATTCGGCCTTGCCCCTGTTCGGCAAGACAGATCCCGATCACAAGTCCGGGAAATCCACCGCCTGAGCCGAGATCGAGCCAGGTTCTGGCGTCAGGCGCCAATGCGAAGAGCTGGAGCGAATCAGCGACGTGCCGCGTCCAGACATCCGAAAGCGTCGTCGAAGAGACCAGGTTCTTCGCATTTTGCCACTTGACCAGCTCTGCGACCAGCAGCGCGAGCCGCTCCTGTGTTTCACGTGAAACAGGAGTCAAGCGCAGAGCGCGGGCGCGGTCATCATTGTCAACAGCCACGACTCAGGCCGCCGTTTGCGTCGCGCGCTTGCGATCCCGCCGCGCATGGGCCGCCAGTAAGGTCAGTGCAGCAGGAGTCATGCCTTCGATCCGTGATGCTTGCGCGAGATTGGCCGGGCGCTGCTGCGACAGCTTCGCTCTCAATTCATTCGAGAGCCCGGAAATACCATCAAGGTCGAGATCGGCCGGGACCTCCAGAGCTTGGTCACGCTGATAGGCCCCGATCTCGGCAGCCTGTCGGTCGAGATAGACAGCATAAGTCGCATCCGCAGTAACGCGCGACGCAACGGAGGCCGGGTGGGCGTTGAGCTCCGGCCAAATCGCTGCCAGCTGCTCGAAGCTGATGTCTGGATAAGAGAGGAGTTGATAAGCGCTCCGACGCACGCCATCGCGGTTCAATTGCAGGCCGACCTGGTCGGCCTGTTGCGGTGTCAGCCGGAGGTTCTTCAATTGCACCCGCAAACCGTCGATTTGCGCGGCCTTGGCCTGAAACCGGCGTTCACGCTCGCCTCCGACCAAGCCGAGCTCGATACCCAACGGGGTCAGCCGCTCGTCGGCGTTATCGACACGCAATGACAGCCGGAACTCTGCACGCGACGTGAACATCCGATATGGCTCTGTCACCCCACGCGTCACGAGGTCATCAACCAGTACGCCGATATAGGAGGTCGTCCGATCCATCGCGATCGGCTCTGCACCACCGGCACGCCGCGCCGCATTGAGGCCCGCAAAGAGCCCCTGGGCAGCCGCCTCCTCATAACCGGTCGTTCCGTTGATCTGGCCCGCGAGAAACAGACCGGCGATCGCGCGCGTTTCGAGCGAGTTCTTCAAGGCGCGCGGATCGACGAAATCATACTCGATCGCATAGCCAGGACGCAGCATGGCTGCATCTTCAAGCCCAGGAATCGTCTTCAGCAAGCCGAGCTGCACATCTTCCGGCAAGGAGGTCGAGATACCGTTGGGATAGACGGTGGGATCATCGAGCCCCTCCGGCTCCAGAAAGATCTGGTGGCCGTCGCGATCCCCGAACCGGCCGACCTTATCCTCGATCGATGGGCAGTAGCGTGGTCCTCGGCCCTCGATCTGGCCCGAAAACATCGGCGCCCGATGGAGGTTGGCGCGGATCAGTTCGTGCGAAGCCAGCGTAGTGCGGGTAATGCCGCAGGAAATCTGAGGCGTCGTGATCGCATCGGTCAGCGCGGAGAACGGCTCCGGCGGCTCGTCGCCGGCTTGCATCTCCAGCGTGGACCAGGCGATCGTGCGCCCATCCAGCCGTGGTGGCGTACCCGTCTTGAGGCGACCAAGCGGAAGCGCGTGACGCTCCAGCGTGGCCGATAGACCAAGCGACGGGGCTTCCCCAACGCGTCCTGCCGGAATTGTCTTCTCGCCGATATGGATCAATCCACGCAGAAAGGTACCAGTCGTCAGGACAACCGTTCCGCAAGCGAATCGACGCCCGTCGGACAGAATGACGCCTTGAACCGCGCCATTCACTATATCGAGGTCAAAGGCCTCACCGACCACGATCTCGAGATGCTCAAGCTCGGCGAGCAAATCCTGAACCGCACTCCGATAGAGTTTCCGGTCTGCCTGCGCGCGCGGGCCGCGAACGGCCGGGCCCTTGCGGCGGTTCAGCATCCGGAACTGGATGCCAGCACGGTCAGCTGCGCGGGCCATGATACCGTCGAGCGCATCGATCTCACGCACCAGATGGCCCTTGCCCAATCCGCCGATCGCAGGATTGCAGGACATCACACCAATCGTCTCGCGCTGATGGGTCAACAGCGCCGTGCGCGCGCCAAGACGCGCAGCAGCGGCCGCCGCCTCGGCGCCGGCATGGCCGCCACCTACGACGATGACGTCATAGCGATCTGTGGCAATGGAATGGGACATGCGCATGTCGCTAGCCAACCCCGTGCCGAGGGTCAAGATTCTTGTGATCTCTCAGCTGAAGGTTTCACGTGAAACGCCGCGCAGCGGGTTCTCTACTTTCCGATGCAGAAGCCTGCAAACAGGCGGTCCAGCACATCCTCGACGTCGATCCGCCCCACGAGCCGTTCGAGCGCGCGCACGGCGATCCTGATGTCTTCAGCCAGCAGCTCGACCTGTCCGTGCCCGGAACCCGCTGCCCGCTGCAGAGCCGCCACCGCGTCCGTAACCGCTACGCGCTGTCGCTCGCGGGTCAGCAATGCGGGCTCTGGATTGGTCAGCGCACCGAGCCGCTCCGAAACGCTCCTCAACAGCGTATCGAGTCCGACACCGCTTTGCACGGAGACCGCCAGTTCACCGGCGCCAACTTGCCCGGGCAAGTCGCACTTGGTGGCAACCATCAGATCCTGCGGTTCAACGGACGCTCGGTTCGGAGACGAATCGACTGCACGAAGTCTCAGCACCAGATCCGCCTTCTCGGCCAGAGCCGTCGCCCGGCGGACACCCTCTGCCTCGATCGGATCGACACTCTCGCGCAAACCCGCCGTATCGATCAACGTCACCGGGAAACCGGCGAGATCAAGCCGGACCTCAATCATGTCGCGGGTCGTACCAGGTTGCGGCGAGACGATCGCCACGTCGCGGCGGGCGAGGGCGTTCAGCAGACTCGACTTTCCCGCATTGGGCGGTCCCGCCAGCACGACGACAAATCCCTCACGAACGCGCTCGCCCATCCGAAACGATCCAAGGGCATCGCGCAGGCTCGTCAGCACGTCCGTGACGGACACAATGGCGTTCTCCACAAGCGCTCCGGAAACATCGCCTTCATCCGAGAAATCGATCTCGGCCTCCAACAGCGACATGGCGCCGATCAACTGATCTCGCCACAGCCCGGCCGCATGACCAAGCGCTCCCTCCATCTGCCGGAGCGCCTGTCGACGCTGCCATTCCGTCTCCGAATCGATCAGGTCAGCCAGGCCCTCGACCGCTGCAAGATCCAGCTTTCCCGCCTCAAAGGCCCGCCGGGTGAATTCGCCGGCCTCCGCCAATCGAAGCCCTGGTAGCCCGGTCAATGCCGAGAGCAGGGCCGCCATCACCGCACGCGAACCATGGACATGGAACTCGGCGACATCCTCGCCGGTGAAGCTCGCTGGTCCCGGGAAGAACAGGACCAGAGCCGAATCGATCACCTCGTGGGAGACGGGGTGGCGCAGGTGTCGAAGCACCGCATGCCGCGGGTTGGGGATAACGCCCGAAATTGTTTCGAGGACGAATCGAACTTGCGGCCCGGACACCCGCAGGACAGCCACCCCGGCGCGGCCATTGGCCGACGATAGCGCCACAATCGTTGGGTAATCCTGTCCGGTCGTCATAGGCAGCACATCTTTCCGTTGCGACGCTGATCCGCCTGGGAGATCCGTCGATGAATCGTCTCGGGGCCGCCGCCAGCCCCTATCTCCTGCAGCACAAGGACAACCCCGTCCATTGGTGGGAATGGAGCGAGGAAGCCTTTGCCGAGGCAAAGTCAAGCGGTCGCCCGGTCCTGCTCTCGGTCGGCTATGCCGCCTGCCACTGGTGCCATGTCATGGCCCATGAGAGCTTTGAGGACTTGGCAACCGCGGCGCTGATGAACGCGCGCTTCGTCAACATCAAGGTCGACCGGGAGGAGCGACCCGATATCGATCAGGTCTACATGAACGCGCTGCACAGCCTGGGCGAACAGGGGGGCTGGCCGCTGACCATGTTCCTCACCGCCGACCGTCAGCCATTCTGGGGCGGCACCTATTTTCCGCCAACGGCGCGCTATGGACGGCCCTCCTTCAGCCAGGTGCTGCAGCAGATCGCGGCCGTCCACGCAAAAGAGCCCGAGCGGGTCGCGCGCAATGCCGCCGCGATCAAGGCTGCACTCGAGCAGAGTGAGGCTGCAGCAAGCCCGGAAGCCCGATACAAACCTGACCTCGACCAGATCGCCAGCGAGATCGCCCAATCCTTCGATCCGCAGCATGGCGGGCTGCGCGGCGCACCAAAATTCCCCAATCCTGGCCTGATCGAGCTGCTCTGGCGTCACGGCAGCCGCACTGGGAACGCGACCACACTCCTGCCGGCGACCCGCACCCTGGAACGCATGGCGCGTGGCGGCATTCACGATCACCTCGGCGGCGGCTTCGCCCGATACTCGGTCGACGAGCGCTGGCTCGTGCCGCATTTCGAGAAGATGCTTTATGACAATGCCCAGCTACTCGGGCTCTATGCGCTCGAGGCGAAGCGCAGCGGCAATCCACTGGCGCACAGCGCGGCCCAGGGCATCGTCACCTGGCTTGAGCGGGACATGCTGCTACAGGAGGGCGCTTTCGCCTCCAGCCTCGATGCCGATTCCGAGGGGGTCGAAGGCAAATTCTATGTCTGGACTGCATCGGAGCTGGCCAGCCATCTCACGCCAGCCGACGCAGAACTCTTCGCCCGGCACTATGACGTCACCGCCCATGGCAACTGGGAAGGCGTCACAATCCTCAACCGGCTCGACACGCCCGATCCGGATCCGGCATTCGAGCAGCAATTGGCCAACATCCGGCGGGATCTCCTGGCGTTGCGCGCTCGCCGGGTTCCTCCGGCCCGCGACGACAAAATCCTGGCCGACTGGAATGGGCTGATGATCGCGGCGCTCGTGCGAGCCTCCGGTCTACTCGCGGAGCCCGCCTGGCTGGCCCTTGCTCGGCGAGCCTACCATTTCGTCGCCGAATCAATGAAGCATGGCGACGGCCTCGCTCACTCCTACCGCGCGGGCCGGTTGATCACCCCGGGCTTTGCCCTCGATCACGCGGCGATGATCGAAGCGGCCCTGGCACTCCACGACGCCACATCGGAACGGCATTTCCTTGACCACGCCCTGCGCTGGTCCGCCCATCTCTGGCGGTACTACCGCCACGTCGATACGAGTCTACTTGGTATGACTCAACGCGATAGCGCCGTTCTTCCGGTCGTACCGAGGCCGACTCACGACGACGCAGTCCCGAACGCTAATGGCGTGCATGCAGGGAACCTGCTTCGTCTGGCGGCCAAGAGCGGAGCCCCGACCGATAGGGCCCAGGCCGAACGGTTTCTCGCAGCAGCATTGGCCGCTGCCGAGCGCGCGCCGGTCGCCCATGGCTCCGTACTCAATGCTTATCATCTGGCGCGGCACGGCATCGAGATCATCCTGGCTGGACCCGAACGCGAACGTCTTCGCGCGGCTGCGCTGGCATTGCCCTACACGACGACGATGATCGTCGACTGCCCCGATCCCAGCGCGCTACCATCGGACCACCCAGCCGCTTCCATGGCGCGTCTTGCAGGCAGCGGTGCCGCCTTCATCTGTTTCGCCGGGCGTTGCCTGCCTCCCGTAACGGATCCGAATCAATTGCAGGATGCCGTTTCTGCTGGCCGGTGACCCCGGATCCAAACAAGAAAGGCGGGTCGGCATGACTGCCGATCCGCCTCGCTGAAAGTATTGGATCTCCGACGCTGCAGCTTCGTGCGGCGTCGCGATTCCCGATCCGATCAGGTGTTCATCGAGTCGAAGAACTCGGAGTTCTGCTTGGTCTGCCGCAGCTTGTCGATCAGGAACTCGATCGCATCCTGCGGTCCCATTGGATTCAGGATGCGGCGCAGCACATAGGTCTTCTGCAGCACATCCTTCGGCGTGATCAGCTCTTCCTTGCGGGTGCCCGACTTCAGGATGTCGATCGCCGGGAAGATGCGCTTGTCGGCCACCTTGCGGTCAAGCACGATTTCCGAGTTACCGGTGCCCTTGAACTCTTCGAAGATGACTTCGTCCATGCGGCTGCCGGTATCGATCAACGCAGTCGCGACGATGGTCAGCGAGCCGCCTTCCTCGATATTGCGGGCCGCGCCGAAGAAGCGCTTCGGCCGCTGCAGCGCGTTGGCATCGACACCACCGGTCAGCACCTTGCCGGAAGAGGGGACCACGGTGTTGTAGGCACGGCCGAGGCGCGTAATCGAGTCGAGCAGGATCACGACATCGCGGCCATGCTCCACCAGGCGCTTGGCCTTCTCGATGACCATCTCCGCGACCTGGACGTGGCGCGTGGCCGGCTCGTCGAAGGTCGAGGACACAACCTCACCCTTCACCGAACGCTGCATGTCGGTGACYTCCTCGGGCCGCTCGTCGATCAGCAGCACGATCAGATAGCACTCGGGATGATTGTTGGTGATCGACTGCGCGATGTTCTGCAGCAGAACCGTCTTACCGGTGCGCGGCGGCGCCACGATCAGGGCGCGCTGGCCTTTGCCGATCGGAGCGACGATGTCGATGACGCGGGGCGAGAAGTCCTTCTTGGTCGGATCCTGAACTTCCAGCCGCAGACGCTCGTCCGGATACAGCGGCGTCAGGTTGTCGAAATGGATCTTGTGCCGGATCTTCTCCGGGTCCTCAAAATTGATCGTGTTGACCTTGAGCAGCGCAAAATAGCGCTCGCCATCCTTGGGTCCACGGATTGGCCCTTCAACCGTATCACCCGTGCGCAGGCCGAACTTGCGGATCTGCGACGGCGAAACGTAGATGTCGTCGGGACCCGGCAGATAGTTCGAGTCGGAGGAGCGCAGGAAGCCGAACCCGTCCTGCAGCACCTCGACCACGCCCTCGCCGAGAATCTCGGTTTCCTTGGCGGCCAACTGCTTGAGGATGGCGAACATCAGCTCCTGCTTGCGCATCGTGCTGGCGTTCTCGACCTCCATGCCTTCGGCGAAGGCAAGAAGCTCGGTCGGCGATTTGACCTTGAGTTCGTGAAGCTTGATTTCCCGCATGGGGCACCCGGATCGTAAACGCCCCCACACGAATGGCGGAGGTCAGGGACTCAGTGGAGGGCTCGACAGGGCCTGGAAGGACCAGTGCGCAGGGGATGCGCACCATGAGCGTCTGCACCGGCAGCCAGCTCACGAACCATCGACAACAGGGAGGACGCAAAAAGTCGCGTTGCGCTTGATAGCTGGTTTCCCGTGGACTCTCAAGCCGGAAACGTCGGCGTCGCTCAGAACGGTTTGACGACGACCAGGATCACGATTCCGACCATCAGCAGTGCCGGCACTTCGTTGATGATCCGGTAATAGCGCGCCGACTTGTCGTTGCGATCTTCGGCAAAGGCCCTGACCCGTCCGACCAGGATGCCATGGATGGCGGAGAGGATGACCACGAGCAGAATCTTGCCGTGCAGCCAGCCACCCTTGAAGCCATAGATCGCCCAGGCGAGGTACAGACCCAGCACCCAGGTCACGATCATCGCCGGATTGATGATGCCCTTGAGGAGCCGGCGTTCCATGATCTTGAAGGTTTCGGACTGCACCGAGCCGGTCTGCGCCTCCGCGTGATAAACCATCAGCCTGGGCAAATAGAGCATGCCGGCCATCCAGGAGATGACCGCCATCACGTGAAAAGCCTTGATCCAGTCGATCAGCATCACTGCATCCTCATCATGACCTGACGGCCGCAATCAAGCGTTCGACATGAGCGATCGGCGTATCCGGCAGGATGCCATGCCCGAGATTGAAGACGAAGGGACCGGCGCCGAAGGAGGTACGGATCGCGGCGACCTCCCGTTCCAGCTCGGTACCACCTGCCCGGAGAAGTTGCGGGTCAAGGTGACCCTGGATCGGCGCCAGCGACTGGATCTGCGTCCGCGCAAATTCGCGATCGATGTCCGTCTCGAGCCCGACAGCATCAACCCCGGTCGCTTTGACATAGCTCGGAATCAGGCGGCCGGCCCCCCGGGGAAAGCCGATGACCTTTGCCTTGGGATGACGCGCCCGCACTCCGTCGACGATCCGCTTGGTCGGCGCAATGCACCAACGCATGAAATCATCTTCGCCAAGCGAGCCAGCCCAGCTGTCGAAAATCTGCACCGCATCGACGCCGCCATCGAGCTGAGCGTTGAGATGAGCGATGGACGCCATCACGATCCGGTCGATCAGCCGGGCGAACAGCTCCGGGTCTCGTGTGAAGAGTTCCTTCGCGGGACCCTGATCCGGCGTGCCCCGCCCAGCCACCATGTAGGTCGCGACCGTCCAAGGCGCCCCGCAGAAGCCGATGAAGGCGGTGTTGCCTGGCAGGGCAGCCTTGACCTTGCCAACCGTTTCGTAGACCGGCGCCAGCACGTCCTGGTCGATCTCCTCGTGGATCTCGCCTAGCCTCTTCGCATCGCCCACGGGCTCCAACCGCGGACCTTCGCCCTGGACGAACCAGAGCTTCTGCCCAAGCGCATGCGGCACGACGAGGATGTCGCAGAACAGGATCGCTGCATCGAAACCGAAACGGCGGATTGGCTGAAGGGTCACTTCGGTAGCAAAGGCCGGATTGTAGCAGAGCTCGAGAAAGCCACCTGCCTTGGCCCGGACCTCGCGGTACTCCGGCAGATAGCGTCCGGCCTGGCGCATCAGCCAGATCGGCGGCCTTGCCATCACCTCGCCCGAAAGGCTCCGCAGGAAAACCGGATCTTCGTTCGCCATGCCCACTCCGGTCAGCCGTTCAGGTCTGAATCTTAAAAGAATCTTAGAGAGATATTCTTTTGTTTTGACTCTTGGTCAGGGGCAAATAGCCCGGCCCAACTTTGTCCACAACCGGTCCACAGGGCGAGCCGATGTCGCAGGGTGGAATCGCCCGGGGGGTGGGGCGCCTTAACTGATTAGTAAGAAATCAGAATCGCGGCCGGGGCTGCCGATCGTTAAAATGATTCACGTGAAACATCGCTCCACGTGTCCCCAGGGGCCAGCCTGTTGATGGAAAGAGGGAGTTATACAGTCGCGGTCCCGCGCTCCGCTCGGATGTACGGTTGTCCACAGCAGTCCCCATGACCAGCGTGACCCCTCATCGCGGTCAGCGCTGGGGGTCCCGGTCCAGGACGACAATTTGCATTGCCGATATGGCGCGCTAGAGGTTGCAACTTCGTTAAGCCCCGGGAGCCCACGTGGCGCGCAACTATTTTCATTTGCATCTGGTGTCCGATGCCACCGGCGAGACCCTGATTGCGGTCAGCCGGGCCGCCGCCGCCCAATATGAATCGGTCTCGGCCATCGAGCATGTCTATCCGCTGGTCCGCTCCGAGGCGCAGCTTGCCCGGGTCCTGGCGGAGATCGAATCCTCGCCCGGGGTCGTGCTCTACACGCTCGTCGAAGCGGAATGGGCCGAGCGGCTCGAGAAATTCTGCCAGGAGCTCGGCTGCCCCTGTCTGTCGGTGCTGAACCCGGTGCTGTCCCTGTTCCAGTCCTATCTCGGCCAGGCGGGGTCGCCGCGGCCGGGCGCGCAGCATGTCCTCAACGCCGAATATTTCCGCCGCATCGACGCGATGAACTACACGCTGATGCATGATGACGGGCAGCTTGGAGGCGATCTGGAAAGCGCGGATATCATCCTCGTCGGCATCAGCCGAACCTCGAAGACACCGACCAGCATCTATCTCGCCAATCGCGGTATCAAGACCGCCAACGTACCGCTGGTCCCCCATGTGCCTTTGCCGGTCGAACTTGAACGGCTGAGAAAGCCGTTGATCGTCGGGCTGGTCGCCAGCGCTGAGCGCATCGTCCAGATTCGACAGAACCGGTTGCTCTCGATGAAGGCGGATGATGAGACGCCCTATGTCGACCCTACAGCCGTGGCCGACGAGATCGCGCAGTCGCGCAAGCTTTGCGCCCGCAGGGGTTGGCCGGTGATCGATGTCACCCGGCGCTCGATCGAGGAGACGGCGGCAGCGATCCTCGACCTGCTGCGCGACCATCGCATGAAGTTCATCGCGACATGACGAAGAGGCCCTCTCTCTGGCGTGCAGCGGCGCCGCTGCTGCTTGCTTCCGGCAGTACGACCCGGGCTGGGATGCTGCGCGCAGCCGGGATCCCGGTGGACACCCTGAAGCCCGACATCGACGAGCGAGCCGCCGAGGCGCCGCTCCTCGCACAGGGTGTCGAAGGCGAGGCGATCGCGACCGCGCTTGCCTGCGCGAAGGCGCTGCATGTCTCCGTGATGAAGCCCGGCCGCTTCGTGCTCGGCGCCGACCAGACGTTGACCTGCGAGGGCCAGATCTTTCACAAGCCCGAGAATCTCCCTGGCGCCGCCGCGCAGATCGCGACATTGGCTGGGCGCACGCATGAGCTTCATTCCGCCTTTGTGCTGGCGCGCGACGGCGAGATCCTGGCTGAAGGCGGGCAGACCGCACGACTGACGATGCGGCGGCTCGAGCTCGATTTCATCGCGACCTATGTCGAACTTGCTGGCCCGGCGATCCTGACCAGCGTTGGCGGCTACCAGCTCGAGGGCCTTGGTTCCCAGCTCTTCGCTGCCGTCGAGGGCGACCATTTCACCATTCTCGGCCTCCCGCTCCTTGCCGTACTCGAGGCCCTGCGCGAGCAGGGCGCTCTCGTCGATTGATCCGGACATCTGAATTCCATGACCCGTCGCTGTTTCGTCATCGGTCACCCGATCGCCCATTCACGCTCGCCGCTCATTCACGGCAGCTGGATCGCCGAGCATGGGCTCGATGGATCCTATGAACGCATCGATGTCGCACCGGCTGCACTCTCGTCGTTCATGGCCCGGGTGCGGAGCGGCGAATTCGTGGGCGGCAACGTCACAGTTCCCCACAAGGAGGCGTCGCTGCTGCTGGTCGATGAACTCAGCCCCGTCGCCCGCGCGATGGGTGCGGTGAATACGATCTGGCGTGACGATGGTCGCCTGTTCGGCGACAACACCGATGCTGCCGGCTTCCTCGCCCATCTCGACGCCAGCGTTCCCGGCTGGAGCGAGCGGGTCGCAACGGCTCTCATTCTTGGCTCGGGCGGCGCGGCGCGGGCGATCGGTTTTGGACTGAAGGCGCGCGGCCTCGAGCGGATCATCCTCGTCAACCGCAGCGCGGACCGAGCCATGGAACTTGCCCGGGCACTTGGAGCTCCGGTCGAGGCGCGAGACTGGTCAAGGCGTCATGAGCTGGTCGAATCGGCCGATCTGATCGTCAACACGACGGCGCTTGGGATGAACGGCAAGCCGCCGCTCGATCTCGATCTCACCAGGCTCCGCCCCGGCACGATCGTTGACGACATCGTGTACGTGCCGTTGCGGACGCCCCTGCTCGAAGAGGCGGAACGTCGCGGCGGTGTTCCGGTCGATGGCCTCGGCATGCTGCTGCATCAGGCCGCCCCCGGTTTCGCGCGCTGGTTCGGTGTGACCCCGAAGGTCACGCCGGCGCTGCGGGCCCGGCTCGAAGCCGATATCCTGGGCGCCTGATTCGCTGGGTGCCGCATGACCTTCATCCTGGGACTGACCGGCTCGATCGGCATGGGAAAGTCGACCACCTCGGAGATGTTCCGGGCCCACGGCGTGCCTGTCCATGATGCCGATGCCACCGTCCATGCGCTCTACCGGGGCAGGGCGGTCGCACCGATCGCGGCAGCCTTTCCGGAGACTGTAGTAAATGGGGCCGTGGATCGTGCCCGACTCTCCTCGATGGTTGTGGGCAAGCCCGAAGCCCTGCGCGCGCTGGAGGCGATCATTCATCCTCTGGTGCGGGAGGAGGAGATCGCTTTCATCAAGAACTGCATTGCAGCGGGGAGCGATATCGGGGTCCTCGATGTGCCGCTCCTGCTTGAGGTTGGAGGAGGGTATCGCTGTGACGCCGTCGTCGTGATCACGGCATCAGCCGAAGTGCAGCGCGCCCGCGTTTTGGCGCGTCCGGAGATGACGGCGGAGAAGCTGGACGCGATCCTTGCGCGCCAGATGCCGGATGCCGAGAAGCGCCGGCACGCTCACTTCCTTGTGGACACCTCGCATGGCTTGCTGGTGGCACAGAGGCAGGTCCGCTCTATCCTCCAGGCATTGGCCGGCCGTCCTGGCCGGAGCCGGCAAGAAAAGGCGTCCAGGCATGCGTGAGATCGTTCTCGATACCGAGACGACCGGCGTCGAAGCCAATGGCGGCGATCGCGTCGTTGAAATCGGCTGCGTCGAACTGGTCAATCACTGCCCATCCGGCCGTACCTTCCATCAATACATCAACCCCGAGCGGGCGATGGCGGAAGGCGCCTTCAAGGTCCACGGACTGTCCGATGCCTTCCTGGCGGACAAGCCCGTCTTCGCGGCCATTGCCGAGGAGTTTGCAGCCTTCATCGATGGCGCGCGGCTCGTCATCCACAACGCGTCCTTCGACGTCGGCTTCCTGAACATGGAGATGAAGCGTGTCGGCCGTGGCCCGATCGATCCATCGCTGGTCGTCGATACGCTGGCGATGGCGCGACGCAAGCATCCCGGAGCCTCGAACAGTCTCGATGCGCTCTGCCAGCGCTACGGCATCGACAATACGAGGCGCACCCAGCACGGCGCGCTGCTCGATTCGGAGATTCTCGCCGAGGTCTATATCGAGCTGATCGGCGGCAAACAGGCCGATCTCGGACTTGGCGTGGTCAGCGCTTCCGGTCCCGGCAACGGTCTCGCCGATCTTTCCGAGCGGCCGCAGCGCCAGCGCCCGCTCGCCCCCTGCCTCGACGAGGCGGCAATGGCCGCTCATGAGAGCTTCATCCTGACCCTGAAGACACCGCTCTGGAGCGGCTATCTCGGTCTGGCCAAGGAAAGCTGAGCCGCTTGTGGCGGCTCAGCTTCGGGTCGGTCAGCCGCGGCTACGATCGGCGCGCCGGGACATCATGTTGAGACCCTCGATCAGCGCCGAGAAGGCCATGGCGGCGTAGATGTAGCCCTTCGGGATATGGGCGCCGAAACCCTCGCCGATCAGCGTGGCGCCGATCATCAGCAGGAAGCCSAGSGCCAGCATCACGATCGTCGGGTTCTTTTCGATGAACTTCGCCAGCGGGTCGGCGGCCAGCAGCATCACCAGCACGGCGACGATCACCGCAATCATCATCACCGGGACATGCTCGGTCATGCCGACGGCCGTGATGATGCTGTCGATCGAGAAGACCAGATCGAGCAGCAGGATCTGGAAGATCGCAGCGCCGAAGGTCACGGTTGCCGCACGGCCGCCGTCGAACACATCGGGCCCGTGATTGACGTCGACCTTGTGATGGATTTCGGTCGTCGCCTTCCAGACCAGAAAAAGGCCGCCGGCGATCAGGATGAAATCGCGCCAGGAGAAGGCCTTGCCGAAGAGCGAGACGATCGGCTCCGTCAATTGCACGATGAAGGCGACGGTACCGAGCAGCGCGAGCCGCATGAACAGGGCAAGCCCGATGCCGATCTTGCGGCCGAGCGAACGTTGCTCCTCAGGCAGCTTGTTGGTCAGGATCGAGATGAAGATCAGATTGTCGATGCCGAGGACAACCTCCATGGCGATCAGTGCCCCGAGAGCCGCCCATACGGCGGGGTCGGCAGCAAGCGTCATCAGATGGTCCATCGGGTCTCCACATAACAAAATGCGGACGCCGGATTGGCGCCCGCTTCAATGAATGTGGGAGATGGAGTTTGCCTTGCCGATGCGCAAGGCGTTGCGAAATGCGCGCGATTATTGATTGAAATGCAAGAAAGGGCCCGCGAGGGCCCTTTCGATATCGTCGGCTTGCGGAGGCGGCAGGCTCGCTCAGGCGTTAGGCGCCTGCGGCTGCTGGGCCTGAAGCTCCTGCATGCGCTGTTGATACAGCATCGCGAAATCGATCTGCGGAACATAGAAAGGCGGGAAGCCGCCGGTCTGGACCGCGTCCGCGATGATCTGGCGGGCGAACGGGAACAGCAGCCGCGCGCAGTCGATCACCAGAACGGGGTGAATATGCTCCTGCGGGATGTTCAGCAGCCGGAACACGCCAGCATAGCTGAGATCGAACGCAAACAGCGTCTCGTTGTTCAGGACGGCCTTGCCCTCGAGCTGGAGCACGGTCTCGTAATCGGTCTCCGACAGCGCGGTGGTCGAGACGTTGACCTGCAGGGACATCTGCGGGCCCTGCTCGTTCTGCTGGCCGAGGGCGCGGGGCGCCTTCGGATTCTCGAAGGAGAAGTCCTTGGTGTACTGGATCAGGGCATTCATGCTCGGCTGAGCGTTCGCCTCGCTCGCGCCGTTGCCGTTGGGGATGTCGTTGGCCATCGGTCCCATCATCGTCTGGCAGGCTTTAATCGGGAAATCCCACGCCTTGCCGGCGCCCGGGACTGCGCACCGCTCCCCGGTGCAATGCTTGCGTCGGCTATCATGGAGCTTCCTCAGGCACAAGAAGCCGCCTTCACAAGCTCGGGGGTGGATGTTACGAGCCTTGATCACCATATCGCATGCGGCGGCCGGCCGACCGCCGCCGTTGATGCGAGGCGGTCACTGGGGTTCCGGATCAGCGTTCGATGCAAAATTCCTTCGACATGACGACTTTGGTCTTCCTGGCTCTGGCCGTTTTCGTCGCCTGGAAGCTTCGCTCCGTGCTTGGCCAGAAGACCGGCAGCGAGCAGCCGCCAAAGGATCCCTTCGCGCGGCGTGAGACGCCGCCGATGCGACCTGATCAGGCCGGCGCTCCCGAGGCCAAGCGCGACAATGTCATTCGCCTGCCGGGCGCAGCCAATGATCCCGCTGCGACAGCCGTTCCTGCGGCCGAGCGCTGGAAGGACATTGCGCCTGCGGATTCGCCGATCCTTGCCGGCATCGAGGCCATCGTTCGCCAGGAGCAGGATTTCGACCCGAAGGGTTTCCTGCAGGGTGCGAAATCCGCTTACGAGACCATCGTCACCGCCTTCGCCCGCGGCGACCGCAAGGTCCTGAAGGGCCTCCTCGCCAAGGAAGTCTATGATGGCTTCGAGCAGGCGATTACCGACCGCGAGAAGCGCGGCGAGAAGGCGGAATCCTCCTTCGTCTCGATCGACAAGGCCGAGATCACCGCCGTCGACGTCAAGGGCAAGACCGCTCAGGTGACGATCGCATTCGTTTCGCAGCTGATCAGTGTTGTCCGTGATGCACAGGGCGTCGTGGTCGACGGCAGCGCCGAGGCGGTTTCGGAGGTCAACGATATCTGGACCTTCTCGCGTCAGCTCGGCAGCCGCGACCCGAATTGGCTTTTGGTCGCGACCGAAGCCGGCGCGTGACCCGTGGCCTCGGGCGCATTGCGCTGGTGGCCGCCATGTTGTCCGCTGCAATGACACAAGCGCCCGCCGGTCCGAGCTTGCCGCCCGGCGCCCGCGCAGAGGTCATCTCTCCCGGCGCAATAGCGGGATGGCCGGATGACGATCACCGCATTGCGCTGACGATTTTCGCAGCTGGCTGCGCTGCCAACCCCCCGCTTCGGCAAGGCGCCCCGATCCCCCCTGCGCTCACCGCTGTCTGCGCCGAAGCCGGCAGGCTGACGGCTCGCGGGCCGGTCGATCGGACGGCGGCGCGTCGCTTCTTCGAGGAGCGTTTCAGTTTCTGGCGCATCCGGCCGAGCGGCGCCGAGGGCGGCTTCATGACCGGCTATTTCGAGCCGGAGTTCGAAGGCTCGCTCACCCCCTCCGTCCAGTTCCCAACGCCGCTCTATGCCCGCCCTGCCGATCTGGTGACGCGCCTTGCAGGCGACGCTTGGCCAGGGCTGGAACCTGCCTTGTCCGCCGCCCGCCGCACTCCCCGGGGCCTAGAGCCCTATCCCGATCGGACGGCGATCGAGAGTGGCGCACTCGACGGGCAGGGCCTGGAAATCGCCTGGCTGCGCGATCCGGTCGACCGCTTCGTGTTGCAGGTGCAGGGCTCCGGCCGGGTTCGGTTGCAGGACGGCAGGGTCGTCCGGCTGGTCTATTCCGGCCGCAACGGCCACGCCTATACCTCACTCGGCCGGGTGCTCAGCGAGCGCGAGAACATCCCGCCGGCCGAGATGACTATGGACAAGCTGGTCGCTCGGTTGAAGGCCGATGCCGGTTTTGCCCGGGACCTGATCCGCCTGAACCGCTCCTTCGTCTTCTTCGCCCGCAAGGACGACTTGCCGGCCGAGTCGGGGCCGATCGGTGGTGCGGGTTTGCCCCTGACGCCGCTGCGTAGCATCGCCGTCGACCGCGCCATCTGGCCCTACGGACTGCCGGCCTGGATCGATGCGACAATTCCCACCGGCAGCGGCGACATGGAGCGGCTGTCGCGCTTGATGATTGCGCAGGATACGGGATCCGCCATCGTCGGACCGTCGCGGGTCGACCTGTTCGTCGGTTCCGGCCAGGCGGCGGGTCATCGCGCCGGGCTGGTCCGCCATTCCTTTGACTTCACGGTGCTCTGGCCGCGGGCGGAGGCGCGCTGAGGAATGCGCCGCCGTCGCGAGAAGACCCTGTCGGAGGCCGAGATTGCCCTGTGGCGGCAGGTTGCACGTTCGGTGACGCCACTGCGGGGGCGCGCCGCACCGCCGCCTGAGGAGCCTGCAGCGGCCCCGGCGCCACCTCCAACTGAGGCTGCCGCCCCTGTTCTGGTGGTTGCCGTCAAACCGGCCAGGATCACCCCGCCGCCGCTGGCGCCGCTCGAGCGCCGCCTGCGCACCCAGTTGCGTCGCGGAACCCAATCCGTCGAGGCGGTGATCGACCTGCACGGCCTGCGGCAGGATGCCGCTCATGCGGCGCTATGTGCCTTTCTGCGCCGCGAGCAGGCGCGCGGCACCAGGCTGGCGCTGGTCGTGACGGGCAAGGGCGCCGCGGGCGATGCGATTTTCGGCGAAGAGCGTGGCGTCCTGCGCCGCAGCGTGCCGCACTGGCTGCGGCTACCTGATCTGCGCCCTTTCGTCGTCGGCTTCGAGGAGGCCGAGCAGCGCCATGGCGGCGCCGGCGCGCTCTATATCCGTCTGCGCCGGCACCGTGAGAGCGGCGCGTGACACCCTTTGGCCAGCGCGTTCGGGAGCTGCGCGCAGCTCGCGGCGTGACGCTGGCCGGAATGGCCGCGGCGCTGGGCGTCACGCCGGCCTATCTCTCGGCCCTTGAGCATGGCAAGCGCGGCCAGCCGACCTTTGCGCTGATCCAGGGCGTGATCCATTTGCTCGGCGTGATCTGGGACGAGGCTGACGAACTCGTTCGTCTCGCCGAGCTCTCCCACCCCCGCATCACGGTCGATACTGCGGGACTGGCACCGGAGGCGACGCTGGTCGCCAACCGGCTTGCCCTTGAGATCGCCGAACTCGGCCCCGACGAACTCGCCGCGCTGCGCGCCGTGCTTGACCAGGCCAGTCGCCGGCGCGGCCGTGCTTGACCGCATCGGGTCCTGATGCGAAACGCCCATCATTCGTCCCATCCTCGCCAACCCACGGAACTCCTTCATGAAAAATGCCCGTTATGATGTCCTGGCGCTCGGCAACGCCATCGTCGATGTSATCGCTCGCGCGGAAGAGGATTTTCTGGTCGCGCATGAGCTGACCAAGGGCGCGATGATGCTGATCGACGAGCCCCGTGCCGAGACGCTCTACGCGGCGATGGGCCCGGCCAAGGTCATCTCGGGTGGTTCCGCCGCCAACACCATCGCGGGCCTTGCCTCCTTTGGCGGCAAGGGCGCCTTCATCGGCAAGGTGAAGCAGGACGAGCTCGGCAAGCTCTACCGGCATGACCTGACCTCGCAGGGCGTCAGCTTCGATACGGCTTTCGCGGCCGATGGTCCGGCGACCGCCCGTTCCTTCATCTTCGTCACGCCTGATGGCGAGCGCACGATGAACACCTATCTCGGCGCCTGCCAGGGCCTCACTGTCGCGGATGTCGACAAGGATACGGTCCAGAACGCCGACATCATCTATCTCGAGGGCTATCTCTGGGATCCGCCGGCGGCCAAGGAAGCCTTCCGCAAGGCCTCGGAGTTTGCCCATGCAGCTGGCGGCCGTGTCGCGATCACCCTGTCGGATTCCTTCTGCGTGGATCGTTATCGCGACGAGTTCCTCGGGCTGATCCGCAACCGGCTGGTCGATATCGTCTTCGCCAATGAGCACGAGCTGAAGAGCCTCTACCAGACCGGCGATTTCGACAGCGCGCTCGCTGCGTTGCGCGCGGAGAATATCATTGCGGCGGTGACGCGCTCGGAGAAGGGCGCTCTGGCGGTGACGCCTGACGGCATCGTCGCCGAACCGGTCTTCCCGGTGGAGCGCATCGTCGATTCAACCGGCGCGGGCGACCTCTTCGCCGCGGGCTTCCTCTTCGGCCTGACCTCGGGCCGCGAGGTGCGGGACTCGCTGCGGCTCGGCGCGCTGGCCGCCGCCGAGATCATCAGCCATGTCGGTGCAAGGCCGGATGTGAACCTGAAGGTGCTGGCGGGCGATAACGGCTTGCTGTGACCTGATCGGGTTTCAGGTTCGGCGTGTCATGGTCGGGCGGGTCTCGATCATGGCACGCCTTTTCACGAGCCGCGTCGCAAGACGCGGCGGCCCGGCAGTGCAGCCGCGCACGACGATTCAGTACAGCGTCGCCTTCACGCGCTCCGGCAGCGCCTTGTCATAGGCAGCACCGTCAAAGGTCTCGATCGCCTCGTTCCGCGCAGTGATGTCACGCAGGATCTGTCCGGCGCTTGGCAACTCACGCCTGTCGGCATGTTTGGCCGGGTTCCAAAGGTCGGCCCGGACCACGGCGCGCGAGCACTGGAAGTAGACTTGTTCCACATCGACCACGATCACGCAGGCCGGCAGCTTTCCCGCCATCTCGAAGCGCGCGCAGAGCTCGGGGTCGGTCGAAAGCGTCGCTGTGCCGTTCACCCGCAGGGTTTCGCTGTATCCGGGGACCAGGAAGAGCATTCCGATTCTCGGATCGAACAGAATATTTCTTAATGAATCCAGACGGTTATTGCCTTTTCTGTCTGGAATCAGGAGCGTTTTCGCGTCCCGGACCGTGACAAAGCCCGGCAGATCCCCGCGCGGCGAACAATCCAGGCCCTCCGGACCGTTGGTCGCGAGCACCATGAAGGGCGAGGCGGCGATCAGCGCAGCATAGTTCTCGTCGACATGGTCGATCTCCTTGGCGACCGAGGCGGGCGCGACGGGGTTCGGATACCGGGCGGCGAGCGTCTCGAGCGAAGTGATGCTGTGGTCGGTCATGCCGATCTCCAAGAACCAATAAGTCTAGACTATTGGGAGACAGGCGTGAGCGCCAGCCCCTTCGCACCGCAAAAAAGAAAACGCCCCGCATCGTGAGATGCGGGGCGCCTGTGGTCTGGCGATGAAGCCGGAGCTTACTCGCTGGCGGGCTGCTTCTCGCGGGCCTTCTCGGCGTCGCGGGCAGCCTTGAGCTTCTCGGTCAGATCCTCGCCCGTCTCCTGGTCGACGACCTTCATCGAGAGGCGGATCTTGCCCCGCTCATCCTGGCCGAGGAACTTGACCTTGACCTTGTCGCCTTCCTTGACGACGTCCGAGACCTTCTGGACACGCTGGGCGGCCAGTTCGGAAATGTGAACGAGGCCGTCCTTGGCGCCGAAGAAGTTCACGAAGGCGCCGAACTCCATGATCTTCACCACGGTGCCGTCATAGATCATGCCCGGCTCGGCTTCCGAGACGATCGACTTGATCCACTTGATCGCGGCTTCGATCGACTTGCCGTCGGCCGAGGCGATCTTGATGGTGCCGTCGTCCTCGATGTTCACCTTGGCGCCGGTCTTCTCGACGATCTCGCGGATGACCTTGCCGCCCGAACCGATGACTTCGCGGATCTTGTCGACCGGGATCTTCATCGTCTCGATGCGCGGGGCATATTCGCCGAGCTGGGCGCGCGAGGTGGAGAGCGCCTTGGACATCTCGCCGAGGATGTGGTCACGACCGCCCTTGGCCTGGCCAAGCGCGACCTGCATGATCTCCTCGGTGATGCCGGCGATCTTGATGTCCATCTGCAGCGAGGTGATGCCCGCAGCGGTACCGGCCACTTTGAAGTCCATGTCGCCGAGATGATCCTCATCGCCGAGGATGTCGGAGAGCACCGCGAAGCGCTCACCTTCCAGGATCAGGCCCATGGCGATGCCCGCAACCGGAGCCTTCAGCGGCACGCCGGCATCCATCAGCGCCAGCGAGGTGCCGCAGACGGTGGCCATCGAGGAGGAGCCGTTCGACTCGGTGATCTCCGAGACGACGCGGATCGTGTAGGGGAACTCGCCCTTGGCCGGCAGCATCGGACGGATCGCGCGCCAGGCSAGCTTGCCRTGGCCGATCTCGCGGCGGCCGGGCGAACCCATCCGGCCGGTCTCGCCGACGGAGTAGGGAGGGAAGTTGTAGTGCAGCAGGAAGGTTTCCTTGTAGGTGCCTTCCAGCGAGTCGATGAACTGCTCGTCGTCGCCGGTGCCGAGCGTGGTCACGACCAGCGCCTGGGTTTCGCCGCGGGTGAACAGCGACGAGCCGTGGGTGCGCGGCAGGATGCCAGCTTCCGCCACGATCTTGCGGACCGTCTTGACGTCGCGACCGTCGATGCGGATGCCGTCGTCGAGGATGTTCCAGCGCACGATCTTGGCCTGGGCTTCCTTGAACTGGCCGGCGACCTGTTCCTTGGTGAAGGTCTTCACGCCATCCGGCTCGGCCGAGACCAGCGCCTCGACGACCTTCGCCTTGACGGCGTCGACAGCCTTATAGCGCTCGGCCTTGGCGGTGATCTTGTAGGCGACGCGGAGCTCGGCTTCGCCAACCTTGAGCACGGCGTCGAGGATCGCCGACTGGTCGGCCGGCTGGTAGTCGCGCGGCTCCTTGGCGGCCTTTTCAGCCAGACGGATGATGGCGTCGATCACCGGCTGGAAATGCTTGTGGCCGAACATCACGGCGCCGAGCATGATCTCTTCGGAGAGTTCCTTGGCTTCCGACTCGACCATCAGGACGGCGTCCTGGGTACCGGCGACGACGAGGTCGAGGCCCGATTCCTTGATCTCGTCGACCAGCGGGTTGAGCTTGTAGGCACCGTCGAAATAACCGACGCGGGCGGCGCCGACCGGGCCCATGAAGGGCACGCCGGACAGGGTCAGTGCGGCCGAAGCTGCGACCATCGCAACGATGTCGGGGTCGTTCTCCAGGTCATGCTGGAGCACGGTGCAGACCACCTGGGTGTCGTTCTTGTAGCCGTCGGCGAAAAGCGGGCGGATCGGCCGGTCGATCAGGCGGGAGACCAGGGTCTCCTTCTCGCTCGGGCGGCCTTCGCGCTTGAAGTAGCCGCCCGGGATGCGGCCGGCCGCGAAGGTCTTTTCCTGGTAGTTCACGGTCAGCGGGAAGAAGTCGAAGCCCGGCTTCGGCTCCTTGGCCGAGACGACGGTGGCGAGCACGACGGTCTCACCATAGGTGGCGAGCACGGCGCCGTCGGCCTGGCGGGCGACCTTGCCGGTTTCGAGCACGAGCTTGCGCCCGCCCCAGATCAGCTCTTCGGTTTGGATGTCGAACATGGTTCTCTTTCGGATCGGATGTGGCACACGTCCGGACGTCTCAAGCCCATGGGCAAGACGGCGGAAAGCTCGGGAGACGGTGAGCATTGCGCCCGAGCGCTCGGCGATCCTGCCATGGACGTCGGGGCGTCCGGCGGAGGCCTGCGGCTAAGCCACCCATGCGGCCGCCGCGTTGGAGTCAGGGCGCCGCACCATTGCGGCCAGACCCTGGAGTAGGAGCATCATGTCGCCCGAAAGATGGTTCCCACCTTTCGGCATCATGCTCTGGAAAAACCGCCCGGAACCGATCGGTGCCGGGCGGGAAGCTCTTGCGATCGATCAGCGGCGGATGCCGAGCTTCTCGATCAGCGTCCTGTAGCGCGCTTCGCTCTTGCCCTTGAGATAGTCGAGCAACGAACGGCGCTGCGAAACCAGCTTCAGCAGGCCGCGACGCGAGTGGTTGTCCTTGACATGCGACTTGAAGTGACCGGTCAGGTTGTTGATGCGCTCCGTCAGGATCGCGACCTGGACCTCCGGCGAACCGGTGTCATTCGGCTTGGTGGCATGTTCCTTCACGAGCGCGGTCTTGCGCTCCGGCGTAATCGACATCGTGTGATCCTTCAGTTGAATGTTGATCTGGCGGGCCAGGCCGGGATGTCGTCCAGCAAGGTCCGGAACCCGCAATCCACCTCATCACGGAGGAGATGCGCAGCCAGCCGCAAGGCCGGTTGGCGCGGGATATACACGAATCTGGGTAAAACGCTAGCGCGGCGACGAGGCAGGCCGGGGCAGACCGTGGTCGTAGCGCCTCTGCGCTTCCTCGACCTCGCCGATATGGGTCTCGGCCCAGCGCGTCAATCCGTGCACGGTTGCTGCAAGCGTGCGGCCGAGTTCGGTCAGCGAATACTCGACAGTTACGGGCACGGTGGGGAACGCCTCGCGGCTGATCAACCCATCGCGCTCCAGGCTCCGCAATGTCTGCGACAGCATCTTCTGCGAGATGTTGTCGATGCGTCGGCGCAGCTCGTTGAAGCGCAACGTCCCCTCTCCGAGCAGAATCAGGATCAGCACCGCCCATTTATCGCCGATGCGGTCGAGGACCTGGCGGGTCGGGCATTGGGCGTTGAAGGCGTCCGGGCGTTGCAGCATCGTGGTTTCCCTCAGGTGACCATGTCGCGTGAAAGTGCCTTCTTTACGAGGCTCCACGCTGCCTCCATCTAGTATCGCACAGGATGTTGGTTCCTGTAAGATACTAGCCAAAGGCAGATCTCATGAAAATCGCTCTCATCGGCGCTACCGGCTTCATCGGCTCGCGCCTGCTGGCCGAGCTGTCCGCCCGCGAACACGCGGTTTCGGCGATCACCCGCAACCCCGGAAAGGTCGCAGCGGCGACTGGTGTGACGCCGTTGAAAGGCGACGTCTTCGATCGCGACGGGCTGGCCAGCGTGCTCGCTGGCCATGACGCGGTGATCAGTGCCGTGCATTTCACCGCGAGCGACCCGGCGGTTCTGCTGGCCGCCGTCAAGCAATCCGGCGTGAAGCGCTATCTCGTCGTCGGTGGCGCGGGCAGTCTCGAGGTCGCGCCAGGCAAGCAGCTGTTCGACACGCCGGAGTTCCCGGCGATCTATCTGGCAGAGGCGAAGAAGGGCGGCGCCTTCCTCGAGCTGCTCAAGGGTGAGAGCCAACTGGACTGGACGTTCCTGTCACCCTCGGTGCTGATCCAGCCCGGCCAGCGCACCGGCAAGTTCCGCCTCGGCAGGGATCAGCTTCTGGTCGATGCGCAGGGCAAGAGCGCGATTTCGGCCGAGGACTACGCGATCGCATTGGTCGACGAACTGGAGAAGCCTGCCCACTCGCGCCAGCGCTTCACGGTCGGTTACTGAACCATCGCGAGCAATTCAGGCTTTCTGGTAGTGGCGGCGGCCTGCATCTCGGCCGCCGCCTGGCTCCGGCATGATGCCGGACCCGGCTAGGCCGGAGTTGTTCGATGCCGCCTCGGCGGGCTTCAGGGCGGGCTTCAGGGCGGGCTATGAAAGCCCGTCGCAGTTCAGCTGGAAGTACAAGTCGCCTGTTCGGAGCACCGCCCCTGCGTGACGCTGCACGCTTGCGCGCCACGCAGTTCAGTCTCGTCCCGGCCTGAAGCATCGGCCCGAAAAGTGGATTGCGGCTTTCGGAAAGGCCGACGCAAACCCAGGGGGTTGAATCATGGGATTGGATACGGGATCCGACCGCATGGATTAGAGATTGAAGACCCGGTGCGGCACCAGCTCGCCATTGCTGATCGAGCCAGTGGCGATGAGCACGCCGCCGCTGGTCGCATAGACAGCCTCGGCTTCGATCGGCGCATCGCGACCGCGCAATAGTGCGCTCTGGCCACGCTTCAGCCGCAGGGCCGCATCGCGATGGACCACGATCTCCGGAATGAGCTCAAGCGCTGCTGCGACCGGCCGGAGTGCGCCCTCGGCCTCTTCCTGGCTGCTGCGCAACGTCTCGACGGTCGTCGCCTCGGTCACCGTGAAGGGGCCGACGCGGGTGCGCCTGAGATGGGCGACATGCCCGAGGCAGCCGAGCGCAACGCCGAGATCGCGGGCGATGGCGCGTACATAGGTGCCCTTGCCACATTCGGCCTCGAACGTCGTCGTCGCGCCGTCATGGCTGACGATCGACAGCGCATCGATCTCGACCGGGCGGGGCTGCAGCACCACCTCTTCGCCATCCCGGGCGAGGTCATAGGCGCGCTCGCCGGCGATCTTGATGGCTGAGTATTTGGGGGGCGTTTGCAGGATCGTGCCCGTGAAGCGCGGCAGCAGGGCCGCGATGGCGTATTCCTGCGGGCGTAGCTCCGAGGTCGCAATCACACGGCCTTCGGTATCGTCGGTCTCGGTCTGCGAGCCCCAGGCGACGGTAAACTGATAGGCCTTCCGGCCATCCATGACGAAGGGGACTGTCTTGGTCGCCTCGCCCAGCGCGATCGGCAGCAGGCCTGAAGCGAGGGGGTCGAGCGTGCCGGCATGGCCGGCCTTCTTGGCGCTGAAGGCGCGCTTCACCACGCTGACCGCATGGGTCGAGGTCATGCCGACGGGCTTGTCGAGCACCACCCAACCATGCACGTCGCGCTTCTTCGGGCGGGGCTGCTGCGCGTGCGGAGGCGCCACTGTCTCGCTATTCGTCGTCATGATGGTCGTCTTGGTCGATCTTCAGGGGCTGGCGCAGCGTGTCGCGGCGCACCGAATCGGAATCGAGCAGCGCATCGATGCGTTCGGCCTCCGAGAAGCTCTCATCCTGGCGGAAGCGGATATCGGGCGCGTATTTCAGGTTCACCCGATGGGCGATCTCGCCCCGGATATAGCGCTTGTGGCCATCGAGCGCCTTCAGGACCGGCGCGATGTCATTGCCGCCGAGCGGCATGATGTAGGCCGTCGCGAGCTTGAGATCGGGCGAGAGGCGCACCTCCGGCACGGTGATGACATGCTTCGCCAGCACGTCGTCGTGAATGTCGCCGCGGGCGAGCATCTCGGCCAGTGCGTGACGGATGAGTTCGCCGACGCGCAATTGTCGCTGCGAGGGGCCGCTGGGTTTTGCTGGTCTTGCCATGGTTCTCGATCTCCGGACTCGGACCGGATGAGCGTGGATCGTAGAAACGTCATGGCCGGGCTTGGCCCGGCCATGACGTCAAGGTTCTGCGAAGGAGCGGGCGCTCGTGATCGTCAGGCGGTCGGGACAAGCCCGGCCGCGACGGATCACAGCGTCCGCTTGATCTCCTCGACGCGATAGCACTCGATCACGTCGCCAGCGCGCATGTCCTGATAATTCTCGAAGGACATGCCGCATTCCTGGCCGGCAACCACTTCCTTGGCGTCGTCCTTGAAGCGCTTGAGCTGCGAGAGCTTGCCCTCGTGGACCACGACATTGTCGCGGATCAGGCGGACATTGGCGCCGCGTTCGATCGTGCCGTCGGTGACGCGGCAGCCGGCGATCTTGCCGACCTTCGAGACGTTGAAGATCTCGAGGATCTGGGCATTGCCGAGCATCGTCTCGCGCAGGGTCGGAGCCAGCAGGCCCGACATCGCCGCCTTCACGTCATCCACGAGGTTGTAGATGATGTTGTAGTAGCGGATTTCGACGCCGGCCCGTTCGGCCGCCTCGCGCGCTTCCTTGTGGGCACGCACGTTGAAGCCGATCACAGCCGCGCCGGAAGCCTGGGCGAGCGTGATATCGGATTCGGTGATGCCGCCGACACCCGACTGCAGCACGCGTGCGCGCACCTCGTCGTTGCCGACCTTCTCGAGCGTGCCGACGATGGCCTCGACCGAACCCTGCACGTCGCCCTTGACGACGAGCGGGAATTCCTTGCGGCCAGCGCCTTCCTTGAGGTCGCGCATCATCTCCGCGAGCGAGCGGCCCGCTGCCGATCCACCGCCACGAGCTGCGATCCGGTCGCGCTTCTGACGCTCACGGTAATCGGTGACCTCGCGGGCACGCGCTTCGGATTCGACAACCGCGACGCGGTCGCCGGCCTCAGGCGTGCCGTTGAATCCGAGAACCTCGACCGGCAGCGACGGGGGCGCCTCCTTGATCTGGGCACCGGTGTCGCCGATCAGGGCGCGCACCCGGCCCCATTCCGAGCCCGCCACGACGATGTCGCCGGTGCGCAGCGTGCCGCGCTGGACGAGCACGGTCGCGACCGGGCCGCGGCCGCGATCGAGCTTCGCCTCGATCACGGTGCCTTCGGCAGCGCGATCGGGATTGGCCTTGAGATCGAGCAGTTCAGCCTGCAGGGAGATAGCCTCGAGAAGCTTGTCGAGGTTCTGGCCGGTCTTGGCCGAAACCTCGATTTCCAGCGTTTCGCCGCCCAGCGTCTCGACCTGGATCTCGTATTGCAGCAGCTCGGACCGCACGCGGTCCGGGTTGGCGTCGGGCTTGTCGATCTTGTTGATCGCCACGATCAGCGGGACCTTGGCCGCCTTGGCGTGGTTGATGGCCTCGACCGTCTGCGGCATCACGCCGTCGTCGGCTGCCACCACGAGAACGACGATATCCGTCACCTTGGCACCACGGGCACGCATCGCCGTGAAGGCGGCGTGGCCCGGGGTATCGATGAAGGTCACCTTCGAGCCGGTCGGCGTCGTCACCTGATAGGCGCCGATATGCTGGGTGATGCCACCGGCCTCGCCGGTCACGACATGGGTCTGGCGGATCGCATCGAGCAGCGAGGTCTTGCCGTGGTCGACATGGCCCATGATGGTCACGACCGGGGGACGCTGGATCAGCATCTCATCGGTGTCGGGCGTATCGAACAGGCCTTCTTCGACGTCGGATTCGGCGACGCGCTTGACGGTGTGGCCCATTTCCTCGGCCACGAGCTGAGCAGTGTCGGCGTCGATCACGTCGGTGATCTTGTGCATCGCGCCCTGCTTCATCAGCAGGCGGATGACGTCGACGCCACGCTCGGTCATGCGGTTGGCGAGTTCCTGGATGGTGATCGTCTCGGGGATGATCACCTCGCGCATCACGCGTTCCTTGGCGACGTCCGAGGCACGGTGCCCGGTCATGCGCTGGACGCGACGGCGGAAGGCTGCAACCGACCGTGTCCGCTCGTCATCACCGCCGGTAGCGGTCGAGAGCGTCAGGCGGCCACGCGGCTTCTCACCGGCCTTGGGCGTCTTCGGGGCGGGAGTCGGCGCGCCGCGATTGGCAGCGCCGGGAGCGCCGCCGGGGCGACGGAACGCGGGCCTGGCCTCACCATCATCGGGGCGGCTGCGCGGGGCGCCGGCCGAAGGGGCCTGACGGGCCGGGCGGACGACGGCCGGCTCTGCGGGAGCGCTCGGATCACCGGCACGGGGGGGACGCGGTGCGTCGACCCGGGCAGGACGCGAGTCGAGCCGCGGCGGACGTGCACCGACGTCGCGCATCTGCGGACGTGCGCCACCGAACTCGCGCGGACCGGATGCGGGCCGTGCGGCGGGAGCATAGGTTGAAGGCTGGGACGGCTGCGCCTGCTGCTGCGGCGGAGCGGATGGAGCCGGGGCCGAGACCTGCTCACGCGGCTGCTGGGGGGCTGCCGGACGGGCGGCCTGGGCATCATCGCGCTGACGAGCGGCGACTTCGGCGCGACGCTTCTGCTCGTCTTCTTGACGACGGCGCTCTTCTTCCTCGCGCTGGCGAGCAAGAGCTGCCTCGCGCTCGGCCCGTTCGCGTTCTGCAACAAGCGCACGCTGGCGGGCTTCCTCTTCGGCCTGACGGCGCTCGTCGAGCTCACGGGCTCGCGAGTCGGACAGGGCGCGCTGACGCGCATCCTTCTCGTCGTCCGAGAGGGTGCGCAGCAGCATGCCGCCTGGCTTCGGAGCTGCGGGAGCCGGCTGGGGTACGACCGGACGCGGGGCAGCGGGCTGCACCGCGGGCTGCGGCGCACGAGCCACCGGCGCTTCCTTGACTTCGGGCCCACCGACGCGGCGCTTGACCTCGACGACGACCTGCTTCGAGCGCCCATGCGAGAAGCTTTGCCGAACCGTGCTCTGCTCGATCGGCCGCTTCAGCGTTAGGGTCTTCGGAGGGCTGACCGTCAAAGTCTTGTCGCCCGGGTTTTTGGTATCGCTCATTCCGCTTTCGGTCCTGCCGGTTCGGTCGTGTGTTCGTCTGTCTCGTCGAAATCCGTCGGGCTTTCCGGGCCCAACGCACCGGCATCGCCCATCCGGTAACGGACGAGCCGACGCCAGCGGGAGAGGAAACCCTCGGCCGCCGGTCCCGGAGCAAGGGCCGCATGTATCACATGTGACCGCCCCAACGCCAATTCCAAATCAGCCGCCGCGAATTCCGCGACGACAGGTGTGTTTCGGACCTTCAGCCCATCCTCGGCTCGCGCTGCCGCAACCCGCTTGAGAGCCTGTCCTATCTTGCGTCGGCCATCCTCGGCGCCATCGCTGGCTTCGATCACCGCGGCGAGACGCCCCGATCCGATAGAAGCCTCGACCTTGGCAAAGCCGGACGAAACCAGTCCCGCCTTGTTGGCCATGGCCAGCGCCTGGACTGCATCGCGATGCATCAAGCCATCGATCATAGCCGCAAGATCAGGCGGTATCATGACCTTGGTCTTGAGCGAGCGCTCGAAGGCCTTGCGCTTGATCGCCTCGGCGACCGTGGCCGCGCTGAGGCTCGTCCAGACGCCGCGGCCCGGAAGCTTGCGGCGCAAATCCGGCGTGAGAACCCCGTCGGGGCTGACCACGAACCGGATCAGATCCTCCGGCGCCTTGACCATGCGGGTCACGACGCAGCTGCGCTCAGGGCCGTCCTTGTGCGCGGGCCGCGCCGATTCCGGCCTTTTCATCACGCGCGCCTGACTCAGGCCTCGGCCGCTTCGCTGTCGGCCTCGGGCTCCTCAGCGGGAGCTTCGACCCAGCCCGCCTTGATGCGCGCGGCCATGATGATGGCCTCTGCATCCTGGCGCGACAGGTCGAACCCGTCGAGATAGCCGGAATGGCGTGTGCTCTCGCCATCCTTGCGTTCGGTCCAGCCGACGAGATCGTCAGTCGCGCAGCCCGCCAGATCCTCGACGGACTTCACATCGTTCTCGCCGAGCGCGACCATCATCGATGTGGTGATGCCCTCGACTTCGCGCAATGCGTCCTCGACACCCAGAGCACGACGCTTGTCGTCGAGCTCGGCTTCGACCGTCGCTAGGTATTCCTGAGCGCGCGACTGGATCTCGCCCGCCGTTTCCTCGTCGAAGCCTTCGATCGTGGCCAGTTCGGCGAGGTCGACGTAAGCGACCTCCTCGACCGAACGGAAGCCTTCCGAGGCCAGCAGCTGGCCGACGGTCTCGTCGACATTCAGCGCGTTCATGAAGGTCTCGGTGCGCTGCAGGAATTCCTTCTGGCGGCGCTCCGATTCCTCGGCCTCGGTCAGGATGTCGATATCCCAGCCGGTCAGCTGCGAGGCGAGGCGAACATTCTGACCGCGGCGGCCGATGGCGAGCGAGAGCTGCTCGTCGGGAACCACGACCTCGATCTTGTCGGCCTCTTCGTCGAGCACGACCTTCGCGACTTCAGCCGGCTGCAGTGCATTGACGACAAATGTCGCGACATCCGGCGACCACGGAATGATGTCGATCTTCTCGCCCTGCAGCTCGSCSACGACGGCCTGCACGCGCGAGCCCCTCATGCCGACGCAGGCGCCGACGGGATCGATCGAGGAATCGCGGCTGATCACGGCGATCTTGGCACGCGAGCCTGGGTCGCGGGCGACAGCCTTCACCTCGACGATGCCGTCATAGATCTCCGGCACTTCCTGGCCGAACAGCTTGGCCATGAACTGCGGATGCGTGCGCGACAGGAAGATCTGCGGGCCACGCGGCTCGCGGCGCACGTCGTAGACATAGGCGCGTGCGCGGTCGCCGACCTTGAAGGTCTCGCGCGGGATCATCTCGTCGCGACGGATGATGGCTTCACCGCGGCCGAGATCGACGAAGACATTGCCGTACTCGACGCGCTTCACTGCGCCGTTGACGATCTCGCCGATGCGATCCTTGTACTCGTCATACTGGCGATCGCGCTCGGCCTCGCGCACCTTCTGCACGATGACCTGCTTGGCCGATTGAGCGGCGATGCGGCCGAAATCGAAGGGCGGCAGCGGATCGGAGATGACGTCGCCGACCTGGGCTGCCGGATTGTGGCGCTTGGCTTCGGCGAGCGTGATCTCGGTCGAGGTGTTCTCGACCTGCTCAACGACCTGCAGGTGGCGCGCCAGGCGAAGTTCGCCCGACTTGGTGTTGATCTCGGCATGAACGTCGGTCTCGGCGCCGTAGCGCGAGCGAGCGGCCTTGGCGATGGCGTCCTGCATCGCGTCGACGACGATCTGCCGATCGATCGATTTCTCGCGGGCGACGGCATCCGCGATCTGCAGCAGTTCGAGCCTGTTGGCGCTAACAGCCATGACGCTCACTCCTCTTCGTTGTCGTTCTGCGGAGCCGGCTTGGGCTGTGTGCCCGGGCGCGGTCCCAGTGATTTGCCCCTGCCCTTCTTCGGGCTGGCGATCTCGTCCGCCGGCGGCATCTCGGGCGGCAGGCCAGACTTGCCCCGCCGCAGTGATTCGGTGACCAGGGCGTCGGTCAGAACAAGCCGCGCTTCGCCAATGGCGTTCATCGGAATCGCGACGTCGCGCTCTTCCTCGGTCTTCGCATCGTCGCGCGAGAGCAGGGCCGTATCGCCCTCGACGCCGCGCAGGATGCCGCGGAAGCGCTTGCGGCCGCCGACCAGCTCGTGCGTGTCGATCTTGGCAAGGTGACCGGACCAGCGCGCAAAATCGCTCGGGCGCACCAGCGGCCGGTCGATCCCCGGCGACGACACCTCGAGATGATACGCGGCCTGGATGGGATCGTCGACGTCGAGCGCCGGCGAAACCGCCTGGCTCACCGCCTCGCAACCCTCGACGGTCATCGTGCCGTCCGGGAGTTCGGCCATGATCTGCACGGTGCAACCGTTCTGGCCGGAGACGCGCACGCGCACCAGCCTGTAGCCGAGATCGATGATCGCCGGCTCGATGATGGCAGCGACACGCGCGGCCACACCGCTTTCGGTCACTACGCGCCTGTCCTGATCTGCTGCTGTCGGCTCGTTCATGTTCGGACTGCCTGCCTTCGCTCCGGCAGGGCTTGCGGCCAACAAAAAAGAGCGGGCCGGCCGGCCCGCTCTTGATCATCGGCTTACACCGAAACCAGAGCTGTTGCGTCGCTATTTAGTCCGCAACGGCCGGGCATGCAAGATCAAAGCTGCCCTGGCAGGGAGCAGGGTGTCGAAAGGAACGCCATGTAACGGCAATGGTGCTTCCATTCCGCGCCCGGCTTTATGCAATTGCGCTAACCGGCTGGTCATTCTTCTCGTCTAGCGTCGGCCAATGGTGCGTAAAGAGGTTGCGTAATGAGTTCGGTCAGCGCGCTGTTGCGTGATCTTGAAGCGACGATGTCGCGAGGCTCGGGCGATGAGCGCGTCCAGATCCTGATGCGTCTGACCGATCTCTTCGTCAGCACGGCCGCGACGATGGGCGATGACCAGATCAGCGTCTTCGACGTGGTGATCGGCAGGCTTGCCCGCGCCATTGAAACCCGCGCGCGGGTCGAATTGTCCGAGCGGCTGTCCATCGTGCCGAATGCGCCAGGCGGCGTGGTGCGCCAGCTTGCGCTCGACGAGATCGCGGTTGCGCGGCCGGTTTTGGTGGGCTCACCCGTGCTGTCCGATCAGGATCTGGTTGCGATCTCCGCCGCAAAGGGGCGCGACCATATGCTCGCGATCACCGAGCGTCCGTATCTCGCCGAGCCGGTGACTGATTTCCTGATCCTGCGGGGCGGTCGTGTCGTGACCCACGCGGTTGCGGCCAACCAATCCGCCCGCTTCTCGCGGCATGGCATGGGCGTGCTGGTGATGCGTGCGGTCCAGGATGACGGCTTGCAGGCGACGCTGGGAACCCGGAGCGACATCCCGGCAGAGCTGGTCGAGCAATTGACGTTGGCTGCGAAGAATTCGGCGCGTCGCAGGCTCGCTGCGACGTTCGAGCCGGCAATGGGCGGAGCCGTCGACCGCGCGGTGGAGCGCAGCGCCGATGCGGTCGCCGCACAAGACCAGCTTCAGGACGATCTCGGCAAGTTCAGCGCTGCGCTGGCCGATATCAAGGCCTTCCATGATGAGGGCAGACTCGACGAGGCCAAGGTCGCCGAGCTCGCCGCTTCGGGCGCAATCGAACACGCCATCTGCGGCGTCGCCATCCTGGCGAGGCTCGGCCTGCAGGCGACGGAGCAGATCATCCTCGGCCCGGATCGCGACGCGGTGCTGCTCGTCGGCCGGGGGCTTGGCTGGTCCTGGGAGACTACTCGCGCCCTGATCACCCTGCGCAAGGGCGATGGCAAATCGGCACCTGCGGTCGAGCGGGCCCGCCAGAACTTCCGCAACCTGACGCCGGTGACGGCGCAGCGGGTGCTCGGCTTCCTCAGGATGCGCGACGGCGTGCAGTGAGATAGCTCGGTACGCGCCCGGCAGCGATGGCCTTGGCCTCGTAACGCGTGCGGATCCAGCCCGGATAGGGTTGGCGCCAGTCGTCGGCGCGCTCATCGGCCCAGTCGAAATCCGGTGAGTGCAGCAGCCGCGACAAGGTCCAGCCGACATAGTCGTCGATATCGCTGGCGAAGCGGAAACGCCCACCCTTCCTCAGCGCCCGCGCGAACAGGGCGAGCGTCCGCTCCGAGACGAAACGGCGCTTGCGTTGCCTGCGCTTCGGCCAGGGATCGGGATAGAGCAGGTCGATCGCATCGAGGCCGCCTTCCGGCAGGCGCGGCAGCATCAGCGCGGCATCGCCATCCCAGAGCCGGACGTTGGTGAGGCCTTCCCGCTCGATCACCGCCAGGAACTTCGCCATGCCATTGACGAAGGGCTCGCAGCCGATGAAGCCGATCTCCGGACTCTCTCGCATGCGGGAGAGCAGATGCTCGCCGCCGCCAAAGCCGATCTCCAGCCGCACCGCCTCGACCGGCTTGGGAAACAATGCCTTCAGATCCAGGATCGCGCCTTCGGGCAGGCGCAGCCGTGGCAGGGTGCCCTCGATCAGCACGCTCTGACCTTCGCGTAGAGGCTTGCCCTTGCGCCGGCCGAAGAAGGCTCGTTCGAGATCTCTCTCCAGGTCTCGTTCTTCGCTCATGATCCCAAAACCCCGTCGTCACCGGCGAAAGCAAAAGGCCGGAGCGAGATCGCTCCGGCCTCTCCGGGATCCGGTAGACCGAACCCCGTCATAACATCCGCGCTGGATCAGGCTACGGCCTTCTTCAGCGTGTCGATCAGGTCGGTCTTCTCCCAGGAGAAGCTGCCGTCGCGACCGGCCTTCCGGCCGAAATGGCCATAGGAGGCAGACTTCGCGTAGATCGGCTTGTTGAGGTTGAGATGGGTCCGGATGCCGCGCGGGCTGAGATCCATCACCTCGCCCAGAGCCTTTTCGAGCTTGGCCTCGTCGACCTTGCCAGTGCCATGCAGGTCGACATAGATCGAGAGCGGCTTGGCAACGCCGATGGCGTAGGAGAGCTGGATCGTGCAGCGCTCGGCGAGCTTGGCGGCAACCACGTTCTTGGCGAGGTAGCGCGCAGCATAGGCAGCCGAACGATCGACCTTGGTCGGGTCCTTGCCGGAGAACGCGCCGCCGCCATGCGGGGCAGCGCCGCCATAGGTGTCGACGATGATCTTGCGGCCGGTCAGGCCGGCATCGCCATCAGGACCGCCGATCACGAACTTGCCGGTCGGATTGACGTGCCAGACGGTGTCCTTCGAGATCCAGCCCTCAGGCAGCGTCTCGCGGATATGCGGCTCGACGATCTTGCGGACATCCGCAGAGCTCAGCGAGTCGTCGAGATGCTGGGTCGAGAGCACGATCTGCGTGACGCCGACCGGCTTGCCGTTCTCGTATTTGACGGTGACCTGGCTCTTGGCATCGGGGCCGAGCTTGGCGGCCGGTCCTTCACCCGCATGGCGGGCCTTGGCCAGGACTTCGAGGATCTTGTGGGCGTAGTAGATCGGCGCCGGCATCAGCTCGGGCGTCTCGCGGCAGGCGTAGCCGAACATGATGCCCTGATCGCCCGCGCCTTCTTCCTTGTTGCCGGCGGCGTCGACGCCCTGGGCAATGTCGGCCGATTGCGAGTGCAGCAGCACGTCGATCTTGCACTTCTTCCAGTGGAAGCCGTCCTGCTCGTAGCCGATCGCGCGGATCGCCTTGCGGGCCGCCGACTTGACCTTGCTCTTCAGCGCCTTCTCGTCGAGCGAGGTGCGGACCTCACCGGCGATGACGACGCGGTTCGTCGTGGCCAGGGTCTCGCAAGCGACGCGCACCTGGGCCGGATCCATCCCTGCCTTGACGGCCTCCTTGAAGAACAGATCGACGACCTCGTCGGAAATCCGGTCGCAAACCTTGTCAGGATGACCTTCGGAAACGGACTCGCTGGTGAAGAGATAGTTCTGGCGTGACACGGACGAAGGATCCTTCATGCACGGACAAGCTGGTGGCCGCCAGCACGGACCCTGCCGGTGCGGGGCGCAGCGTTCTTGCAGCGAACGTGTTCGCCGTCAAGCGCTCAAATCCGTTTATCGGGAGAAACGTTCGTCAAGACGAACGCCGAGACGCTTCAATCAGGGCTTTTCAGCGTGTTCCTCGGCAATGGCCTCAACCAGATCGATAACCCGGCGTCGAACCTGCCCATTTTTAATGCGCACGAAGGCCTTGGTGAGTTGCACGCCTTCGCTGGTCGCCAGGAAATCCGAAATATAGGTCGTGGAGGCGGCGTCCGAGAAGCCTCCCGACGGCATGTCGCCGGACGGGGCGCCCTCGAAGAAAAAGGAGACCGGCACATCCAGCATCTTGGCGATTTGCTGCAAGCGGCTGGCGCTGATGCGGTTTGCGCCCTTCTCGTATTTCTGAACCTGCTGGAAGGTCAGCCCAAGTGCTTCACCAAGCTTTTCCTGGCTGACGCCGGCAAGCATGCGGCGCATCCGGACGCGGCTGCCAACATGGCGATCGATCGGATTGGGGATTTTCTTCAGCATGGATCGACGGGCCTCGGATCAGGGGCATTCTGCCGAAGCCGCAATCCGGCAGTGTCCTATGGTCAAACACAATACACTAGTTTCAACTAAATTGCTTCTTAAACGACATCTTCTGCGCTGGGAATAGTTCCAGTTGGAATTATTTTGAAAGTCGCAACCGCGAGATGAGCAAGAATATTACAACAAGGCCTGCAAAAATGACATCCCCGAGCTGCGCGTAAGGCGTAACAGAGGCGTGACTGGGCAGGGCCGAGTCGAGCACCCCCTCGCTCCCCAGCGGCAGGCTGCCGGTGATCCGGCCATAGGCGTCGATCACGGCGGATATGCCGGTATTGGCGACGCGCACCAGGGGCAATCCCTGCTCGACGGCCCGCAACCGGGCCTGGGCGAGATGCTGGTAAGGACCGCTCGTCTGACCGAACCAGCCGTCATTCGTGAGATTGAGCATGAAGCCGGGTCTGGGGCCCTGCGGCATCACCTCGCCGGGAAACACGGCCTCATAGCAGATCAGCGATGCGACCGGCGGCAAGCCGCGCACGGTGAGCGGTGTCCGGCGTGCGCCGGCCGTGAAACCGCCGGGAACGGCGACGAATTCGGACAGTCCGACACTGCGGATCAGCGTCTCGAGGAACGCGGGCAAGTACTCCCCGAACGGCACGAGATGGACCTTGTCATAGCTCGCGACGATCACGCCCTGATCGTCGACAACCTGGACCGAATTGAAGATCGGCGGCCGACTTTCGCCCGGCAGCGTTTCGCCGGCGCGGGCTGCGCCGGTGATCAAGGTTGTGTTCGGCGGCAGCAGGGCCGCGATCCGCGACAGCGCGCCCGGGGTTCGTCCGAGCAGGAAAGGGAAGGCCGATTCCGGCCAGATCAGATGGGTGACGTCCTGGACGCCCAGAGTCGTGGGACTTGTCGCCCGGTCGCTGAGCGCAAGATAGCGGTTGAGGATCGCTTCGCCGTTGCGCGGATTGAACTTGGCGTCCTGCGGCAGATTGGGCTGCATCAGGCGAAGTTTCACGCCGGGGACGGTGGGCGATGGCGCGGCGGGAATGCGCCAAGCACCAAAGCCGAGCAGCCCGCACAGGACCGCGAGCGCCAGAACTGGCGCCTGCCAGCGCTCCGGGCCCGGCTTGCCGGTGCCGAGCATCGCCGGCGCTGCGCCGAGCGCGACCGCCACCAAGGTCAGGCCGTAAAGGCCGGCGACTGAGGCGAACTGCGCAATCCATGGTTGACCGGCCAGCATCATGCCGTAGACGTTCCAGGGAAAGCCCGTCAGCACATGCCCGCGCAGCCACTCGCTCAAGGCGAGCGCGACAGCAAGGATGAGGATGCGGCCGCCGCCATGTGGCCAGACCAGGCGGGCGGCACCGAAGGCCAGGGCGGGAAAGACGGCGAGGAAGGCGGGCAGGGCAATGACGCCGAGCGGCATGGCCCAGGCGAATTTGTCGGCCTCGACAAGAAAGGCAGCACCAAGCCACCACAGTCCTGCGAGAAAGAAGCCAAAACCCCACCACCAGCCGGCAGCCATGGCGGCGCGGAAGCGCGCCCCGCGACTTGTGCCGACTGCGCCGTCGATCAGCCAGACCGCAATGGTCATCGGCACGACGATCAGTGGCCAGAGATCGAGGGGCGGCAGGGCGAGGGCGCCGCTGGCGCCGGCGACGAGCGCGATCAGGCGCTTCGGCCAGCCCCAGGCGAGGATGACCCTGTCGGCCAGGGCGGCAAGGCGCATCAGCCGGGATCCGTCGTCGCAGGAGCCTCGGAGACGGTGGGAACATTCCGATGGATGCGCAGCCGCTTGATGCGGCGCGGGTCGGCGTCGAGAATCTCGAAGGCCAGCCCCTCGGGCCCCTGGATCAGCTCGCCCCGTGCCGGGACGTGCCCGGCGAGCGTGACGATGAGCCCGCCGAGCGTGTCGACGTCCTCGGCGACGTCAGTCTCGGAAAGGTCGATCCCGGTTGCGTCCTTCAGGTCTTCGAGTGTCGCGCGGGCATCGGCGGTGAAACGGTTCTCGCCAGCCACCGCGATCGTCGGCGCGGTGTCGAGATCATGCTCGTCCTCGATATCGCCGACCACGATCTCGACCAGGTCCTCGATCGAGACCAGGCCATCGGTGCCGCCATATTCATCGATGACGAGGGCGATATGTGTGCGGGTGGCCTGCATCCTGACCAGCAGATCGACGGCAGGCATCGACGGCGGCACATAGAGCACGGGCCGCAGGATCTTGGCCGAAGCCAGAGTGACGGAAAGATCGATCGCGCCGAGATTGGGGCCGGCCGTTCCGGGCTGCGCGCCGCGGCGACCGGGTTTGGCCCGGGCTGCGATGAAATCGAGAAAATCGCGGATATGGACCATGCCGCGGGGGTCATCGAGCGTCTCGCCATAGACCGGGAGGCGCGAATGGCCGGCGGTGCGGAACAGGGCCAGCAATTCGCCGAGTGTTGCCTCGGACTGGACCGCGATGATGTCGGCGCGCGGGACCATGACATCGGCGATGCGGCGCTCGCGCAGGCTCAGAACATTGGAGAGCATGGCCCGCTCCTGCGGGCTCAGATCGGCGAGCTGCCCGCTCCCCTGGGCGAGCGCTTCGGTGATGTCCTCGCGAATCGTTGCCCCGTTCCGCAGGCCCAGCCGGTCGAGGAAATGGCTCAGCCATTGTGCCAGGCCGCGACTGGGAGGTTCACTTGGGGAGGGTCTACTGTCGTCGCTCATGGTACGGGGTGATCTGCCTTGGTCTGTGCCGCTGGAGCGGCTTCTGGTTCGGTGCCGGCATAGGGATTGGCGATGCCGAGGCTCGCGAGCGCGGCGATCTCGAGCCCTTCCATCCGCGTCGCTTCGGCTTCGGTCTCGTGATCCTCGCCCAGCACGTGCAGGAGGCCGTGGATGACGAGATGGCTGAGATGGTCGCCCATGCTCTTGCCTTCGCTCTCGGCTTCGCGCGCAACGGTTTCATAGGCCAGCACGATATCGCCGAGGACGGGGCTCGAGCCTATGCGCTCCGGCGTGGCGGCTGGAAAGGAGAGCACATTCGTCGCCTTGTCGAAGCCACGCCAGTCGCGATTGACGATGCGGATGCGCTTGTCGTCGGTGAAGAGAAGGCTCAGCTCTGCTTCGGCCAGCGGCTTGATGGCGGCGACGGTGAGCGCCGCTTCCGTTGCCCGGGCGACGCGCTCGCGCAGATCCGCGAGCTCGCGCCAGCGGCGCGACTGCAGGCGGATGTCGATCGCGAGGCTTTGCGTTCGCGGCGCTGCGCGCCGCGAACGAGGTCGATCGTTCATCGCGGCCTCTCCCGCGACAATGTGCGCCGCAGACCCTCGCTGTGGTCTTCAGGCGCCGCCTCGGCGACGACGGACCGGGCACGCTCCTCGCGCTCATCCCGCTCTCGGCGGGAAGCATCCTCGTAAGCCATCACGATGCGGCGCACGAGATCGTGCCGGACCACGTCGCCTTCCTCGAAGCGGGCATGGCCGACGCCCTCCACATCGGCCAAGAGCCTCACGGCCTCGACCAATCCCGAGCGCTGTCCCGACGGCAGATCGATCTGGCTCGGATCGCCCGTGATGATCATGCGCGAGCCCTCGCCGAGCCGGGTGAGGAACATCTTCATCTGCACGGAGGTCGCATTCTGAGCCTCGTCGAGCAGCACGACCGCATTGGTCAGGGTCCGTCCGCGCATGAAAGCGAGCGGAGCGATCTCGATCATGCCGGTCTGCAGGGCGCGCTCGACATGCCGCGCCTCCATGAAGTCGTTCAGCGCGTCATAGATCGGGCGCAGATAGGGATCGACCTTCTCGCGCATGTCGCCGGGCAGGAAGCCGAGGCGTTCGCCAGCCTCGACGGCCGGACGTGACAGCACCATGCGCTCGACCACGCCCTGCTCGATCAGCGAGACGGCATGCCCGACCGCGAGCCAGGTCTTGCCGGTGCCGGCCGGCCCCTCCGCGAGCACGAGCTCGTGGCGCTTGAGCTGGCGCAGATATGCATCCTGCGCCGCATTCCGGGCCCGCACCGGCCCACGCTTGCGGGTGACGATCGCCTCGAACGAGGCCTTGCCGGTATTTTCCGCCGGGAACAGCGAACGCTGGATGTTGCTTTCCTCGATGGCTCCGTCGACCTCGCCGAGATTGAGCGGAGCGCCCGCCTTGGCGCGGGTATAGAGCGTCTTCAGCACGCGCCCGGCCTGCTCGGCCGTCTCGCGCGGGCCCTTGACGGTGACATGGTTGCCGTTCGGGCTGATCACGACACCGAGCCGGCGCTCAAGATGAGCCAGATTCTGGTCGTATTGACCGAAGACCAGACTGGCCAGCCGGTTATCCTCGAAGGACAACACGACTTCCGTGGCGGGGACCCCGTCGCGTGTCAGGCTCTCGACACGTGGCGATGCGCCCTCGCGGCGCGGCTCTCGATCGGATCTCGGGGTCACCTGGTCAGTCTGTGCCAATAGAGTCGTCTCCCTGGCGCGCGTGCCCGGCCGAACAGGGGCGTGAGGCCGGGTAGTCCTTCGGCATATCCGGACGCGTCGATCTCATCCTGATGACAGGCATTGAGAGCTGGCTCGAAAGCTGGACCTGGTGATCTGGCGGTCACGCGGCGAGCCCCTCTGGCCCGGCCTCGCGGCCGAACAGCGAATTGGAGCCAGCCCGTTCGATCAGCACCTTCACCATGTCGCCAATCTGATTCGCCTTGGTGTCGATCTGCACAGCCTGAAGGTATGGCGATTTCCCTGCAAGCTGTCCGGGGTGACGTCCGGCACGTTCCAACAGGACATCGACGGTGCGGCCGACCATGGCGTGGTTGAAGGCCTGCCGGTGATGCTCGACGCGCTCCTGCAGGCGCTGCAGCCGTTCGCTCATCTCTTCCGGGGCGATCTGGTGCTCCAGCTCGGCCGCGGGCGTGCCCGGACGGGGCGAGTATTTGAAGGTGTAGCTCGAAGCGAAGCCGATATCCTCGACCAGCCGCAGCGTCTCGGAGAAATCCGCCTCGGTCTCGCCGGGGAAGCCGACGATGAAGTCGGAGGACAACGCGATATCGGGCCGCGCCTTGCGCACGCGCTCGATCAACAGGCGATACTCGTCCGCCGTGTGCTTGCGATTCATGGCTGCCAGGATGCGGTCCGAGCCCGCCTGCACCGGCAGGTGCAGGAACGGCATGACCTGCGGCAGGTCGCGATGGGCGGCGATCAAATCGTCGTCCATGTCGCGCGGGTGGCTCGTCGTATAGCGAATGCGGGCAATGCCAGCGATCTCGGCGACGCGGTGCATCAGCCGCGCCAGGCCCCAGATCTGCCCGTCGGGGCCTTCGCCATGATAGGCATTGACGTTCTGGCCGATCAGCGTGACGTCGCGCACGCCGGCATCCGCCAGTCGCTCGATCTCACTGACGAGTGCCGTGACCGGCCGCGAGAATTCGGCGCCCCGCGTATAGGGGACGACGCAGAAGGCGCAGAACTTGTCGCAGCCTTCCTGGATGGTGACGAAAGCCGAGATGCCGCGGCCCCGGATGGCCGCAGGTTTCGGCGCTGGCAGAAAGCCAAACTTGTCGTCGATCGGCAGGTCCGTGTCGACGACGCGCTTGCGCTTCGCCTCCGCCAGCAGCTCCGGCAGCCGGTGATAGGCTTGCGGGCCGACGACGAGGTCCACGGCAGGCTGCCGGCGCTGGATTTCCGCGCCTTCAGCCTGGGCAACGCAGCCGGCGACGACGATTCTCGTCTCCTGGCCGGCCGCGTTCTGGCCGTTCTTCAGGTCGCGCAGCTTGCCGAGCTCGGTATAGACCTTCTGCACCGCGCGGTCGCGGATATGACAGGTGTTGAGCAGGATGAGGTCCGCGCCTTCCGGCGCCGCCGTCTCCTCGTAGCCTTGCGCGGCAAGGATGTCGGCCATGCGCTGCCCGTCATAGACGTTCATCTGGCAGCCGAAGGACTTGATGTGGACTTTCTTCATCGTTTCGGATCGGGTCTCCAAACCGTCTCCTTACTCTGGATCGCGCGCCGTGAAAATGACCTCGCGCTATGCGTCCTTCACAAAGCAACATCCGCGCCAATACGCGCAATGACCTTCACGAGACCGGCCGTCCTGTCACCGCCTCGCGACGAGCGCGGCGGATCGCCTGCTCCGCCCGCCGGGTCGCGACCTTCCGCGAGGTCTCGTGGCCCATGCGGATCGGCTCGCCCCATGCGAGCTCAACGTCGATCGCACCGGAGTTGAGCATCGCTTTAAGATGGGGTGCGAGCTCCGTATCGCCATACCACGCCAGCGACGAACGCTCGACGCGTCCGCCCGCCATCCCGTGAAAGCCGGTATAGGTGATCGAGAGCGGATAGACGGTGATGTCGCCGTTATTGTCATTGCGGCCGAGCGCTTCGTGAACGGCGCCGAGCAGGGAAGACCGCAGCGGCAATGTTCTCGTGCCGTCGCCCGTGGTGCCTTCGGCAAAGAGCACCACGGCCTGCCCGTCGGAAATTCGCTTGCCCATCTCGGCGGTGATGCCGGCGGTTGCGGTCTTGCGCGTTCGGTCGATGAACAGCGTGCGCTGCACTGCGGCCAGGAAGCCGATCACCGGCCAGGTCGCAACCTCGGCCTTGGCAACAAAGGAAAGCGGCTGCGCGGCGCCGATCACCGGAATGTCGAGCCAGGAGACATGGTTAGCGACGATCAGTCCGCCTGCGCCCTTCGGCGGCGGGGTGCCGCGGACATGACGCCGGACACCGAGGCAGGTGCAGGCCAGCCGATGAAACCACAGCGGCACGGTCCAGCCATGGCGTGGCCCAAGGCGCAATGCGACGAGCTGCACCGGGACAAGCGCGGCAGTGCCGAGACCGAGCAGGACGAGCCGCAGGATCGCGCCGGGGCGTAGACCATTCATGCGGGGCGTGGCTCCCGTCGCGCGGATCGCGAAAGTGTGAAGGACAGAAATCCGGTGCGCTTCATGGACGACGTGGCTGCCGCTGTCACGCGAGATCGAGCCGCATGGTGACGGCGGTGGCACGCGTGCCGTCGGCCTTGGGATAGTAGCCCTTGCGCCGCCCGACCTCGCGAAAGCCGAAATGCCGGTAGAGCCGGTCGGCAGCGGCGTTGCCGTCTTCCACCTCGAGATAGACATGGGCGACGCCCATGCCAGCGAGTTGGCTGAGATGGGCCGAGAGCAATGCACGACCAAGTCCGCTGCCGCGTTGGCGGGGCGAGACGACGATGCTCAGGATCTCGGCCTCGTCCACGGCCCGTCGAGACATCACGAAGCCGGCGGGGTTAGGCTCGTTGCCGGCGAACACGCCGTCGGCGACGACGGCGCTGTCCACCAGAAGCCCCGCGCATTCTCCGGGCTCCCAGCCGCGGGCGAAGCCGCCGAGATGATGAAGTGCCGCAACATGGCGTGCATGCCGCACGTCGAGGCGCGCTGTTCGCGCCGGCGCAGCGTGAGGGTGCAGAAGTTTACGCAGCCAATCCATGCCGCTTGATCGCATGTTCCCGGGAGCCGGCAAAACGTCGAAATGGACGCCGTCAGCGCCGCGGCAAGCGGGCGCGATCCTGCGGTGTCGTCTCCGGCTCCTTGAGGTAGAGCGGGCGCGGCGGCGCGGTGGCAGGATCGGCGAGAAGGCCTAGTCGTGCGACCCAGGTCACATCCGGAGCCTTGGCATCGTCGATGACCAGTGCATCGAGCCCGATCGCCCAGGCCTCATTCGCAACGGCGAGCGCCGAGGAGCCGACAAGGCTGACCGGACCGGCACCGATCGCGCGCGCAGCATCCCGATAATTGACCTGCCGAATCGAAACGAGCTGCTTGCCCTGCGAGCTCAGCGCCTGGAACCAGACCTGGCCATGCTTGGCGTCCAGCCCGGCGGCGACGACGCGGCCCGACTCCCTGCCAATGAGGGGCGCGGCGGTTGCCGCCAGCGTCGTCACGCCGACGGCGGGGATTCCCGCAGCCAGCGCGATGGCGCGTGCGGCACTGATTCCGACGCGCAGGCCGGTGTAGCTGCCCGGCCCGATGGTCACGGCGACGCGGTCTAGCGAGGCGAACCCGCCGTCGACGGTGTTCATCACCCGTTCGATCAGCGGCATCAACGCCTCGGCATGTCCGCGATCCATCGCAATCTGTTCGCGTGCGAGGGGCGTGGTTTCGCCCATGTCGAGGACACAGGCGGAACAGGCGCCAAGCGCGGTGTCGATGGCGAGAATGCGCATCAGGTCACGATCCTGAGGAATGCAGAACGGCGTTCGGACAAGATCATGCCCAGGCGAATAATATCAGACGGCCTCGACTTCGCGCACATCCGGAAGGAAGTGGCGCAGCAGATTCTGGATGCCGTGCTTCAGCGTCGCAGTCGAGGACGGGCAGCCCGAGCAGGATCCCTTCATCGCGAGATAGACGACGCCATCCTTGAACCCGCGGAAGGTGATGTCTCCGCCATCGCCGGCGACCGCAGGGCGGATGCGTGTCTCCAGCAGATCCTTGATCGTCTCGACGGTGGCGGCGTCCTCCGGCGCGAAGAATTCGCCTTCGTCGGTGACATCGGCCTTCGAGCCGTCCGAGAGGACCGGCGCGCCCGACATGAAGTGCTCCATGATGGCACCGAGGATCGCGGGCTTGAGATGCGGCCATTCGCCGCCCGACTTGGTGACCGTGATGAAGTCGGAACCGAGGAAGACGCCGGAGACGCCGGTGACGGCGAAGAGACGCAAGGCCAGCGGCGAACGGTCGGCCTGCTCGGCGTCGCGCAGCTCGAGGGTGCCGTCCGGCATGACGGTGCGCCCGGGCAGGAATTTCAATGTCGCCGGGTTCGGCGTGGCTTCAGTCTGGATGAACATGGTGGCCTCCGGTGCCGGCGGGTCAAGGCCGCCGTTCCTGAGCCCGATATAGGCGCGTTGCTGGAATCATTCCAGCGCCAACCCGGCCTTGCGGGTCAGGCCAGCGCGTCGATCTCCTCGTCCTCGAGATGGCCGGGCACGATTGCGACCGGGATCGGGAAGGTGCCGGCCGATTTGCCGGCAAGAGCGCTGACCAGTGGGCCTGGACCGTCGCGCCCGGTGCCGGCGGCGAGCACCAGCAGCGAGATGTCCTCGTCGGCCTCGATCAGTTTGACGAGTTCGTCCGACTTCACGCCGGTGCGGACAACCTTCTCGGGCTCGAGCCCGGCGAGCGCGCGCACGGTTGCCGCCGCATCGTCCAGTAGCCGTTCGGCTTCCGCTTCCGCCTCGGCCTRCATCACCTCACCGACACCGAGCCAGGTCTCGTGCTCGGGCGGAGTGATGACGCCGAGCAGCACGATCGAGGCGCCGATACGCGCGCACCGCCGCGCGGCGAAGCGCACGGCCTTGGCGCATTCTTCGCTATCGTCGACCACCGCGAGGAATTTCGGGCGATGGCCCGTTTCATAGGACCGCCGTCGCGTCACCATCGATTCAAACCTGCCGCCGCTTCGGGAGAGCCCATGGTGGCCTGCGCCGCAACGTCAGCGCAAGCCCACCTGCGTCACCGGCCGCGGACGAAGCCGACCACGTCCTTGACGTCGCGCATGATCGGAGCGGCAATCTCTGCTGCGCGCTCGGCGCCTTGCCCGAGAATACCATCGATATGGGAGGGATCAGCGAGCAGGTGGCGCATCTCGCCAGCGATCGGCGCCAGCTTCGTCACGGCGAGATCGACGAGCGCGGCCTTGAAGGCCGAGAACTGTCCGCCGCCAAACTGTCCGAGCACCTTTGCCCTGCTTTCGCCGCTCAGGCCGGCATAGATGCCGACGAGATTTTCGGCCTCGGGCCGGCCCTCAAGGCCCTTCTCCTCGGATGGCAAGGCCTCGGGATCGGTCTTCGCCTTACGCACCTTCTGCGCGATGGTTTCGGCGTCATCGGTCAGATTGATTCGGGAATAGTCGGATGCGTCCGACTTGGACATCTTCTTGGTGCCGTCGCGCAGGCTCATCACACGCGGCGCCGGGCCCTGGATCATCGGCTCGGGCAGCGGGAAGAAGCCGAGCTCGCCGGTGCCGAGGCCGCGAGCGGCGATCTGCTCGGCGAAGTCATTGTTGAACTTCTGCGCGATATCGCGCGCCAGTTCGAGATGCTGCTTCTGGTCCTCGCCGACCGGCACATGTGTTGCCTTGTAGAGCAGGATGTCGGCCGCCATCAGATTCGGATAGGCGTAGAGTCCGACCGAGGCGTTCTCGCGGTCCTTGCCGGCCTTTTCCTTGAACTGGGTCATGCGATTGAGCCATCCGAGGCGGGCAACGCAGTTGAACACCCAGGCAAGTTCGGCGTGCTGCGCGACCTGGCTCTGGTTGAAGATGATGCTCTTCTTCGGGTCGACGCCGGCGGCGAGATAGGCCGCTGTGACCTCGCGGATGGCACGCGTCAGCTCGGCAGGGTCCTGCCAGACGGTGATAGCGTGCATGTCGACCACGCAATACACGCAGTCATAGCTCTCCTGCATCGCGACCCAGTTCGTGAGCGCGCCGAGATAATTGCCGAGGTGAAGCGTCGAGGTCGGCTGCATGCCGGAAAAGACGCGTTGGGGAAATTCGGCCATCAGGCGCTCCATTGTCGCGAGCGGGTATCAGGAACGCGGCGTTCTGGCGGAAGCGCGGGCAAGGCGCAAGTGCGGGAGGCCGAAAGCGCCGAAGAGGGCGCCAGCAAGGCCATAGGCCGCGAGGCCGCCGAGACAGAGCGCGGCCAGGGACGCAATCCGCAACAGCAGGGGCTCGCCCGGGGCGAGCGAGGTCGTCAGCGCCGGCAGAAGCAGGAGGAGCGCGCCCAGCATGATGGCGCTGGCGCCCAGTATGGCGATGATCGGCCGCAGGCTTGCAAGGCTCGGCCGCCACAGGCCCTGGCGCCGCAGATGGAGCGACAGCAGAACGGCCTGGGCAACAAAGGCGAGGCTTGCTGCGAGGGCGGCGACGGTCGCGGCATCCTTGCCGGGCGCAGCGCCATAGCCGGAGAAAACGGCCACCAGGACGGCGGCTAGTCCAGCAAGCAGCGGGATACGTGGCATGCGCCGGACGAAATAGACCTGACCGAAGACCTTTGCCATCACCGCGAAGGGAAGACCGAGCGCGAAAGCTGCCAGGGCTCCTGCTGTGCGCACCCGATCTTCAGGGCCGAAACGGCCATGCTCGAACAGCACCGATACGATCGGCTCGGCCAGCGCGGCCAACGCGACGGCCGCCGGCACGGCAAGCGCCAATCCGAGCGCCAGCGCACGACCGAGCATGGCATCGTCCCGCGCACTCTCATGGCTCGCCATTTCGGAAAGCACGACGGTGCCCATCGCGACGCCGACGAAGCCGAGCGGCAGCTGGAAGATGCGGTCGGCGTAATAGAGCGCCGCGACCGCTCCGCCTTCTGTCGAGGCGATCTGCATCGCAACCAGCAGGACGAGTTGTGCGCTCGATGCCGCGAGCAGGGTCGCGCCGCCGGTGCGCATGAGGCGGCTCATGTCAGGCGACCAGCGCAGACTGAGGCGCGGCAGCCCGATCCTGTGCAATCGAAGCAGGATCAGGCCGAGATGGGCGAACCCGGTCAGGCTGACGAAGATGGCGAGCAGACTGGCGCTCACCATGGCCTCTGCGCCCCGCGAGAGCTGGACCAGCAGCACGCCGAGCAGGATGGCGTTCATCAATGCCGGCGCGAGAGCCGCCGTCGTGAACCGGCGCTCGGCGTTGAGCAGCGCAGCCAGCAACGCGGCGAGCGTCGTCAGCAGCAGGAAAGGCAGCATCAACCGGGTAAAATGGCTGGCCAGCGCAAGCGTTTCGGGCTCGTTCGCAAAGCCGCCGGCCAGCCCCAGCACCAGCCAGGGCGTGAACATTTCGCCGAATGCGATCAGCACCAGCAGCAGCAGACCGAGATGCGCCGTGGCTTCTCCGGCGAAGCCACGAGCCGCCGCTTCGCCGCGCGAAGCCTTGATGTCGAGATAGAGCGGTACGAAGGGCGCATTCAGTCCGCCTTCGCCGAGCACGCGCCGGACCAGATTGGGCAGGCGCAGGGCTGCCAGGAAGGCATCCGCGACCGGGCCGGCACCGAGCAGGCGCGCGATCAGCACATCTCTGGCGAAGCCGAGCAGGCGCGACAGCACCGTGGCAGCGCCGACCACCGCCGAATCGCGCGCAAGGCGCGACCCGGTAGGACTCGGCTCCGCCGGTGGCTGCATCACAGGATGAACCGGCTCAGATCCGCATTTTTGGCGAGGTCGCCGATCCGCACTTCGACATAGGGCGCGTCGATCGTGACGGTCTCGCCCGAGCGGTCTGTGGCCGTGAATGAAATCTCGTCGAGAATCCGTTCGATCACGGTCTGGAGCCGCCGCGCGCCAATATTCTCGACGGTGGAGTTTACCGCGACGGCGATGCGGGCAATGGCGTCGATCGCGTCCGGGGTGAAGTCGACCGTGACCTCCTCGGTCGCCATCAGTGCGACCGTCTGCTTGATCAGGCTCGCCTCGGTCTCGGTCAGGATGCGCTTGAAATCCTCGACATCGAGCGGCTGCAATTCGACGYGGATCGGCAGGCGTCCCTGCAACTCGGGCAGCAGGTCGGACGGGCGCGACACATGGAAGGCCCCCGACGCGATGAACAGGACGTGGTCGCTCTTCACCGGCCCGTGCTTGGTGGCAACCGTGGTGCCCTCGATCAGCGGCAGCAGGTCACGCTGTACGCCCTCACGCGAGACGTCTGCGCCGCCTCGGCCCTCGCGCGCGCAGATCTTGTCGATCTCGTCGAGGAAGACGATGCCGTTATTCTCGACCTCGCGGATGGCATCCTGGACGATCGCGTCCTGGTCGATCAGCTTGTCGCTCTCCTCGGCGATCAGCGGGCCATAGGCATCCTTGACGAGGATGCGCCGCGGCTTGCCCTTCTGGCCGAAAGCCTTGCCGAACATGTCGCCGAGCGAGATCGCGCCGATCGAGGCACCGGGCATGCCGGGCAATTCGAACATCGGGGTCGAGCTCGCGCCAGAGGCGATCTCGACCTCGATCTCCTTTTCGTCGAGTTCGTTTGCGCGCAGCTTGCGACGGAAGGAATCGCGCGTCGCCGGGCTGGCCGTCGACCCCACCAGCGCGTCGAGCACGCGCTCCTCGGCTGCAAGATGTGCCTTGGCCTGGACATCCTTGCGCCGGGCCTCGCGGACGAGGCTGATGCCGATCTCGAGGAGATCGCGAATGATCGATTCGACGTCGCGACCGACATAGCCGACCTCGGTGAACTTGGTCGCCTCGACCTTGAGGAAGGGCGCATTGGCGAGGCGCGCCAGCCGGCGCGCGATCTCGGTCTTGCCGCAGCCGGTCGGCCCGATCATCAGGATGTTCTTGGGAGCGACCTCTTCGCGCAGCGGCCCTTCGAGCTGCTGACGGCGCCAGCGGTTGCGCAGCGCGATGGCGACGGCACGCTTGGCATCCTTCTGGCCGACGATGAAGCGGTCGAGCTCGGAGACGATCTCACGGGGGGAAAAAGAGGTCATGGATACTTCCGATTGGGCGTCAGCGGACATCAGGCGATGTCGAGGCTCTCGATGACGAGGCTGTGGTTGGTGTAGACGCAGATGTCGCCGGCGATCTTCATCGCCTTGCGCACGATCGTCTCGGCGTCGGGCTCGACATCGACCAGCGCGCGCGCCGCTGCCAGGGCGAAGTTGCCGCCGGAGCCGATGGCCATCACCGAGCCATGTTCGCCCGCTTCCGGCTCCAGCACGTCGCCCGTGCCGGAGATCAGCAGGCTGACCTCCCTGTCGGCGACCAGCAGCATTGCTTCCAGCCGGCGCAGATAGCGGTCGGTGCGCCAATCCTTGGCGAGCTCGACGCAGGCGCGCAGCAATTGCGTCGGGTATTGCTCGAGCTTGGTCTCCAGCCGTTCGAACAGGGTGAAGGCATCGGCTGTTGCGCCCGCGAAGCCGGCGATCACCGCACCCTTGGCGAGGCGGCGCACCTTCTTGGCGTTACCCTTCATGATGGTCGGGCCGAGCGAGACCTGCCCGTCGCCGCCGATCACCACGCGCCCGCCCTTGCGCACCATCAGGATGGTGGTGGCGTGCATCACGGGGGCCTTGTTGTCGTTATCCATCAGAGCGTCTTCCAGTGTTTCCGGCCGTTCGCCAGATGTAGGGCTTTTCAGGCGCTGCACAATCGGCCGGGTGGCGTGAGCGTCAACGCGCTGCTAGAGCATGTCCCGCAAAAGTGGGATGCACTTTTGCGACGAGAACATGCTTCAGCAGCCACTTTGGCGCGAATTCTTGTCGCTCGGCTGATTTCAGTCGAGCGGAAAGCGCGCTAAAGCACCGGCCAGCAAGGTCACAAGGGCTTTTCAAATGCGTTCGGGCGAAGTGAAGCGCCGCACCAATGAAACCGATATCTCGGTCAAGCTCTCGCTCGACGGCACGGGCAAGGCCGAGATCGCGACAGGCGTCGGCTTCTTCGACCATATGCTCGATCTCTTTGCCCGCCATTCGCTGATCGATCTTGCGGTCACGGTGAAAGGCGACACCCATATCGATGATCACCACTCGGTCGAGGATGCGGGCATCGCGCTCGGCGAGGCGGTAAAGCAGGCGCTCGGCGACAAGAAGGGCATCCGCCGCTACGCCGACGTGCATCTGCCGATGGACGAGACGCTGACCCGCGTCGCCGTCGACGTCTCCGGCCGGCCCTTTCTGGTGTTCCGCACGAGCTTCAAGGCCGAGAAGATCGGCACGTTCGATACCGAGTTGGTGCGCGAGTTCTTCCAGGCCTTCGCGATCAATGCGGGCCTGACCCTGCATGTCGAGACACTCTACGGCGACAATGCCCATCATATCGCCGAGAGCTGCTTCAAGGGGTTGGCGCGGGCGTTGCGTCACGCGCTCGAGGTCGATCCGCGCGAAGGCGGCCGCGTGCCGTCCACCAAGGGCGCGCTATAAGGGGCCATGACATGGCGTTCTATACGGTCCTGATTCCGCCGCCCGGTTCCGGCAGCGAGCGCGACGATATCGAGCAGGCGCGGCTCCTGCCCGAGACATTCTCCTGGGCAGCCTTCCTCTTCACGGGCTTCTGGCTGCTGGCGAAGCGGCTCTGGCTGGCGACGCTCGTCTTCGCGCTGGTCTGGGCTGCCGTGTATTACGCGCAGAGCGATCTCGGGCTCGCGAGCGGTGCGGCGCTGCTGGCGCAATTCGTCATCGGGCTCTTCCTCGGGCTCGAAGGCCGGAACCTGATCGCGCGCAAGCTGCTGCGGAAAGGCTGGCGGCTTGCCGATGTGATCGAGGCTCCCGATCTCGCGAGCGCCGAACGACGCTATTTCGAGCGGGCTCTCGAAAGCCGGCCCGCGCCGGCTCCGCGCGAAGCCGCGCCGGTTCCTGCGCGTTTCCAGTCTTCAAGCGCAGTCCCGGTGATCGGACTCTTTCCTGAGGCGCAAGGCCGATGACCCAGTCCGTCGCCATCATCGATTACGGATCCGGCAATCTGCACTCTGCCGCCAAGGCCTTTGAGCGTGCGGCGGCCGAGTCCGGCATTGCCTCCACTATTCGCGTCACCAGTGATCCGGCGGTCGTGCGTGCGGCCGATCGCATCGTCCTGCCGGGCGTCGGCGCCTTCGCCGATTGTCGCCGCGGGCTCGATGCTGTCTCCGGCATGGTCGAGGTTCTGGAGGACGTCGTCCGCGGCAAGCAGCGCCCCTTTCTCGGCATCTGCGTCGGTATGCAGCTCCTCGCAAGCCGTGGGCTCGAATACACGGTGACGGACGGCCTCGGCTGGATTCCGGGCGATGTCGCCCTGATCAGGCCGACCGACGAGAGCCTCAAGATCCCGCATATGGGCTGGAACAATCTGCATGCGCAGGACGAGCATCCGTTGCTCGCCGGCATCGAGACCGGTCCGGGCGGCCTGCATGCCTATTTCGTGCATTCCTACGCGCTGACGCCGGAGCGGGCCGAGGATGTGCTGGCGCTGACCGAGTATGGCGGGCCCGTCACCGCCATGGTGGTGCGCGGCAACATCGCCGGCACGCAGTTCCACCCCGAGAAAAGCCAGAAGCTCGGACTGAAGCTGATTGCCAATTTCTTGGGATGGACACCGTGATTCTGTTCCCCGCCATCGATCTCAAGGACGGTCGCTGCGTTCGCCTGAAGCAAGGCGACATGGCCCAGGCGACCGTCTTCAATGATGATCCGGCTGCGCAAGCCGCGGAATTCGAGGCGCAGGGTTTCGAATGGCTCCATGTCGTCGATCTCGACGGCGCCTTTGCCGGTAAGCCGATGAATGCTGCAGCTGTCGAGGCCATCCTCGGCCGGGTCGCGTTTCCGGTGCAGCTCGGCGGCGGCATTCGCGACATCGCGACCGTCGAGGGCTGGCTCACCAAGGGCGTGCGCCGCGTCATCATCGGCACGGCCGCGGTGCGGGATCCGGCTTTCGTGCGCGAAGCGGCGAAGGCCTTTCCGGGCCAGGTCGCCGTCGGCATCGATGCGCGCGACGGCTTCGTCGCGGTCGAAGGCTGGGCGGAAACCTCTTCGCTTGCCGCGGTTGATCTTGGCCGCCGCTTCGAGGACGCGGGCGTCGCGGCGATCATCTACACCGACATCGCGCGCGACGGCATGCTCCAGGGCATCAACTGGGACGGCACGATCGCGCTCGCCGGGGCGCTGAGCATTCCGGTGATCGCGTCGGGCGGGCTCGCCTCGATGGCCGATATCGAGCGCCTCTGTGCCCCCGACGCCGCTATCCTGGAAGGCGCGATCACGGGCCGCGCGCTCTATGATGGGCGCATCGATCCGGCCGCAGCGCTGGCGCGGATCGCTCAGGCGGACAAGGGGAAGGCGGCATGAGCCTGAAGACCCGCATCATTCCCTGCCTCGACGTCAAGGACGGCCGTGTCGTCAAGGGCGTGAAATTCGTCGATCTCGTCGATGCCGGTGATCCGGTCGAGGCCGCCAAGGCCTATGACGCAGCCGGCGCGGACGAACTCTGCTTCCTCGACATCACGGCGAGCCATGAGGATCGCGGCATCCTGTTCGATGTGGTGACGCGCACCGCAGAGGCCTGCTTCATGCCGCTCACCGTGGGCGGCGGCGTCCGCACGGTCGACGATATCCGCAAGCTGCTCTTGGCCGGGGCCGACAAGGTCGCGATCATGACGGCGGCCGTGCAGCGGCGTGCCTTCGTCAAGGAAGCGGCGGAAAAGTTCGGCGATCAGTGCATCGTCGTCGCGATCGACGCCAAGAAGGTGGCGCCGGAGCGCTGGGAGATCTTCACCCATGGCGGCCGCAATGCGACCGGGCTCGATGCCGTCGCCTATGCCCGCGAGGTGGTCTCGCTCGGCGCCGGCGAGCTGCTGCTGACCTCGATGGACCGCGACGGCACCGGGGCAGGCTTCGATCTTGACCTGACCAGCCGGATTGCCGATGCGGTTTCCGTGCCCGTCATCGCGTCCGGCGGTGTCGGCACGCTCGACCATCTCGTCGACGGCGTGCGGGAGGGCCATGCCAGTGCCGTGCTGGCGGCCTCGATCTTCCACTTCGGGACTTTCACCATCCCCCAGGCCAAAGCCCATATGGCGGCGGCAGGGCTGGCGATGCGGCTGGATTGAGCGATGAGCGGCTTTACACTGTCCGATCTCGAAAAGATCGTCGCCGAGCGGGGAAGGGCCTCCCCCGAAGAGTCCTGGACCGCCAAGCTCCTGGCTGGCGGGCCGGAGCGCGCCGCCAAGAAGCTCGGCGAAGAGGCTGTCGAAACCGTGATTGCAGCTGTGCAAGGCGACAAGCAGGCTTTGATCGCCGAAAGTGCCGATTTGCTCTATCATCTGTTGGTCGTGCTTTCGTCGCGCGATGTTGCATTGCAAGATGTGTTGAGCCAGCTTGAGGCCCGTACCGCCCGGTCCGGTCTGGCTGAGAAGGCGGCGAGGAAACCCTGAGCCATGTTGCCGAAGGCCGGATCCGGCTTTCGAAAAGGCGGCGTGCTCAGAGTCCAGTCGAGGATATCCGAGCCTTGAATCTCGAAGTCTGGAATGCGGATCGCGGCAGCATGGACCAACGTCTGATCCCGGCCGCGGCCGATCCCGATCTGGTTTCACCCTATCGGACCTTCACGCGGGACGAGTGGGCGCATCTGCGCGCCGATACGCCGCTGACGCTCTCGGTCGACGACCTGACCAAGCTGCAATCGATCAATGATCCGATCTCGCTGGACGAGATCGTCGCGATCTACCTGCCGCTGTCGCGGCTGCTGTCGCTCTACGTTGCGGCCACGCAAGGCCTGTTCAAGGCGACGCAGCGTTTTCTGCTGGCAGAAGCCGAGGTCAAGGTTCCCTATATCATCGGCGTCGCCGGCTCGGTCGCAGTCGGCAAGTCGACCACGGCACGCGTATTGAAGGCGCTGCTCTCGCGCTGGCCGAATACGCCCAAGGTCGAACTCGTCACCACGGACGGCTTCCTGCTGCCCAATGCCGAACTCGAGCGGCGCGGGTTGATGCAGCGCAAGGGCTTTCCGGAAAGCTATGACAGTTCCGCGATCCTGCGTTTCCTCTCCGATGTGAAAGCCGGCAGGCCTGCGGTCTTGGCGCCGGTCTATTCGCATCTTGTCTACGATGTCGTTCCTGGTGAGCAGGTCACTGTCGAGCGGCCGGATATTCTGATCCTCGAAGGCCTCAACGTTCTGCAGCCGAGCCGGATGCCGAAGGACGGCAAGGTCATCCCCTTCGTCTCCGACTATTTCGATTTCTCGGTCTATCTCGACGCGCATGAGGACGATCTGCACCGCTGGTACGTCAACCGCTTCATGACGTTGCGCCAGACCGCCTTCCGCGATCCTCGCTCCTTCTTCCGCAAATATGCCGAGATCGGTGAGGAGGAGGCCCTGTCGATCGCCGAGAATCTATGGACCGGGATCAACATGCCGAACCTGCAGGAGAACATCCTGCCGACGCGCCAGCGCGCCAGCCTGATCCTGACCAAGGGCGCGAGTCATCGCATCCAGCAGGTCGCGCTGCGCCGCCTCTGAGAAACCGGCATGGAGGCTTTGTCCGCGCTCGCGGTGATGGCGGGCGCCGCCTTCGTTGCGGCCTCGATCCTTCCGGCGCAGTCGGAAGCCGTCTTTGTCGGCCTGCTCGCGGCAGGGAGTGCCGAACCGCTGACGCTGTTCCTGGTCGCGAGCCTCGCGAACACCGCGGGTTCGGTCCTCAACTGGTGGATCGGTCGATTGATCACGCAAGGCGGGCTGGAGAGATTGCCGGCCAGGCTGCGCCCGGACCCTGCGAAACTCGGCCGCGCCCAGGCCTGGTTCGGTCGTTTTGGCTGGCCGTCCTTGCTTCTTGCCTGGCTGCCGATTGTCGGCGACCCGCTGACGGTCGTCGCCGGCACTTTGAATTACCCACTCGGCCGCTTCACGCTACTCGTCTTCATCGGCAAGGCTGCACGCTACGCTGCGCTCTGGGCCGGCTGGGTCGCAGCGTCATAGCCTTGGGCTCAAGCAAGACGCGTATCGGTTTTATGTGCGAGCGCTGCCTCACCTTTTTGGATTTTGAGATTTGCGTGTGCGGATGTCTCGGGCTACCAGCAAGCCCCTTACTTCAGGAGATCTGATCATGAGCATCCAGCGCATCGGTATCGGCCCCCGCATGTCCAAGGCCGTCGTGCATGGCAACACCGTCTACCTCGCCGGCCAGGTCGCCGATAAGGCTGCCGGCAAGAGCGTTGCCGAGCAGACCGCCGACATCCTCGGCATCATTGACGGCCTCCTGGCCGAAGCCGGCACCGACAAGACCAAGCTGCTGATGGTCAATATCTGGCTCTCCGACATGTCGACCTTCGCCGAGATGAACGGCGTCTGGGACAAGTGGGTCGTCGCCGGCCAGACTCCCGGTCGCGCCACCGTCGAAGCCAAGCTTGCCGCGCCGCAGTTCACGGTCGAGATCGCGGTCATCGCCGCGAAGTGAGACGCCAGTGCTGATCTGGAACGGGAGGATGCCATCAGCGGGTCGGAGGAGATCGCGCCGCTCCTAGTGCGCGTCACCGTGCGCTACGGCCTGCCGGCAGTGGCGCTGCCGGCCATGGTCGCCGATTGGCTGCGCCGACCCGGCGCAGCGCTTCCCGTGGAAGCGCTGCTTGACCGCAAGGCGCAGGATTTCCTCGCAGTAGCAGGTCGACTCGGCGATCCACTTGGCGACGAGGCCACCCGGCATCTGCGAAGCGAGGCGGCGGCAGCGCTTGCCGCCGGCCGCTTCGCCGATGCGGACAAGGCGCTGGCTCAGGCCGAGCTCCAAGTGATCGGCGGCTCGACCGATCTCTCGGCGCTGACGGTCGCCCAGCGGCTCACGGCCGGCGGGAACCGCACCGACCGGGCGGCGATCAGCTTTCTGCGCATGACGTCGGAGGCCTATCGCGAGGCCGCTGCCCGCTATGGCGAAGCGTCTGCGCTCATCGGTCTGGCCGATCTCGATCGCAGTCGGGACCTGGCTCTCGCCCAGGCGAAAGCGCTGGCGCGGATCAGCGAGGATTTCGGTGGGCGAGACGGCTATGACGCGGCCATTGGCTTGCTGCGCCGTTTGCTCGAGGGCTTCGACAGCCTCGAGGATACGGTCGCCTTTGCCGGGGCCCAGGACGCTTTCGCTGCCGTGCTCGAGAGCCTTGCGGAGATGTCCGGCGATGGCAAACTACGCGTCGAGGCGCTCGGCCGTTGCCGGGCGGCATTAGAAGACCTCCGCCGGGATGAAGCGCCGGCCCTCTGGCATGGATTGAAGGTCCGCTTTGGCCGACTTGCCTCGATGCTGGGTGAGGCCAGCGCGGACGATGATCTGCTGGAGGAAGCGGTTGCAGCGTTCGCCGATGTCCTTGCTCGCTGGGATCGAAGTCGTGACGAGGCGCGTTGGCTCGAGGCCGAGCACTTGATTTCTCGCGCGCGCGCCGATCTCGGTTCGCGCCGGAAGGACCTCGCCCTGCTCGAGCGGGCTTTCAACGGCTTCAACAGGGTTGCCAAGACCGTCGACAGGGCGCGGGAGCCTCTGCGCTGGGCCGAGTTGCAGCATCAGATGGGTGGGGTGCTAGCGGCCATGGGCGAGCGCTATAGCGAGCCCGTCGTGCTCGAAGAGGCCCTCGCCTTGTTCTCTGCCGCGCTTGAGGAGCGCCGGCGCGAGACCGTACCCTCCCTTTGGGCGGCAACCACGGCCAGTCACGGACAGGCTTCCCTGCATCTCGCCGAACGCCGCCGTGATCGGGGCCTGGCCGAGCAGGCCCTCGCTCAGATCATGTCCGCGATCGAAGCCTTGCGGGCCAGTGGACACGCCGCGAATGCCAAGCGCCTCGAGGCGCCGTTGATCAAGGCCGGCAGGCTGGTCGAGACACTACGCAAGAGCTGAGAGCGGGGCTTCCGCGGCTCAGGCCGCTTTCCTCCAGTCCGCGAGCCGCTCAAGTGCCGCATCGAGCGTCGCGTCATGCTTGGCAAAGCAGAAGCGCACCACCGTCTTGACGGCGCCCTCCGCATAGAAGGCGCTGACCGGGATCGCGGCGACACCGTTCTCCGTGACAAGTCTCTGACAGAACGCGATGTCGTCGGTCTCGCCGAGCGGCGCGATGTCGACATTGAGGAAGTAGGTGCCGACGCTTGGCAGCACGCTGAAACCGAGACCCTGCAACCCGCTGGCGAAACGATCACGCGAGCGCTGGAAATCGGCGCGCATCCCGTCGAAATAGGAATCATCCTTGCCGAGCCCATAGGCGACTGCAACCTGCAGGTTCGGCGGGGTGGTAAACGTGATGTATTGATGCGCCTTGGCGAGCACGCGCATCAGATTGGGCGCCGCCATCACCATCCCGACCTTCCACCCGGTCAGCGAGAAGATCTTCCCAGCCGACGAGATCTTCACCGTGCGCTCGCGCATGCCCGGCCGCGCCATCAGCGGTACATGCCTGCGGCCGTCGAAGACGACATGCTCCCAGACCTCGTCGCAGATCGCGACGGCGTCATGCCGGATGCAGAAATCGGCGAGCAGATCGAGATCGGCAGCACTGAAGATCGTCGCGGTCGGATTCAGCGGGTTGTTGAACAGCACGACCCGGGTCTTTGGTGAAAAGGCCTTGGCCAGCGCCTCTTCGCTCAGGCCGAAAGCCGGCGGGGTTAGGGTCACGAATTTCGGGATGCCGCCGGCCCGGCGCACCAGCGGCACATAGGCGTCGTACATCGGCTCGAACAGCACGACCTCGTCACCGGGCGTGATCAACGCCATCAGGGCGCCGGCGATCGCCTCGGTTGCCCCCGAGGTGATCATCACCTCGCTGTCCGGATCGAGATCAAGGCCCTGCCAGTGCTTGTAATGCGTGGCGCAGGCCTGACGCAGCTCCGGCAGGCCCATCATCGGCGGGTACTGGTTCCAGCCGTTCATCACCGCCTCGGCGGCCTTTCGCCGCACATCCTCGGGCCCCGGGTCGTCGGGAAAGCCCTGGCCGAGATTCACGGCGCCGGTCTCGCGCGCGAGCCGCGACATCACTTCGAAGACGCTGGTCTGAAGGGCGGAGAAGATCGGGTTCATCGCAATCTTGTCGAGTTTGGGTGCGAGAGAGCTTGGGCCTCTACCATGTCCCGCTGCCCTGTGCACCGGCTCAAGCAAGCCCTCATGCTCCTGACAGAATATGGAATGATGAATGTTGACATTCATCAGCGGTCAATGCTTATCTCCGTTTCGCCGGTTCACGACGGGCGCCCGCGGTTTCTTCGCCCCTTTGGAGCTGCGGGATATTGGCGTGAACCGGTGACCCTCCCTCTCCATCGCCGCCTGCTTGCCCGCGCCCTGAGCGCCGCCTAAGCAAGCGCCATGGCCGCGCCCAAACCCACCCCCGCCCTGATGATTCTCGGCACCGGCTCGAATGTCGGAAAGTCGCTGCTCGTCGCTGGATTATGTCGGCTCTTTGCCGATCGCGGCCTCAGGGTGCGGCCGTTCAAGCCACAGAACATGTCGAACAATGCCGCAGCGACCGCTTCAGGCGAGATCGGTCGCGCCCAGGCTCTTCAGGCCCGCGCTGCCCGCGTGCCGCCGCATGTCGACATGAACCCGGTGCTGCTCAAGCCGGAGAGCGACACAGGCAGCCAGATCGTGCTGCAGGGCCGCGTCGCAGGCCACCTCGCGTCGGGCGATTTTGCGCGGCGCGGCGATTTCCTGCCGAAAGTGCTGGAGAGTTTTGAGCGGCTGAGCGCCGGGGCCGATCTCGTTCTCGTCGAGGGAGCCGGTTCACCGGCCGAGACCAATCTGCGCGCGCGAGATATCGCCAATCTCGGCTTTGCCCGCGCGGCCGGCGTTCCGGCGCTGCTGATCGGCGACATTGATCGCGGCGGCGTGATCGCCAGTCTCGTCGGCACCCATGCCGTGCTCGATGCCGCCGATCGCGAGATGATTAGGGCCTTTGCCATCAACCGCTTTCGTGGCGACGCAGCACTCTTCAAGGACGGCATCTCCACGATTTCGCAGGCGACTGGCTGGCCTTGCCTCGGTATTGTGCCCTGGTTCGCCGAAGCGTCCCGCCTGCCGGCCGAGGACGGGCTCGATCTGACCTCCGGCGTGCGCACGGCCGGCGCCGTGCTCAAGGTCGCGGTACCCGTACTGCCGGGAATCGCCAATTTTGACGATCTCGACCCGCTGAAACTGGAGGCCGCCGTCGAACTGGTCATGGTGACCCGTGGCGCGCCGCTGCCGGGCGACGCCGATCTCGTCATCCTGCCCGGCTCAAAGACGACGCTCCGCGATCTCGCGGCTTTGCGCGCCGAGGGCTGGGATATCGATCTCGCTGCCCACCGCCGACGCGGAGGTCATGTCATCGGCCTCTGCGGTGGCTACCAGATGCTCGGGCGTACCGTGCAGGATACTCATGGTCTGGAGGGACCGGCAGGTGAGGCTCCAGGCCTCGGCATGCTCGAGGTCGAGACGGTGCTGGAGCCTGGCAAGACCGTGCGTGAGGTCGATTTCACCCATGCGCCCAGCGCATCGTCAGGTCGGGCCTACGAGATTCATCTTGGCCGCACCGAGGGGGCCGACACGCAACGCGCGCCCTTCCGGGTTGGTGAGCGGCGGGAGGGAGCAGCCTCGACCGATGGGCGCGTGATCGGCACCTACCTGCATGGCGCCTTTGCCTCAGATGCCGTCCGTGCCGCCATTCTTGCGGGCATCGCGGGCCGAACGCTGTCTTCGACGCTGAATTACGAGGATGAGGTCGAATTGGCGCTCGACCGTCTGGCCGGACATCTGGCCCGGCATCTCGACATCGATGCGATCTGGACCCTCGCTCAGGAGCGGGTGCAATCCGGCTGATCGAGTTGCGCCGCCTCGGCGCGGCCTAGCCTGCGACACTTTCACCGCACCCCGGTCTACCCGCCCGGGGACGGATTGACAAACTGGTCAGTTTTGCCGTCTACCGGTCAGAGAGGCCAGGAAGATTTGGCTAAAGTCTTTATTCGTCATGGAGTTGACGAATGACGAAATTCATCATAATGAACAATTCCCACCCGAAATCGCTGAGCAACTGAACGAGAAACCGAGTTGAGTCATCTTGAGCGGGATACGAGGCAGTGCATCGTCGATACGGCGGAGCGCTTCTTTCGTGACATCGGCTACCAGAAGACCACGGTGGCGGACATCGCCAAGGCACTGCGGATGAGTCCCGCCAATGTCTATCGGTTCTTCGACTCCAAGAAATCCATCAATGAGGCCGTCGCCGAGCGCTACATGGGCGAGATGGAGGCGGCCGTTACGGCGATCGCGCGGGAAAAGCGTTCCGCTGCCGAGCGGCTTCGGGATATCCTGATCACCAACAACCGCATCAACTCGCTGCGTTATCTCGACCACCACAAGGTGCACGAGATGGTCGCCGCTGCGATGGAGGAGAGCTGGGAGGTCGTCCAGGCTCATATCGGGCGCTATGACGGCATCCTGCGCGGTGTCGTGGCGGAAGGCATCGCTTCGGGCGAATTCCGACCGATGGACCCGCAAGTCGCCACCGCCTGCGTGCGCTTTGCAATGACGCCCTTCTGCCATCCGATGCTGATCTCGCAATGCCTGAGCCTGCCGGGGCCGAGCATCGAGGAGATGGTCGATTTCATTCTCGCCGGTCTCGGCTATTCGCGCGCCAAGGTCTCGCACGCGGAGGCTTGATTTCGCGCGCAGCGCGCTCTTTGCCTGCCGCTTCGCGTTGACAAGGCGGCACGGGAGCGGGATACCCCGCCGGCCATGGCCCTATTCACCAAGCAGAATACCAAGAAGCTCGCCGTCATCGTCCATGATCTCGTGGTCACGGCGCTGGCAATCGTTTCCGTTTTCGTGGTGCGGTTCGAGGGCGGGCAGCTCGATGAGCATCTGCGCTATCTGCCGAGCTTCCTGCCGTTTTTCGTCGCCTATGCTGGCGCGGTCTACTGGTTTTTCTCGCTTTATCGCTCGAAATGGCGCTTCGCCTCGCTTCCGGACCTGTCGAACATCGTCAAGGCGGTCACCGTCCTGTCGCTGTCGCTGCTGGTGATTGACTATCTCCTGTTGTCACCGAGCCTCTACGGCGCCTTCTATTTCGGCAAGATCACCATCGCACTCTATTGGCTTGTGCAGAACGCGCTGCTCGGCGGCCCGCGCCTCGCCTATCGCTACCTCAAATATTCCCGTTCCAAACAGCATGCCGAGCGCGACGCGGCGCTCCCCGCGCTGCTGCTCGGCCGCGGCGTCGAGGTCGAGATGGTCATTCGCGCCATGGAAGCCGGGACCATGCGCAAATTGAAGCCTGCTGGCATTCTGTCACCGCGCGCCGATGATCTCGGCCAGTCGATCCGCGGCGTTCCCGTGCTTGGTCTGCTGTCTCAGATCGAGACGGTCGCTGGCGACGCGGCCGAACGCGGTGAGCCGTTCCGCCGTATCGTCGCCACTTCGAGCGCCTTGGCACCGGAAGCCGAGCCGGACAAATGGCTCGCCCGGACGCGCAGGCTCGCCTTGCCGATCTCGCGGCTCGATTCCTTCGGCGAAGGCGGGACCGAGACTGAGCTGGCACCGCTGGAGATCGAGGACCTGCTCGTCCGCCCTTCGGTCAAGATCGATCGCGATCGGTTGGGGTCCTTCCTGAAAGGCAAGCGCGTCATCGTCACCGGCGGAGGTGGCTCGATCGGCTCGGAGATCTGCCTGCGCTGCGCGGCCTTCGGTGCTTCGGAGCTCCTGGTGGTCGAGAGCTCGGAGCCGGCGCTGTTCCAGATCACCGAGGAACTCGCGGCTCATCGGCTGGAGACAAGGATCTCGGGAGCGCTTGCCGATGTGCGCGACCGCGCCCGGATCACGCCGCTCTTCACGGCGTTTGCCCCCGACATCGTGATCCACGCCGCAGCGCTGAAACATGTGCCTTATCTCGAGGCCGACTGGGCAGAGGGCATCAAGACCAATGTCTTCGGCTCGATGCATGTCATCGATGCCGCGATCGCTGCTGATGCCAAGATCTTCGTGATGATCTCGACCGACAAGGCGATCGAGCCCGTCTCGATGCTGGGAGCGACCAAGCGTTTCGCCGAGATGTATGCCCAGTCGCGCGATGCCGAGTTTGTCGCAGCAGCCTCCGGCATGCGCCTCGTTGCCGTGCGCTTCGGCAACGTGCTGGGCTCGGTCGGCTCGGTGGTTCCTAAGTTCAAGGCGCAGATCAAGCGCGGCGGCCCGCTGACCGTGACCAGCCCGGAGATGATCCGCTACTTCATGACGATCCGCGAAGCCTGCGATCTCGTCCTGACCGCCGCGTCGCATGCCCGCGCCGCAGGGCCAGAGACTGAGCGCGCGGCCGTCTATGTGCTCAAGATGGGCCAGCCGGTCAGGATCATGGATCTGGCCGAGCGCATGATTCGGCTCGCTGGCTACGAGCCGGGCGTCGATATCGAAATCGCGATCACCGGCGTCCGCCCTGGCGAGCGTCTGAACGAGATTCTCTTCGCGCACGATGAGCCGATGGCCGAGACCGGGCTCGACGGCGTCATGGCCGCGAAGCCGAGCTTCGCGGCGCGCGCCCGCATGCAGGGCTGGTTCTCGCGCCTGGAAGCCGCCATCAAGGCTGAGGATCGCCTTGCGGCTGAAGCGGTGCTGGAGGAGGCGATTCCGGATTTCAAGCTGCGTCAGCAGCCGCGGCCAGCTGCGCCAGTGCCGGAAGCGTCGCTGCCGGTGGCCGCCAACCGGCCCTGATCAGCCCCTCGGGGCGCGCGACGAGCCCGCCACTGAGCTTGGCGAAGGCCTGTTTCTTCCCGGACAGCCGCGCCGCCTGCCTCAGGAGGGCCGCTGGAATGGCCAGGAGGCCGGGCTTGCGCCCGAGGCCGGAGCGCATCGCCGCGATCATCTCGGCCACGCTGACGGGCTCGGGGTCGGCAACCGTATAGCTACGCCGTGCCGGACAGGCGGATGTCAGCGCGAAGAGGATCGCGTCGACGAGATTCTCGATGGCGAGCAGCGAGCGCGGGGCATCGAGACCGCCGAGGGGCAAGGGTATCGGCAAACGCGCCAGCTTCAGGAGCGACGCCATATTCGCTTTGACGCCGGGCCCATAGACCAAAACCGGCCTTAGCGAGATCCAGTCGAGACCGAGCGCGGCGAGTCCCTGCTCCGCTGCAAGCTTGGAGCGGCCATAGGCATCGTCCGGTGCTGGCGCGTCGCTCTCGCGAAAATGGCCGTCAAAGGCTCCCGTGAGAGCCTTGATTGAGGAGACATAGACAAATCGCGCAGCGCCTGCTTGCAGAGCAGCTTCCGCCAGCGCGAGCGTCGCCTCGGTGTTGATGCGCCGGTAGAGCGATTCATCGAGACCAGGCCCGGCATGGGCGAGGCCGGCGAGATGAACGACATGGCGGATGCCAGCGACAGCCGGGCGCCAATCCACCGGCTCGGAGAGATCGCCGATCACCACGCGCTCGATGCCCTCATCCGCGGGGCTCTCGCGCCGCTGGGCTACCCGGACGCCATATCCCCTCGCACGAAGGCCGGCGACGACATGCGGGCCGATGAAGCCGCTCGCTCCTGTAACGAGAACACGTTCGCTCACGGCCGGATCCGCTTGCTGGCGAAGCGCCGCAGCAGCAGCCCGGTCAGCATCGCTGCAAGGGCAAGACAGATGAGCCGTTGCCAAAGCGCGGGAACGGCGACGCTGAGTCCGGCAAGCGCGATCAGGGCAAGGTTGAGCAGCGCGACCTGCATCACGACCTCTCGAACGCTGAAGCCGTTGACGGTGGCCTGCTGGTAGAAATGGCTGCGATGCGCCTCCCAGACTTTCTCGCCGCGCGCCAGCCGCCTGAACAAAGTGATCGTCGAATCCGCGACATGGTAGAGCGGCAGGATCAGCGCGGCGGTCAGTGCGCCGGTTCCCGCCAGGCGGTAAAGCAGATAGGCGCTGAGCAGACCGAGCGGCAGCGAGCCGACATCGCCGAGAAAGAGCCGCGCCACGGGCTTGTTGAACGGCGCGAAGCCGATGATCCCGCCGAACAAGGCGGCGGCGAGCAGGCCACTGGCGGGATCGAGCACCCCGCTGGCGCCCGCCAGGGCAAGCGCACCGGCGAGCGGTGCGATGCCGGCCACGGTGATCCAGTCGATGCCGTCCATGAAATTGGCGAGATTGACGAACCAGAGCCCGGCGATGAGCGCGAGACCGCGCTCGAGCCCGAGCGGCATGAGGTCCGGGAACAGTCTGAGTTCGGGAGCGGCGCAGAACAGCACGATCCCGACGCAAAGCGCCTGCAGGACGAGCCGTGTCGCGGCCGGAAGCGGGCGGATGTCATCCCAGGCTCCGACGACCGCCAGTGCCGTTGCCGCCGCCATGACCCAGACCAGATCAGCGCGCGCCGCCGTTGGAAGGGGAAGGAGCAGCAGAGCCAGGATCAGCGCGAGAAAGGCCCCGGCAAGAACTGCGATGCCGCCGCCCTGTGGCGTCGGCTGCGTATGGCTGGAGCGGGCATTCGGCCGCGCCAACGCATAGCGGACCAGCAGGGGCCGCAACAGCACGCAGAGCGCCGCCGATGCCGCGGCAGCCGGAATGATGATCAGCAGGAGAGCAAGATGGGAGTTCAAAGCGCCGGGACCATAGCCGGACGGCGCGGGCCTGCAAGCGTCTTCAGCTTGCGTTGAGGCGCACAAAGAGTGAACATGTGGGTATGTTGCTTCCCGATTCCGTGCTCAACCCGCCGCCTGCCCGCCCAGACATCACCCGTGCCGTCTGCCGCGGCGCGGCCAGGCATCTGCGTGAGCGCGGCTATGCCATCGTCAAGGAAATGACCTTCGCCAATGGCCGTCGGGGCGATATCGTCGCCTTGTCTCCGACCGGCGAACTCCTGGTCATCGAGGTCAAGTCGGGCATCGAGGACTATCGCGTCGATGGCAAATGGCCGGATTATCGCGACTATTGCGATGGTTTTCTCTTCGCGGTCGCGCCGGAATTCCCGCGCGAAATCCTGCCCGACGATGTCGGGCTGATCATCGCCGATAGCTATGGCGGCGAACTCCTGCGCGATGCGCCGCGCCATCCGCTCGTGGCTGCACGACGCAAGGGGCTCACGATCGCCTTCGCCAGGCTGTCTGCCCAGCGCCTTGCCTTGATCGAGGACCCGCCGCTCTAGATCAGTGGGCCGGATATCCGGCCCGATAATCTGACCTTCAGCGCTTGCATAGGCTTTCCCGAAAACCGCAATCCACTTTTCGGGCCGATGCTTCAGCGCGGGGCGCGCTTTGCCAGGATGCGCTGCAGGGTGCGCCGGTGCATGCCGAGCCGCCGCGCCGTCTCAGAGACATTGCGGCTGCACAGCTCGTAGACACGTTGGATATGTTCCCAGCGGACCCTATCGGCCGACATCGGGTTTTCCGGCGGCATCGGCCGCGAATCGCGCGCGGCTGCCAGGGCCGAATGGATTTCGTCGGCGTCAGCGGGTTTTGCCAGGAAATCGAAGGCACCGAGCTTCACGGCACTGACGGCGGTCGCGATGTTGCCGTAGCCGGTCAGCACGATGCCGCGCGCGTCGGGGCGGCGCTCCTTCAGGCGGGCGATGACATCGAGCCCGTTGCCATCAGCAAGGCGCAGATCGATGACAGCAAAGGCCGGGGCCTCTTCTTCGACAGCAGCAAGACCAGCCGAGACACTTTCGGCGATGCGTACGGAGTAACCCCGCCCTTCCATGGCCCGCGCGAGTCGGGTCAGGAACGGCTTGTCGTCGTCGACGAGCAGCAGGGTCATGTCCGATTGGGCGGCGTCGTTCAGCGCCTGTTGCATCTCAACTCTCCTGCCACCGGTTCGGGCCGGCGAAATTGTAACGCGATCATGGGTTTCGCGCATCAGGACGGCGAGAAGGGGCCGTCACCCTCAGGTAGTGGCATTTCCCCCCGTTTTGAAGACCCGGAAGGTTTTGCGTCGGCCTCGAACACCGCCCTCGGCCAGACCATGCGGACGGACGCGCCGCTCGCCGGGGATGGCAGATTCGAAAATTCGAGCGCTGCACCGCCGCGTTCCAGCAGCGTTTTTGCAATGAAAAGTCCCAGGCCCAAACCGCCGCCGGCGCGACTTTCTGCCGCTGCGCGCGAGAGATAGGGCTCGCCGGCGCGCATCAGGACGTCGGGAGGAAACCCGGGGCCATCATCGGCGATGGTCAGCATGACATGTATATCGGTCCATTGTGCGATGATCGCCACTTCGGACCGGGCGAAGTCGACGGCATTGTCGACGATATTGCCGAGGCCGTAGATCATGCCCGGGTTGCGTCGGCAGACGGGTTCCGGCTTGTCTCCGATCATATCGATGCGGAACGGCACGCCGAATGGCCGCTGCGGGCCGGCCGTCTCTTCGATCAGCAGGCGCAGCGAGAGTTGGTCGAGCGGGCCGGCATCGTCGTCCTGAAGCGAGGTGAGCTTGCCGAGGATGCCGCGGCAGCGCTCGACCTGCTCGCGCAGCAGCGTGATATCCTCCGCCATCTCGCCTTCCGGAGGGGCCAGCCGCGACAATTCACGTGCCACCAGGGCGATCGTGGCGAGCGGCGTGCCGAGTTCATGGGCTGCTGCTGCGGCGAGGCCGTCGAGCTGCGAAAGGTGCTGTTCGCGTGCCAGGACCAACTCCGTCGCAGCGAGAGCCTCCGAGAGGTCGCGCGCTTCCTTGGCGACGCGCCAGGCATAAATGCCGGTGAAGCCGAGCCCGAGCACGAGCGCGATCCAGTTCCCGGCCTGGTAGAATGGCGGCAGGACCGGCCGGTTGGGCCCGGCCCAGGGCAGGGGCAGATGCGCGAAGTTCAGCACGCTCGCCAGCACGACGGCCAGTAGCCCGAGCAGCATGGTGCGCTGCGGCGGCAAGGCTGTCGCCGAAATCATCACCGGCGCGAGGAACAGAATTGCGAAGGGATTTTGCAGGCCGCCGGTCAGGTAGAGCAGGGCTGCGAGCTGGATGATGTCGAAGGCCAACAGCGCGGTCGCCGCATCCTCGCGCAGCCTGTGGCTGAGCGGAAAGCGAATGCGCAGCGCAATGTTCAGCCAGGCGGAGATTGCGATGGCGAGGAAACACCAGCCGAAGGGCAGGGTGAAGCCGAGGCCAAAATGCACGCCAGCGACTGCGAGGCTCTGGCCGGCGATAGCAAGCCAGCGCAACCGCACGAGGGTGTCGAGGCGCAAATGACGGCTGGATCGTGCCAGCGGCGGGAGATCCGCATCAGGGACCGTCATGACGCCCATGCATCCGATGACGGACCGGGGTTTTGCAGTGCAAAACTGTGGCATTTTGGCATTGAAGGAAAATCTTAGCCTTTTGCCGGATTGAATGAGAGCAGAAACAATCTAGGCTGCGCTGTTTGTTGCGGCGCATCATCAGGTGCATCCGGCACCCGGGAGACGTCGCTGCATGTATGGAGCTGCCATGTCGTTCGCTTATCACGCCTACGAAGCGGTTCATACGATGGTCGCGCCCGTTCGTGGCATGTCGGATGCGCTGCAGCTGGCGTTCAAGAACCCAGCCAATCCGCTGACCTACACGCCGCTCGGCCGCACGGTCGCTGCGTCCTGTGAACTGTTCGAACGGATGACGCGCCGCTATGGCAAGCCCGCCTTCGACCTGAACGAGACCACGATTGGCGGCGTCAAGGTCGCCGTCGAGGAACGCGTCGTCTGGGAGCGGCCCTTCTGCAAGCTGGTCTATTTCGACCGCAAAATCGCCGGGCGTCGCAAGCCGCAGCCGAAGGTGCTGCTGGTTGCGCCGATGTCGGGCCATTACGCCACTCTGCTAAGAGGCACGGTCGAGGCCTTCCTGCCTGGCCATGAGGTCTACATCACCGACTGGACGGATGCCCGCCTGGTGCCGCTCGCCGCCGGTCGCTTCGATCTCGACGATTATATCGACTACGTCGTCGGCATGCTCCAGACGCTCGGCCCCGACACCCATGTCATGGCCGTCTGCCAGCCTGCGGTTCCGGTGATTGCCGCGATCGCGCGGATGGAAGCGGAGAATGATCCCAATGCGCCGCGGTCGATGACCCTGATGGGTGGTCCGATCGATACCCGCCGCTCGCCGACCGCGGTCAACCAGCTAGCCATGGAGCGCGGTACCGAATGGTTCCGCCGCAATTGCATCACCATGGTGCCGTTCCCGCATATGGGCGCTTTCCGGGAGGTTTATCCCGGCTTCATGCAGCTATCGGGCTTCATGGCCATGAATATCGACCGGCATGTCTCGGCTCACTACGAGATGTACAAGCACCTCATCGCCGGGGATGGCGATTCGGCCGAGAAGCACCGCGATTTCTATGACGAGTATCTCGCGGTCATGGACCTGACGGCGGAGTTCTATCTCCAGACGGTCGATACCGTATTCGTTCAGCATGCCCTGCCCAAGGGCACGATGATGCATCGCGACAAGCTGGTTGATCTGAAGGCCATTCGTCGTGTTGCGCTGATGACGGTCGAGGGCGAGAACGACGATATCTCGGGCGTCGGCCAGACCCAGGCCGCCCATGATCTCTGCGCCAATATCCCGGCCGACAAGCGCGTGCATTACCTTCAGAAGGGCGTCGGCCATTACGGCGTCTTCAACGGTTCGCGCTTCCGCGCCGAAATCGCGCCCCGCATTTCCGACTTCATGGTCAGCCTCGACATGGAGGCAGCCAAGGTGCGCCGGGACGACAGCGCGGCCGTCGCGCGCAAGGCCTTGAAGATCGCGAACTGAAGCCCTTCCGCATCGCCCGCGAATCCAGCACAATTGCGGGCGATGCGGCTCTCCCTGTTCAAGCGCCAGCCTGATCCGGATCGGATCGAGGTCGCTCACGGCGGCACGCTGTTCTCCGTTGCGGTGAAGCGGCGCGCTGCCGCTCGGCGGATGACGCTGCGTGTCTCGCAGGCGACCGGCGAGATCACGCTGACGCTGCCGGAACGCGCAGACTTCCTCACCGGCAAGATCTTCGCCGAGAATCATGGTGGCTGGATCGCGGCAAAGCTCGCCAAACGTCCGCTTTCGGTGCCCTTTGAGCCGGGACAGGTCGTGCCCTTTCGCGGCGCACCCCACCGGATCGTGCATTGGTCGAAGGTGCGCGGCATCACCCACGCTACAATCGACAAGGATGGCACCGCCATCATCGCGGTCGCCGGCGAAGCCGCCCATGTCGCGCGTCGGGTCAAGGATTTCCTGCGCCGCGCCGCACTCGAGGATCTGGAGCGTGCGGTCAGGCACCACACGGCAACGCTCGGCATCCCCGCCCGCAAGATCACCATCCGCGACACCACGAGCCGGTGGGGCTCCTGTTCGTCGAGGGGGCACCTGAATTTCTCCTGGCGCCTGATCCTCGCCCCGCCACTGGTGCTGGACTATCTCGCGGCCCATGAAGTCGCGCATCTCAAGGAGATGAACCATTCCCATCGCTTCTGGGCGCTGACCCACAAGCTCTGCCCACGGACGGAAGAAGCGGAAGCCTGGCTGAAGCGCCATGGCGCAGGGCTGCACGGCTACGGCTGAGGCAGTCCTGGCCGCAGGCGTCCGGCTCGACTTGAGGCGCAACCTCCCCTAACCCGGCATCAGCCGAAACAGGGATGGTCTCGTGAAGCTGCGCCCCGACACGCTCGCAATGACCGCGGTCCTTGCCATGCTGACGGCCCTCGGGCCGCTCTCGACCGATTTCTATTTGCCGTCCCTGCCCGAGATCGTTCGTGTCATGGGCACCGACGTTGCAGGGGCGCAGGCGACGCTCTCCGCCTTTCTGTTCGGTTTCGCCGGAGGCCAGATCGTCTGGGGGCCGCTCTCGGATCGGTTGGGGCGCAAACCCGTGCTTCTCACCGGGCTGGCGCTTTTCCTCGTCGCGACCCTGCTCTGCGCACTTGCGCCTTCGATCGAGTGGCTGGTGGCGGGCCGGGTCTTGCAGGCATTGGGCGCGTCCGGGCCGATCGTGCTCGGCCGGGCCATGGTCAGGGATCTCTATGAGGGGCCCCGCGCCGGCCGGGAATTCGCCCGCATGGGCATGATCATGGGGTTGGTCCCGGCCATTGCGCCGGCGGTCGGCGGCATCCTGCAGGCGGCCTTTGGCTGGCGCTCGACCTTTGTTGCGACGCTGGCTCTCGCGCTGCTGCTGGCGGTCGTGATCATCCTGTTCCTGCCGGAAACCATCCGCGTGCGTTCATCGGAGCGGCTGTCGCTGCTGGCGATTTTCCGCAGCTTCGGCGTCTTGCTCAGGAACCGTCCCTATCGTGTCTATGTCGCGATCACGGCCTTGGCCTATGGCGGACTCTTCGCCTTCATCTCCGGCTCGTCCTTCGTGCTGATCAGCATCTATGGCCTGTCGCCGCGCGATTACGGCCTGTCCTTCGGGTTCGGGGTGCTTGGCTTCATCCTGGGCACCATCATCGCCCAGCGTCTCGTCGGCCGGCGTGGGCTCGACGGCGTCATTGCGATCGGCGTGGCCTTCCTGGCTGCGGGCGGGCTGAGCATGCTGCTATGCCTCACCGCCGGCTTTGGCGGCCCCCTCGGCGTCACGATACCCTGGGCGATCTATTCGATCGGGATCGGGCTCAGCATGCCCCAGGCGCAGGCCTCGGCGCTCATGCCGTTTCCGGATCGCGCTGGTGCTGCATCATCCTTCGTCGGGCTCTGCCAGATGCTGTTCTCGGCCTGTGTCGGTCTTGTGGTCGGCAAGCTGCTGACCGACTCCGCGCTGCCGCTGCCGGCGATGATGTCGCTGCTCGGCGTGTCGGCACTGGTCCTGTTTCACGCCTCGCGCAAGCTGCGAGCGGCCAAGGCCTGAAAAGGCTCAGCCGCCGAACAGCCGCTCGAGGAAGTTCTTCTCCTGCGGCGCAGGCGGCACCCAGGCGCGGTCCGAACCTGCGCCCGCTGTCTGGGTCTGTGCTGGCGGCTGCATGCCGGCCAGTGGCGCGCCGCCATCGAAGATCGATTTCGGCCCCGCGCGCCACAACCCACCCGGCAGCGGCGATGGCTGCAGGCCGACATGGGCGGCCTTCATGTACCTGCCCCAGACTTCGAGTGGCAATCCGCTGCCATAGACCCGCTTCATGGCGCTGTTGTCGTCATTGCCGATCCAGACGGCGGTCACCAGCTTGGAGGTGAAACCGACGAACCAGGCATCGCGGAAATCCTGCGTGGTTCCCGACTTGCCGCCGACTTCCCAACCGGCGAGATTGCCCTTGCTGCCCGAGCCGCTGGCCATGGTTTCGTGGAACATGGCGTTGATCATCGGCAGCACCTGCGGCTGCACCACCGTCCCGAAACTCGTCGCCTTGCGGGCATAGATCACCTTGCCCGAGACCGACTTTACCTCGCGGATGACATAGGGCAGCACGGACTGCCCGCCATTCGCGAAGCTGGCATAGGCCGTGGTGAGCTCGATCGGCGTCACTTCCGAGGTACCGAGTGCCAGCGAGCCATTGGCCTGGAGGCCCGAGGAAATGCCGAGCCGCTGCGCGGTGCGCACGACTTCCTTCGGCGTCACCTCCTGGTTCAGCTTCACCGCGACGGTGTTGATCGAATGGGCGAAGGCGGTCTGCAGGGTCACCGGGCCGCGATAGGTGCGGCTGTTGTTCTCCGGCTGCCAGCCCTTGATCGAGACCGGGGAGTCGTCGCGGATCGTGTCCGGCGTCAGGCCATGCTCGATCGCAGTCAGATAGACGAAGGGCTTGAAGGATGAGCCTGGCTGGCGCTTGGCGGCGGTCGCGCGGTTGAATTGGCTCTTGGTGTAGTCGCGTCCGCCGATCAGCGCGCGCAGAGCCCCGTCCGGCGCCATGGAAACGACGGCGCCCTGGCTGGCATTCAGCTTCCCGCCCTGGGCGGCCAGAGACTCGACAAGGGTCGTTTCGGCCGCGGCCTGCAGCTTTGGATCGATTGTCGTCAGCACCGTGACGTCGCCCTCGACCGCACCGATGAAGTCGTCGAGCACGTCCATGACGTAGTCGGCCGCATAGTTCACCGAGCCGGCGCCGACACGTTCGGCCGCTTCTGCCGGGGCGACCAGTGCTGATTTCGCTGCGGCCTGCGAGACAAAGCCCTGCTCGGCCATCGCGGCGATCACGAGCTGCGCCCGTTTCTCGGCCGCATCCGGATTGCGGTTGGGCGCCAGCCGCGACGGTGCCTGTACCAGGCCCGCCAGCATGGCGGCTTCGGGGACGGTGACCGAGCGGGCGGACTTGTTGAAATAGCGCTGCGCGGCCGCCTCGACGCCATAGGCGCCGGAGCCGAAATAGACGCGGTTGAGATAGAGCTCGAGGATCTGGTCCTTGCTGTAGGTCTGCTCCAGCCACAGCGCCAGGATCGCTTCCTGGATCTTGCGCGCGGCGGTGCGGTCCTGGGTCAGGAACAGGTTCTTGGCAAGCTGCTGCGTCAGGGTGGAGCCGCCCTGGACGCCGCCACCCCGGTTGGTGACGTTGCGCACCATGGCGCGGGCGATGCCGATCGGGTCGATGCCGAAATGCTCGTAGAAGCGTCGATCCTCGATCGCGACGAAGGCCTTGGGCAGATAGGGCGGAATCTCGCCAAGCGTCACGGTACGCCCGCCGGTCTCGCCGCGATTGGCGAGCAGCGAGCCGTCGGCGGCGAGGATCGCGACGTTCGGCGGACGCTTTGGCACGGTGAGCTGATTGATCGGCGGCAATTGCGCCGCGTGATAGGCCACCAGCCCGCCGACACCGATGACGCACCAGAGTCCGAGGACCAGCGTCCAGTACATCATCCGGCCGAGGAAGGAGCGGCGCTTGCGTCCACGCCGCCGGCCCCCGCCATTTCCGCCCCCACCCTTGCGGATCTTCGGCATCTCTTCTCTCGGCTCCTGACGTGCGGCGCCGCGATGGCTGCGGCTCGAGCGATCATCGGCGGAGAGGCGCATGTCGAAGGCGTCGGAACTCTCGCTCCGCCCACCCTCGAAGGACGGCTCGCGCCGCTCGCCGCCTCGTCTCGCCCGATCGTTCATTCTGCCCCGTTCAGCCCCGTGAAACCGCGCCCTTTGCACCGAAAACGCGCGAGCTTCACACAGGAGTCAAACATGGCGCTTTTAAGGGCCGGTTAAGGGAAACCAGATTCCAGCACGGGCCCGGAGCAGCGATCACTCGGATTTGTGGCAAATGCGCCAGCCATGGCACTTCGCCGGGGAATGTTGCAGTGCAAACGTTCTTGTGAATTGAAAATCGCGTGAAACCCGACAACTTCGCCGCGCAGTCCAGATGCAATGCCGCAATTCGGCACGAATCCAGCCTGTTCCGACGTACTCGAGCCTCCGCGACCTAGAAGGTTATGTCCGAATGCAAGCCTCCAACCCCCTGAGCCGCTTTGCCCCGCAGGCTCTCGCCGTTTTGCGCATCGTGACCGCGCTGATCTTCATCATCCATGGCACTCAGAAGCTCTTTGGTTTCCCGGCCGCGCCAGCCAGCGGCCTGCCGGCCGCCTTCACTCTGTTCTGGTTCGGCGCCATTCTGGAGGCTGTTGGCGGTTTCCTGATCCTGATCGGCCTGTGGACCCGTCCTGTCGCCTTCGTGCTGGCTGGCGAAATGGCCTATGCTTACTGGATGTTCCACGCACCGCGCAGCATCTACCCGCTGCTTAATGGCGGCGATGCGGCGATCCTCTACTGCTTCATCTTCCTTTACCTGGTCTTCGCCGGTGCTGGCGCCTGGAGCGTCGATTCCCGCTCGAAGCGCTGATTCTTCGACGGAACGGCGCCATTCGCCCAAAGAAAAGCCCGCCTCCCCCCAGGGAAGGCGGGCTGATTTTTTTGGCCCGACAGGCCGGCAGAACTCAGACCGAGGCCGAAATCCAGCGTGAAAGGTCGCTCTTAGGGGCCGCGCCGACCTTCTGCGAGGCCAGCTTGCCGTCCTTGAACAGCATCAGGGTCGGGATCGAGCGAATGCCGAACTGGGCGGGAATGGCCTGGTTCTCATCGACATTCATTTTCACGATCTTGACCTTGCCGGCCATCTCACCGGCGATCTCCTCGAGCGCTGGGCCGATCATCCGGCAGGGGCCGCACCACTCGGCCCAGAAATCGACCACGACCGGCTCGCTCGACTTGAGGACATCCGCCTCGAAGCTCGCATCGGTTACCTTGTTCGTCGCCATGGCTTCTTCGCCTTTCAAAAGCAGTTCGCAGCACTGCTGCATTCGACACCGAAGCTATGAACGCCGGCAGCCCGGGTCAAGTTTCGTCGGCCTTGCATTGAAGCAGGGCTACCCTGCCAAATTCGCCAGAACGGCATCGAGCGCAGCGGCTTGTGGCTCCAGTGTCGCGAGCGTCGCAGTGTAGATCACCAGGGTCCGCACCTGCCGCCCCGGATAGATTTGCCCGATCAGGGCGCGATAGACGGCGAGCTGGGCTTGCGTCGCGGGCGGGATCGCCGATTCATCGGCCGGCGGGCGCGACGCCGTCTTGAAGTCGGCGATCAGTACCTCGTTCTCCGTGACGGCGAGCCGGTCGATCTGGCCCGAGACGGCGCGCACTGCACCATTCGCAAGCGTGATCTCGCCGGCAATCGGAACCTCAGCCAGAGATCCGGATGAAAACAGGGCGGAAAGCGCAGGGGCGCGAAGCAAAGCCAGGGTCTGGCCGATGACCTCCTGGCGTCGTGCGCCAGGCAAACCGGCTCCGCGCAGGGCGGCGAGTGCCTGTGCCGTCGCGTTGCGGGCCGGCGCGTCGACATCCGGCAGGATCTGCAGGAGCAGATGCGCCAGCCGGCCGGCTTGCGCTGCCTCGGCAAGGAATGGGCCGTCGCCCGGCCGCTCGGCCGCATCGGCGGCGCTGATCGCATTCGACGGCTTGAGCGGTGGCAACGGTTCCTGTTCGGCGGGCGCGGAGGCGCGGAGCCAGCCGGGTTCGGCGAGCACCGGCTTGGACTGCGCCTCCTCCACAGGACCGGTGGGCTTTGGTGCCGAGACCATGAAGCGCCGGATCGTGCCGACACCGTCCGGTGCGGCGACCTCCTGCAGGCCCGATGTCGCGAGCGAAAGTCCGCTTTCGATCATCGCATACCAGCTTCCGGGCGGCGCCTCGCCTTTGGCTTGCGCTCCGCAGACGATCAGCCGGTCCTCGGCCCGGGTCATCGCGACATAGAGGAGGCGATGATGCTCCTCGGCAAGCTGGTCGACGACCTGCGCCTTCGCCCTGCGGGTCGCCTCCGCATCGTCTGCCCTGGCCGGGGGCCAGATCGGCACGAGTTTGCCCCTGGGAGGTTCCACCGCGAGAATCTTCGGCAAGCGGTTGGCGCCCGGCTCGGGGGCGAGATCGGCGAGGATCACGATCTTCGCCTCCAATCCCTTCGAGCCGTGCACCGTCATGACGCGCACTTCGCCTGCGCTGCTGGAGAGGTCGCGCTTAACCTCGGTTCCGGCCTGGGTAATGTGGTGCAGGAAGCCGGCAAGCGATGGGCCGTGCCGTCGCTCATAGTCCAGCGCCGCGTTGAGAAAGGCGTCGAGCGCGTCGCCGGCCTCGGCCCCAAGCCGAGCCAGAGCGAGATTGCGCCCGCCTTCCGGCCCGAGCAGCTGCGCAAAGAAGCGAAATGGCCCGATGCGCCGTGCGTCGTCACCGAGTTGGGAGAGGCGTGCTTCGGTGGCGGCAAAGCGCGGCTCGCTTTCGCCGATGCCGTGCAGGGCGACGCGCAGCGAGCCCTTTCGCTCCGGCGCGAAGCGCATCAGATCGTCGTCGTCGAGGCCAAGCAGCGGCGTCTTCAGCGCGATGGCCAGCGACAGGTCGTCATCGGGCAGGAGCAGCGCCCGGCCGAGTGCCACGAGGTCTTCGACAGCGGGATGTGTCGCGAGGCTCAAGCGATCGCGACCGGTCACCGGCACGCCCGCATCCTTCAGGGCTTTGACGATCGCCTCGAACAGCGGCCCGCGCTGGCGCAGCAGGATCATGACGTCGCCGGGCTTGAAGCCGTGTCCGAGATCATCCTGCCCGCTGCGCGTCCAGCGTGCCAGCACGCCGGCGATGCGCGTTGCGAGCTTCACGGTCCCGCTACGCTGCTCGGGCGCGTCGACCGGAGTCGTCCAGGCATCCGGCGGCTCGCTCTGGTCGTCGGCCGATAGCGGCCAGAGATCGACTGCGCCGGGGTCGCCCTGGCGCACCGTGTCATGCACCTCCGGCCGGGCGCTGCCGTCGAAGACCAGCCCGCGGGCGTGCTCCGCCACCGCGAAGACGATGTCCACCGCCCGCATGATGTCGGGCGCCGAGCGGAAGGAGGTGTTGAGGCTCACCGCCTCGAATGCGAGCTGCGCCTGCCGGATATTCAGCCCGAGCCGGGTCCGCTGCTCGCCGAAGGCGCTCGGCGCGGCACCCTGGAAGCCGTAGATCGACTGCTTCTCATCGCCGACGACGAAGATCGTCCGGGGCTTTGGGCTCTCTGCGCGCGTGTCCCGTCCGCCCGTGAACTCGTCGGCGAGCGCGCCCAGGATCGCCCATTGCGCCTCGCTGGTGTCCTGCGCCTCGTCGAGCAGGATGTGATCGATGCCGGCATCGAGCTTGTAGAGCACCCAGGCGGCCTCGACCCGCGAGAGGAGGGAGCGCGTCTTGGCGATCAGGTCGTCATAGTCCAGCAGCGAGCGCTCGCTCTTCAACCGCTGATAAGAGGCGAGCATCCGTGTCACCAGCAGCGCGAGCGCGTGGCTGCGGTCGCGGATGGCAATGGCGTTGAGCTGGTCGACTGCGCCGAGCAGGAGATCGGCAAGAGTGTCGAGCACGGCCATCAGCGCCGACTCGAGTTCGGATTTGCCCTTGCCCCTGATATGCGCGTTGACCGTGCCTTCGGCCGTGATGAAGCCGGAGCGGCAGGTTGCGATCGGGTCGCCCTCGAACTGCTGCGCCGTCAGGCTCCGCAGCGCAGCCGCAAATTTCTGCCGGGTCGCGCTACCGGCATCCAGCGCCGAGACGAGAGCGGCAAGTCCTGGAACGGAGGCAAGATCGCGCCGGAAATCGGCCAGCACCTCGTCATTCGTCAGGTCCGGTGCAATTCCCAGGAAACCCGAAATGCCCGCGCGCATCTCCTGCGCCGAGCGCGCGCGGCCGTCTGCGTCGCTGAACAGGGTGCGCTGGCGCAAGGCCTCCTGCATCATCGCGTCAAAGGTGTCCTGCGCCGCCTGCCTGGCCAGCAGGTCGAGCGCCTGCGCCTCCGCGCCGGCAGGATCGGCGGCAATGGCCGCGAGCAATTCGCGCCTTGCGTCGTGCAGCAGCTCAGCCTGCGCGAGATCATCGGCAACCTCGAAGCGCGGCGGTACGTTCGCCTCGAAGGGCGCAGATTGCAGAACGCGCGTGCAGAAGGCGTGGATGGTCTCGATTCTGAGCCCACCCGGCGTCTCCAGCGCCTCCGCGAACAGCCGGCGAGCGCTTGCCTGCTGCCGCGCCGTCGCGCGCTCGCCGGTCAGGCCTTGGAGCGCCGCGGAAAGGGCCTCATCCGGCATGGTCGCCCAGGCGCCGAGCGCCTTGAACACGCGGTTCGCCATATTGGCGGCCGCCGCCTTGGTGTAGGTGATGCAGAGCATCCGGGCCGGCGCGACGCCATCGAGCAGCAGTCGCAGCACGCGGTTGACCAGCACATGCGTCTTGCCTGAACCGGCATTGGCCGAAACCCAGGCGCTGAGATCGGGCCGGGCGGCAAGCGCCTGGCGTTGGTTGGTCTGCGGGGGAACGATCCAGCCGGGCTTCATGTTTCGCCTCCGGGCTCGTCGCCACCCGGTGCCGCGGACCACTCCTTGACCCGCGCGAGCTGGTCGTAGGGGCTGGTATATTTGATGTAGTCGGGCGCGCGCCGCGAGACATAGGCTTCGCGCCCGCTTCGAAGCGCATGGAGATGCTCGATCAGCCGTTCGAGATGGCGCGCGGCGACATCGGCCAGAGGCTCGCCATCGAACTCGAGCGGCTTGTCCTTGGCCCAGCCCTTCGGATCGTGATGGAGCTTGAGATAGAGCAGCGCGTCGACCGGTGCAGGAGCGATATCCTCGCGAAATCCGGATCGCGCCGCGAGCTCGGCTTCCAGTGTCAATTGCGGCGCAAAACCCTTCTCGACCTGCGCCTTGCTTGGTGGAGCTCCGGTCTTGAAGTCGATGATGCGCAGCGAGGGCTGCCGCGTGATCTCGATTCGGTCGGCCCGCCCGCTCAGTCTGAATTCCGCGCCGTCCGGCAGCTTGAACGTCGCCGCGGTACCGCGTTCGACTGCAACCCGTGCCAGCTCGCCGCGCCGGCGCTCCTCCCAGCCGATGAAATGACTGGCGGTCAGGAGGAAGCGCGGCCACCAAAAGGCGCGGACCTCGGGTGTATCGTCAAACGCCTGGAACAGGCGCTTGCCGATCGCGATCAGGTGATTGAGTGAGTCGGCCGGCAATTGCTCCGGATAGGTCTCCGCGAAAGTCCCGACAATATCATGCATCAGGTTGCCGCGATCGCTGGCGCCGGGGTCGCCAACGAGCTCGGGAAGGGCGTCGAGCTTCAGGATCTTGCGGGCAAAGATCTGGTAGGGGTCGCGGTAGAGCGTCTCGACCTCGGTGACGCTGAGCGCGACGGGCTGGAGCTGGCGCGCGGGCCGCGGAGCAGGGCGGCCGATTGGTTTGGCGTCGGCGGGTTTGCTCAGGAGTGAAGCAAGCCCGGTCAGGCGGGCTCCCCTGGCCGCGGCCCCGTTCCAGACATCCTGAGGGGTCACGGCCTTGAGCCTTTGCCAGAAGCGCGAGGCGATGGTCTCGGCCTCGCCGGCCTTGCGCGCGCGGGTCAGGGTCACCCGCTGCGCCATCGCGCCCTGGATGAAATCATGCGCGGTCTGGCCGATGCGCCGCTCGGGAGCGCTCAAGCCCAGTTCGGCCCGCATCGGCCGGTTCAGGAAGGAATCGGTCTTGGCCTCCGGAGGCCAGACGGACTCGACGAGGCCGCCCAGCACGACATGGTCGGCTTCCAGCAGGCGCGCTTCCAGCAAGCCCCAGATCTTGACGCGAGGATGGCCCGTCCCGCTGCGTCGGACCGATGTCTCGGCCAGCAGGCTGTCGAGGATCGCAATGACATCGCGGGGATGGCCGGCCTCGGGAGCATCGGGGAGGGCGCCGTCGATCTGGTCGAACAGCCCTGCAAGGGCCTCGCCGTCCGGCCCGACGAAGGCGAGCGTGGCGCCACTCTCCGCCCGACTGAGTGCGACCAGGGCATCGCGACTTGCCGTCACCACAGTAGCGAAGGCAGGCAGCGGGGCGGCCAGTGCTGCGAGCAGCGGCGCCATGGCGGCCTCGAGGGCGTCGAGAACCAGGCCCGCGGCGGCGAGATCCGCGCTGTTCAGGCGCCTGCGCGGCGCAGGCGCATGCCGGTCCTGCATCAGTCCCGGAACCGCCGCAAAACTGTTGCGCAGGCCCGCAAATCCCTTTGTGACAGCCTCGCCCCGCCAGGCGCCGATCTCGAGCGCCGCCGCGCCCTGCGCCACGGTCTGTCGCGACAGTCCGAGCCGGCAAAGCGGGTGGGCGAGCAAGGGAACGAGGCTCGCCGGCATCATCTGGGCTCGCGCAGCCTCCAGGAAGAGGCGCAGCAGGGCGCCGGCCGGCCAGCGCGCGAGCGGCAGGCCAGCGGAATCATCGGCTTCGATGCCCCAGCGCCGGAGTTCCACGACGACTCGTTCGGCGAGGCCGCGATCGGGAGTGATCAGTGCGGCGTGCTTGCCGTCCTGCTCCAGTGTTTCACGGAGCGCGATGGCGACTGCCAGCGCCTCCTCGCGCTCGTCGGCGGTCTCCACGATGCTGATCCCATCGAAGGCTGCTTCAGCCTCGCCCGGGGAAACGCGGGTCGCGAGATCGGCCCAGAATTCCGTGACCGATGCCGGAAGCATCGCCTCGCGCAGCAACGCCGCCCGGGCCGCGAGGCCCGGTTCCGGCCTCGCCAGCGGCTGGGCGTCGTCACGGCCGGCCTTCAATGTCTGGAGCAGCCGATACAATGCCGCCTGCGGGTGGGACGGTGCAGGCTCCTTCTCGATCGCCTCCCAGGCAAGCTGAGCCAGGTCGAGGTCGAGATCGGGCAGTACGACCGCGCCATTGGGCATCCGTGCGATCGCTGCGAGAAGCCGGGCGGTGGCCGGGATCGTGCCCGTGGAGCCCGCAGCAATGATAGGCCCGGTCACGCTGCCGGAAAGCAGGCGTTGGCGTTCGGCTTCGAGCATGCGGTTGCGAAAATCGGCAGGATCGCAGGCATCGCGGCTTTCGAGGATCTTCGGCCAGGCCTCGCCCAGGATGGCCAGGAAGCTCGCATTGAGCTGCCAGACCTTGTCGAAACGAGCGGCGTCAAGGGTCGCCAGCCGCTCGACCGGCACGCCTTCGGTCTGCATCTGGTCGAGCAGGGCGGCGAGGTCGCCAGCCAGCCCCCAGGCCTCGGCCAGCGTCGAAGGCACGAGCGAGGGCTCTGACGGGTCGAGCTTCAGGTGGCTGCGGTTCGCCGTGCGTCCCCAGCTATCGACCAGCCGCGCCAGCAGCATCCGCCGCACCAGCGGGTCGATCGGCCCGACGCGCGCGCCATCCCAGCCGCCCGCGCCGATCAGCGCCGTCTCGGCCTCGTCGACATCGCCGAGCGGCACGATGCGCGGCAGCAGCAGCGGCTTGCCGCCAAGCCTCGCGGACAGGCCGGCGACCAGGGCCCGCGCTGCACGGCGCGTCGGGAGATAGAGCGTCGCACGAGCCATCGCTGCCGGATCATCCGGCGCGTAGACCTGACCGAATCGTCCATCCAGCACCGCCTGCGCCAGCACGTCGAGAAACGCTGTGCCGGCGGGGATGGTGAACAGGTTGAGCTCAGCCATGGAAGCTCTGAGCGGCCGCGAACGCGGCTTCTGCCGGTGCGATCGCTTCCGGCGTGCCGACATGCAGCCACTGGCCCTGCAGAACATGTCCGAACAGGCGCTTTCGCGCGATGAGCCGGTCGAAGAGCAGGTTGAGCGAGAACGAGCCCTCGGGGGTGTCGGCAAAGATCTCGGGTTTCATGATGATCACCCCGGCATAGACGACGGGGGCCGTTGGCGCCTGTCCGCGCCGTGTCAGCCGGCCGTCCGCATCCTGGAAGAAGTCGCCGGCGCCGTCGAAGCCGACACTGTCCTCGCGCCGGGCCAGCAGCATCAGCATGTCCATCTCCGCCGGCGTCCAGGCCTCGGCCATGGCCGCAATGTTGGAGATGCCGGTCTCGCTCCAGAGCGAGTCGGAGTTGACGTGGAAGAAGGGTTCGCCGCCGAGCAGCGGGAGGGCCTTCTTCACGCCGCCGCCGGTTTCGAGCAGCTCGTCGCGCTCGTCCGAGATGACGATCCGGGGATGCGTGCGCCCGGCGAGGTGAGCCTCGATCTGTTCGGCGAGATGGTGGACATTGACGACCGCCTCGGTGGCGCCGGCTTCTGCGAGCCGGTCGAGCGCGTGATCGAGCATCGCCTTGCCGCCGATCCGGACCAAGGGCTTCGGCAGGCTGTCGGTGATTGGGCGCATGCGCTGGCCAATGCCTGCCGCCAGAACCATGGCCCGGCGGATCGGCCGCGAACCCGTCTCAGTCACGCGAATCTCCCGATTGTGATGAACCTGCGCGATCCATAGCGCGTCGCGGTCGCGCTTGTCGCGAACGACCTCTCAGGGGCTCTCGGCTGTCTCGAACAGCTTCGGCAGATAGGCCTGATACCAGGCCTTCAGCTCTTCGAGCGCTGGGTGCTCGAGATTGCGGCGCAAGTAGGTTTCGATTCGCGGCAGGTGCTTGAGATAGGCAGGCTTGCCGTCGCGCTTGTCGAGGCGTGCGAAGATCCCGGCAATCTTGGTGTTGCGCTGTGCGCCCAGGATCGCATAGGCGCGAGCGAAGCCGGCGAGATCGAAGCTCTCGTCCGCCGCCCGCCGCGCCGAGCCATAGGCGGCAAGCAGCTTGAGTTCCAGCGCCGCCGGCACGTCGACACGCGCGTCCTGTCCCAGCGAGACCAGATCATAGGCGGGGTGGCCGAGCACGGCGTCCTGGAAATCGATCAGACCGAGCTTGGCGTATCCTTCACGCTTCGGCAGCCAGATCAGGTTGGGGGAGTGGAAGTCGCGAAGCGTCCAGGTCGATGGTGCGGCGAGGATTTCGTCGAACAGCTTGCTCCAGATGCGGCTGAATTCGGCATGAGTCACCGCCGGCAAGGTCACGCCGGCAATATGTGGGGCGTACCATTCGAGCACGAGTTCGGTCTCGATCGAGAGCGCACCCCGATCATAGTCCGGCACGATGTAGTCGCGTCCGTCGGCGACCGGCAGGATCGCCGGCAAGGTGTGGCGATGCATGTCGGCCAACAGGCGTGCGGCGGCCTCATAGCGTTCGGGAATCGGTCCGTTCTCGTCGAGCACGCCTTCGTCACCGAGGTCCTCGATCAGCAGGAGGCCGGTCTCGAGGTCCTGGGCAAAGATGTCGGGGGCCGAATAGGTCAGCGAGCGCAGGCCGCGATCCATGCCGACGAAGGCATCGACCGATTCCGCCAGGTGCGCGATGGCGCTGTAAGGCTTGCCGAGGCGGATCGCGGGGCCGTCCGCGCGCGGCGGCGAAATCATCAGGATGGCGGTTTGTCCATCCGGACGCGTCAGCCGCTCATAGGCGCGGGTCGAGGCGTCGCCGAGCATGAAGTCGCGCTTGGCCTCACCCCATCCGGCAGAGTCGATCAATCGCCGCGCTGCGATCGCGATGGCAAGGCGCGAGCGCCAGAGCACACCGCCCGCGAGACTGGCGATCCGCCCGGTCTCGGGCGCCTTTGGGTCGACGTCGAGCACGATGTCGAGCCGCCGACCGGCAGGCAGCCGCGTACCGGCCCGGTCCGGCCACTCGACCAGCGTGATGATGCGGTCGAGATCCTCGATCAGCCCGATATCATCGAGCTCGTCGGGGGATCGCACCCGGTAGAGATCGGCATGGATCACGCTGCCGCGCAGCGTGTCGTAGCTCTGCACCAGGGTGAAGGTCGGGCTCGGAGCCTCCAGGTCCGGGTTGTCGGCAAGCTCGCGCAGGATAGCGCGCGCCAGCAACGACTTGCCGGCGCCGAGATGGCCGGAGATCGCCACGATATCGCCGGGCTTGAGGATCGCGGCGAGATCGCGGCCGAGCCGCACCGTGGCGGCTTCACCGGCCAGCGTCAGCCGATGCCCGCCTGTCTTCACGGTATCCTCTGTCATTCAGCGGCATCCGAGAGCGGCATGCCTTCCGAGGGAAACACCGCGGTGACCCGCGTGCCCTGCCCTGGCGCAGAATCGAGCTCGACATGGCCACCATGCAGCTCGACGATCGAACGCACGATGGAGAGGCCAAGTCCGACGCCGCGATGCTTGGAGCCGAGAGAATGGCTCTCGAAGCGGTCGAACACCTTGTCCTTGACCTCGGCCGGGATGCCGCGGCCTTCGTCGGCGACGGTGATGCGGACATCGCCGCCGAGGCGTCCGGCCGTGACCCCGATGGTCTGGCCGGGAGCGGAGAAGCCGATCGCGTTCGAGATCAGGTTGAACAGCACCTGCCGCAACCTGCGGCCATCTGCCCTCAAGGGGCCGGTCTGGGGCGCGATATCGACCTTGAGGGTCAGCTTGCTGTCGATCAGGCGGTCGTGCAGGCCGGCCGTCGCCTGGGCAATGGTCTCGGCGACATCGACTTCCTGGAATTCGAGCGCCAAAGCGCCGTTGTCGATCGAGGCGAGGTCGAGAATGTCATTGATGATCGCGAGCAGTGCGCCGGACGAGCGCACGATATGGCCGGTATAGTCGCGTTGTTTCTCGTTGAGCGCACCGATCGTCTCGGCGCCGAGCAATTGCGCGAAGCCGATGATGTTGGTCAGCGGCGAGCGCAGCTCGTAGGAGACGTGGTGGACGAAATCCTCGCGCAGCCGCGAGACCTTCTCCAGGGCTTCGTTCTTTTCGGTCAGGGCACGTTCGACATTCACGCTTGCGGTGACGTCGGCGAAGGTGATCAGCGTCGCTCCGTCCGGCAACGGCGCGGCGGCGCAATCGAGCACGGTGCCGTCACGACGCTCCATCCGGCAGCCATAGTCCTCACGCGCATCGCGCACGCCGGTGATGACGCTCTGCAGCTCCGTCCAGACATCGTCATGCGGATAGAGCGGCCGGCAGAGCCGGACCACCTCGTCGATATGCGGCGTGGCTCCGGCCAGGTCGCCGTGGATCTTCCAGGCCTGGGCGAAGGCGGGGTTGGAGAGCTTGAGCCGGCCGTCCGAACCGAACACCGCGACGCCCTCGCGCAGCGAGTCCAGCGTTTCCCGTTGCGTGCGTGACAGCGCATTGAATCGGGATTCGAGCGTGAAGCGTTCGGTCACGTCATCGAAGAGATAGGTGACGCCGCCTTGCGGGTTGGGGCTCGAGACGACATGGATCGTCCGCCCGTCCGGCAGATACCACCAGTCCTCGCTGGCACGCGGGCTTGTATAGGTGGCCTGCACCGCAGCCTTCCAGCTGCGGTAGTCGCCGAGTTCAGGCAGGCGGCGCTCGGCTCTCAGCCGGTCGAGGATTTCGCTATCGCTGGGCTTGCCTTCGAGGAAGGCGGAGTCGAGCGACCAGAGCGTCTCGAACCCGGAATTGCTGTAGACCAGCCGTTGTGAGGCATCGAACACGGCAACGGCCGTCTTCAGCCGGTCGAGCGTGCGCACATGCGCATCCATCTGGCGCTGCAGGTCGGCGCGAACGGCCTCAAGCTCGCTCATGTCGGTCGCGATGCCGGCAAAGCCGGCCGGCGTCGGCATTTCCAGGATGTCGAGCGTATGCCGCTGGCCGGCTACCACGGCCGGAGCGCGTGTTGCGAACGGGCGCCCTTCGCTGCGCGCCTTGGCTGCGTTCTCCCGTTCATTGCGGTCGAGCAGCTCGAGGCCGCCCTTCACCGCCTCGCTGCCGCCGGCAGCTTCGACCGCGCGGGCATAGGCGGCATTGGCCCAGCTCAGGCGACCGTCGGCATTGCGGGTCCAGACCGGTTGCGGCAGGCCAGCCAGCAAGGTGGAGAGCGCTGCATGATCGGCGGTGACATGCTCAAGTTCGCTTTGCAGCGCCATGACCCGGGCCCGCTCGCCGCTGACCTGGCGGAAACGGATCACCGCACGCCCTGCGACGGGGCGGCCTTCGACATCGATGAACGGGCCGGAGCGACTCCTGAGCGTGAAGCCGAAGGCTTCGCCGCGCTCCTTCAATGCGTCGGTGGCGAGTTCCAGGCGCTTGGCGTCGGCGGGAGGGGCCCAGCTGCCATAGGCAAGGGCCAGCGCAGCGCCGGGCGCGCCGAGAAAGCCGCTGTCGCCCTCGAAGATCGGCTCGGCGTTCTTTCCGTTCCAGCTCACCACGACCTGGGCATCGGAGGCGAGCAGCGCACCCAGGCGTTCCTGGTGGCTGCGGGCCGCTTCCAGTTCGCTCGCGAGCTCTCCTTCACGGCGCTGCCAGCGTCCCCGCTCGCGCACATAGATGATCGAGGTTGTTGCCGCGAAGACCACAAGCCCGGCCAGGACGATCGAAAGGCTGCCGGCACCAAGCGCACCTGCCGGGAGCGGAGCCATGATCTCGGTTTGTGCGAGCGCCGGAAGCGGAATGCTGCCGACGGCGAGGCCTGGGAGCAGTGCGCTGTGGCGCCCCGCATCTCCGTTCCGTCTCTTTCGCCCCGCTCGTCTCATTCTGCTTCCGTCACTTAGTCTGAACCCGACCCTGGCGTTGAACGGCCAAGGTGGAAAGCCGATCGAGGCGCCGCAGCCCGAACCGGACGCACGCACACCACCACACCAACCCGTTTGAGCTTGCTCGACCTCGCGCGAACGCAGCGGGCCCGAATCAGCTCCACTCTAATCACCGGTGGAGTCCGGCAGGAAGTGCTTAATGGCAGGTAAATGCGTGGAAAATCGCGACCGAGTGCCGCCCCAGGCCAAGAAATCAACAAATTGAGCCTGGCTGTAGGGCACTGTCTATTAGTGGTGTCTTCTTGCAATAATGAGAGGTCAGTCAGATGCAAAAAAGCCCGGCGCGAACGCCGGGCTTCTTCAACTTTACGCCTGTTGGCGTGTCAGTAGCGGTAGAGCTCGGGCTTGAACGGGCCGGTCGGGGCCAGGCCCAGATACTTCGCCTGCGCATCGTTGAGCACAGTCAGCTTGGCCCCGACCTTGGCGAGGTGGAGCGCCGCGACCTTCTCGTCGAGATGCTTCGGCAGCGTGTAGACCTTGTTCTCGTACTTGGCGTGGTGGTTCCAGAGCTCGATCTGGGCCAGCGTCTGGTTCGAGAACGAGCAGGACATCACGAAGGACGGGTGGCCGGTGGCGTTGCCGAGATTCACCAGGCGACCTTCCGAGAGCAGGATGATGCGCTTGCCGTTGGGGAACTCGACCTCGTCGACCTGCGGCTTGACGTTGTCCCACTTGAAGTTCTTCAGGCCGGCGACCTGAATCTCCGAGTCGAAATGGCCGATATTGCAGACAATGGCGCGGTGCTTCATGGCGCGCATGTGCTCGACGGTGATGACGTCGAGATTGCCGGTGGCGGTCACGAAGATGTCGGCGCGGGGCGCAGCATCTTCCATGGTCACGACCTCGTAGCCTTCCATCGCCGCCTGCAGCGCGCAGATAGGGTCGATCTCGGTGACGAGCACGCGGCAGCCGGCCTGGCGCAGCGAAGCGGCCGAGCCCTTGCCGACGTCGCCATAGCCGGCGACGACCGCGACCTTGCCCGACATCATCACGTCGGTGCCGCGGCGGATGGCGTCGACCAGCGATTCACGGCAGCCATAGAGGTTGTCGAACTTCGACTTGGTGACGGAGTCGTTGACGTTGATCGCCGGGAAGGGCATGCGGCCGGCCTTGGCCAGCTCGTAGAGGCGGTGCACGCCGGTGGTGGTCTCTTCCGAGACGCCCTTGATCGCGGCGCGGGTCTTGGTGAACCAGCCTGGATTGGCCTTGAGCTCCCGCTTGATCAGCTTGAAGAAGATCGTCTCTTCCTCGTTGCCCGGCTTGTCCAGGAATTCGGCCTTGCCGGCCTCGGCCTCGGCACCGAGGATGATCAGCATGGTCAGGTCGCCGCCATCGTCGAGGATCATGTTCGGCGTGCCGCCGTCACCCCATGTCGCGGTGCGCAGGACGTATTCCCAATACTCCTCCAGCGTCTCGCCCTTGATGGCGAAGACCGGGGTGCCGGTCGCGGCGATCGCGGCGGCGGCATGGTCCTGGGTCGAGAAGATGTTGCAGGACGACCAGCGCACGTCGGCGCCGAGTTCCTTCAGCGTCTCGATCAGCACGGCGGTCTGAATGGTCATGTGCAGGCAGCCGGCGATGCGGGCGCCCTTGAGCGGGGCCTTGCCCTTATGCTCGGCGCGGATCGCCATCAGGCCCGGCATCTCGTCCTGGGCCATGTTGATTTCCTTGCGGCCGTAATCCGCGAGGCTGATGTCCTTGACGACGTAATCGTGCTTCGACACGGGGCTGCTCCAATGGCTTGATCTTGAATGACGCGCGGCTCTCTAGCAGCGACGGCGTCAGAAGGCAATCAAAGATATAAAGATGTCTTTATATGCGCCGGGAATGAGCGCGGCGCGACATGCGCGAACCTCGCCCGTCAGATGCCCGCATCGGGCATTGTCGCGTGCTTGCCATCAGAAGTCAGCAGTCCGGGAAGGGAGGGGACGGTTTGCCACCAGCGCATCTCAGGCCGAGCGCAGCAAAATCCGACCTCAGGCGACCTGGAAGGGAGCGCGGTCGGCGCCTCAGTCTATTCGCCTTCGCCGAACTTGTCGGCGACCAGCGCTTCGAGCGCCTTCAGCGCCTCCTGGGCGTCACGGCCCTTGGCGACGACGGTGATGGTCGAGCCGATGCCGGCGCCGAGCGTCAGGATACCCATGATCGAGGTCGCGCCGACGGTCTCGCCGCAGCGGGTCACGGTAATGTCGGCGTCGAAATTCGAGGCGCACTGCACGAATTTCGCCGTGGCGCGGGCGTGCAGCCCCTTCTTGTTGACGATCGGCAGTTCGCAATAAAGCGCGCCGTTCGGGATCGCCGTTTCCGGGCAATCACAATCGTCTTCGCTGCTGCTCACCTGGCCGCTCATCCTATTTTCCCGCCAGAACCCGGCTGGCTACGGTGATGTATTTTCGGCCGGCATCCTGCGCGCTGGTTACGGCCTCGTCGAGGGTCTTCTCCTCGCGCACGCTGGCGAGCTTGATCAACATCGGCAGGTTGATCCCGGCCACGACGTCGATCCGCCCGGGTTCCATCACCGAGATGGCCAGATTCGAGGGCGTGCCACCGAACATGTCGGTGAGAACGATCACGCCCTTGCCGTTCTCGACGGCTTCGACCGCCGCGATGATGTCGCGTCGACGGGCCTCCATGTCGTCATCGGGGGCGATGGCGATGGTGGCGAGGTTTTGCTGGGGGCCGACGACATGTTCGAGCGCTGAGCGGAACTCGGTCGCCAGATGCCCATGCGTCACAAGGACGAGTCCGATCATTCACTATCGCACCGGAGAGCGCTTGCAGGCGCCCGGACAAGGTCGCGGTTTATGCGGCAGGCGCGCGGGTTAGGCAAGACAGCTGGATTGAATCTTGTCGAAAACAAGGCTCACGCATCTCCCATGAACAGGCGCAGGGCGGTGAGGACAAGCCGCTCGTCACCGGCCCGACCCTTCACGGTCAGCCGCGGCAGGTCGATACCTGCCAGGCGTTCCACCAGCGCTTCCGGCTCAGGCATGCGTTCCGGCTCCTCGCCACTGCAATCGACAATCAGCCGGATCACGACGCCGGGCAAGTAGGGCTCGGGCGTGAGGCCGAGACCGCGTCGCTCGATCAGTCCCTCCAGCGGGGAGACGGGGTAGCCGACCAACCTGCCGCCAGTCGCATTCAGTTCGGTCCGGTCGTCGGCGACCAGGCGCGCAAACAGGCCGTCCTGCCTGGCGAGCGCGATGAGGGCCAGCGCCAGAACCGATTTTCCGGCGCCGGATGGGCCGCGGATGATGATTCCGGCCTCTCCAATCGCAATCGTGCTGGCATGCACGCGTTCGCCGGTTGCGGCCGTGTTGGCATTGTCCATGGCGGCAACTCAGGCGATGTGCTGAACGGCAGGCAGCCGTACGACGAAGCGGGCACCGAGCCGTGGCGGGTCTTCAGCTCCGGTCGAGCGGTCGAGCCGGTTCTCGGCCCGAATGCTGCCGCGATGGGCTTCGACGATCTGGCGTGAGATCGAAAGGCCGAGCCCGGAATTCTGCCCGAAGCCCTCGTCCGGTCGGTCGGTATAGAAGCGCTCGAAGATGCGCTCGATGGCGTGGGGCGGGATGCCCGGCCCGTCATCCTCGACGCTGATCAGCACATCGGGCCCGACGCGCGACAGTATGACGCGCACGGGCTTGTCGGGCTGCGAGAAGGAACGGGCGTTGTCGATGAGATTGACCATGACCTGGCCGAGCCGGGAATCATGGCCCATCACCAGGAAGTCCTGACGTCCGCCAGGGCGCTGCCCGCGCCGCTCGACCGAAAGCTCGATGCCGGGCTGGCCATCCCGACGCGTCTGGTTCTGCAAGCTGACCACGGCTTCCAAGACCTGGGCCATGTCGACGGGGGCGGCATCGTTGCGTGCCAGCTCCGCGTCGAGCCGCGACGCATCCGAAATATCCGAGATCAGGCGGTCGAGGCGCCGGACATCATGCTGGATCACGGCGAGCAGCCGGCCGCGGGAATCGTCGTTTTTCACGCGCGGCAGCGTTTCCACGGCACTGCGCAGTGAGGTGAGCGGGTTCTTGAGCTCATGGGCGACATCGGCGGCGAAGCTCTCGATCGCCTCGATGCGGTTGTAGAGCGCCTTTGTCATGTCGCGCAGCGAGCCTGACAGGTGTCCGATCTCGTCGTGGCGATTGGTGAAATCGGGAATTTCCTCGCGCGACTTCACGCCCTTGCGCACGCGCTGCGCAGCGTCGGCGAGCTTGCGGATCGGCTCGGCGATCGTGCCGGCCAGCAGCACCGACAGCACGATCATCACGCCCGCAGCAACGGCAAAGACCTGGATGATGGCGTAGCGTTCGCCAGCGATGATGCCGTCGATGTCGCCGCCTTGGGTCGAGAGCAGAAGCGCTCCGCGTACGGTCCGGAAGCGCTGGACCGGCACGGCGACGGAGACGATGGTCTGCCCGCGCGTATTGACGCGCACGACACTGGCTGGAACGCCGCTCAAGGCGCGTGCCACCTCCGGATAGGACTTGCCATTGGCATTGGCGAAATCGTCATAGGCCGGCACGTCGGCACGCCCGAGCCGGCTGCGCAGCATGTTCCATGTGCGCTCGAGCAAGGGCGCCTCGTCCTGCTCGCCGAGGCGCGGCAAGTCGAGCCGGAGCACGTCGCCGCGCGAATAGAGATTGCGCGAATCGAGCGTCAGCATCCCGTCCTTGTCATAGACGCGGGCACGGGTCTTGGTCGGCGTCACCAGGCGCCTGAGCAGCGGCGCCACTTTCTCGGGATTGATCGAGAAATCGAGCGGATCGTCGGCAATGCCGGCGCTCTCACCTGCTTGCAGCTGCAGCAACTTATCGGCGTCGATGGTGATCGTGTCGGTCTCGACCGTCGCGGAGGCCGCGATCGAGGCGGCAATGATCTCGCCCTGCGTCAGCAGGCTTTGCACCCGGGACTCGATCAATCCTTCGCGGAACTGATTGAGGTAGAGAAAGCCGAGCAGCAGTGCCACGAGCCCGGCGAGATTGAGGACGACGATGCGACGCGTCAGGCTGGAGGCCGCGCGCGACGAGATGGCGCGCCAGGCATGCCGTCCCGCAAGCGCTACGCGCCGCCGCAGCGCCGGACGGCTGCGGCGGCCTTCGGCGCGGGGTCTGTCCTGTTCAATCGTCGCCATGCGTGATGCGTTCCAATTCCACGAAGGCCGTTAAGTGTCCCTCGGAGCAGGTCAAGGCATCGATCGCGATTCTCACATCTCCTTGAAGCGGTAACCGACACCGTACAGCGTCTCGATCATGTCGAACTCGGCATCGACCTGATTGAACTTCTTGCGCAGCCGCTTGATATGGCTGTCGATGGTGCGGTCGTCGACATAGACCTCGTCGTCATAGGCGGCGTCCATCAGGGCGTTGCGGCTTTTCACCACGCCGGGACGCTGTGCCAGCGACTGCAGGATCAGGAATTCGGTGACGGTCAGCGTGACCGGCTCGCCCTTCCAGGTGCAGGTATGACGCTCCGGGTCCATGCGCAACTGGCCGCGCTCCAGGGCCTTGGCGTCTTCCGGTCGCGCTGGCGCGCTGACATCCTTGGCGCCTGAGCGGCGCAGGATCGCCTTGACGCGCTCGACCAGCAGTCGCTGCGAGAACGGCTTCCGGATGAAGTCATCCGCGCCCATCTTCAGGCCAAAGAGCTCGTCGATCTCCTCGTCCTTCGACGTCAGGAAGATCACCGGCAGGTCGGATTTCTGCCTGAGCCGCCGAAGCAGCTCCATCCCGTCCATGCGTGGCATCTTGATATCGAAGATCGCCAGATCCGGCGGGTTCTGCTTCAGCCCATCAAGCGCCGATGCCCCGTCCGTATAGGTCATGATCCGGTATCCTTCGGCCTCGAGGGCGATGGAGACCGAGGTCAGGATGTTGCGGTCGTCATCGACCAGCGCAATGGTTGGCATGGGCTTTACGTCTCTGGGCCGCGTTGCAATGACGGGTCCACTCTCGCGAGAGAGCGGCCAAACCGTGGCTGCAATCTAGCGGTGCCGTGACGGTTTCGCTACAGCCTAACGCGTTGTTATGCCGAAAGGGTCCGGAGCGGCTGTCGGCGGCTTCGGCTGGTGCGGCTCACCAAGGCCGATTTTTGAGGGTGAGGAGCGTGCGATGTCTGAGGTTCAGGGACAGGCGATCACGCCGCGCGGCGTCGAACTCGGGGGCACGGCGCCGGATTCCTTCGATGCGGTCGCGATGGCGCGCGAGCTGCTGCGCATTGCTCGCACGGCGCCGCTGGCGACCCTTGACCCGGCAAGCGGATTTCCGTTGTCGACTCTCGTGAATGTCGCGACCGATGTCGATGGAACGCCGCTTCTTCTGCTCTCGAAGCTCGCATTGCATACGCGCAATCTCGATGCCGATCCGCGCTGCTCGATCCTGTGCTTTGCGTTGGGGAAGGGCGACCCCATGGCCAACTCGAAGCGCGTCAGCGTGGCCGGGCGTGCCCTGCGCACCGACGATCCGCGGGCGCGGCGCCGGTTCCTGGCGCGTCACCCCAAGTCGAAGCTCTACATTGATTTCCCCGATTTTTCGCTCTTCCGGCTCGAGGTCTCCGGGCTCCATCCCAATGGCGGGTTTGCCCGCGCAGCCGAGATCGCGACAGGTGACGTCCTGCTCGACCTGACGGGGTGCGATGCGCTGATCGAGGCCGAGGACGGCGCCGTCGCACATATGAACGAGGACCATGCGGACGCGCTCGCGCTGTATGCGACGCGGCTGCTGGGTGAGGCGGAGGGGCGCTGGCGGGCGACGGGACTCGACCCCGAAGGGCTTGATCTTGTCTGCGGCGATGCTGCGGCGCGCCTTGTCTTTCCCGAGCGTGTCACCAGCCCGGGGGCGTTGCGTGCCGCGCTGGTGGCGCTGGCCCAGAAGGCCCGAGCTGCGGCCTGATGACGCTGTGCTGGAGGGCTCGGATTATTCAATCGATTTAGGGAAGCTTGTGCCTGCTCAAGTTTCGTCGGTGACTTGAGCCGGCGCCGCCATGCGCTTAAAGAGCGCCGCACTTGATCTCGCCCACGGTGGCGGAAGCACAGTCCGCCATGTCGAAACAAGGCGTCGAAGGGCGCCGTTTGGGAGAATGCCTGTGGAGACCATCGGTCACTTCAACACCGCCTGCGGCGCCGACACATTCGGCTTCCGCAAGCTCAAGGCGGTGCGCTGGAACTTCGAAGCGGCGCGCCTTTACGAGGAGTCGCTGCGGCGCGGCGAGTCCGAGATCGCCCATGGCGGTGCGCTCTGCGCCGATACCGGCAGCCATACCGGCCGGTCTCCGAAGGACAAGTTCGTCGTCAAGGATGCGCTGACGGAAGGAACCGTCTGGTGGGAGAACAACGGCGCGATCACGCCGGCGCAGTTCGAGACCTTGCTCGCTGATTTCATCAGCCACGCCGAAGGCAAGGAACTCTTTGCCCAGGATCTCTATGGCGGCGCCGACCCGGTGCATCGTGTCAAGGCTCGCGTCTTCACGGAGTTCGCCTGGCACTCGCTCTTCATCCGCAACCTGCTCATCCGCCCGGCTCCGGAAGAGATTCCGACCTATGTGCCGGAGATGACGATTGTCGATCTCCCCAGCTTCAAGGCCGATCCCAAGCGCCATGGCTGCCGCAGCGAGACCGTCGTTGCCATCGATTTCACCCGCAAGATCGTGCTGATCGGCGGCTCCGCCTATGCCGGCGAGATGAAGAAATCGGTCTTCACATATCTGAACTACATCCTGCCCACCAAGGGTGTCGTGCCGATGCATTGCTCGGCGAATGTCGGCCGCAATGAAGACCCGGCGATCTTCTTCGGGCTCTCCGGCACCGGCAAGACCACGCTGTCGGCAGACCCTGACCGCACGCTCATCGGCGATGACGAGCATGGCTGGTCGAAGGACGGCATCTTCAATTTCGAGGGTGGCTGCTACGCCAAGACGATCAAGCTCTCGGCCGAGGCCGAGCCGCAGATCTATGCTGCTTCGCAGCGTTTCGGCACCGTGCTCGAAAATGTCGTGCTCGACCCGATCAGCCGCGTTGTGGATTTCGACGACCAGAGCAAGACCGAGAACACCCGCTCGGCCTATCCGCTCGATTTCATCCCGAATGCGTCGCGCACCGGCCGGGCCGGCACGCCCAAGAACATCGTGATGCTGACGGCCGACGCGTTCGGCGTGATGCCGCCGATCGCCAAGCTGACCCCGGCCGAGGCGATGTACCATTTCCTCTCCGGCTACACCGCCAAGGTCGCCGGCACGGAGCGCGGCCTTGTCGGCGTCGAGCCGGAGTTCTCGACCTGCTTCGGCTCGCCCTTCCTGCCGCGTCACCCGTCGGAATACGCCAATCTGCTGCGCGACTTCATCGCCAAGCACCATGTCGATTGCTGGCTGGTGAACACCGGCTGGACCGGCGGCAAGTACGGTACCGGCCGGCGCATGCCGATCCGCGTCACCCGCCGCCTGCTGTCGGCGGCGCTGGACGGCTCGCTCAACCGCGCCGATTTCCGCCGCGATCCTTATTTCGGCTTCGCGGTGCCGACCTCGGTGCCCGGCGTCGAGCCGCACATCCTCTATCCCGTCAAGACCTGGCAGGATAAGGCCGAGTTCGCCGAAACCGCCAAGACGCTCGTCGGCATGTTCCGCGAGAACTTCAAGCGTTTCGAGAGCCATGTCGATGATGCCGTGAAGGCGGCAGCGCCGACCAGTTCGCTCGCGGCGTGACGCCCGAATCGGATTGATGTGTTACGAGAGGCGGCGATGAGCCGCCTCTTTTTGATTCTGCTGAAGCTTCTCACCACCCTCGTCATCGTCGGGGCGGGTCTTTGGGGCGTCGGCCTCCTGCTGTTCCGCCTCAACGGCGCGCTGGCCATCATGGGCGCCATCGGCTTCGGCTTCGCCGCGCTGGCCGGGCTGATCGGGATCTGGACCGGCGCCCTGCGATTGCCGCTGGGCTTCGCGGTCGTGTTCCTCGGCCTGCTCGGCTGGTGGAACAGCATGCTGCCATCCCATGATCGCGACTGGATCCCCGAGCTTGCGCGCCTGCCGGAGATCGCGCGCGAGGGCGACCGCATCACCGTCAGCAATTTGCGTCATTTCCGCTGGCGCACCGAAACCGACTACGATCAGCACTGGGAAACGCGCAGCTTCGACCTGTCGAAGATCGAGGGCGCCGATCTCTTCCTGTCCTACTGGTCCGGCGAAGCGATTGCGCATCTGCTCGTCAGCTTCACCTTCTCAGATTCCCCGCCGCTGACCTTCTCGATCGAGGTTCGGCGCGAGAAGGGCGAGGAATGGTCGTCGCTGGCCGGCTTCTTCCGGACCTATGAGATGGCCTATGTCGCCGCCGACGAGCGCGACATCGTTGGCCTGCGCACCCATGCGCGTGGCGAGGATGTCAGGCTGTTCCGGCTCGCCGCGACCCCGACCCAGGCCCGCGACGTGCTGCTCGCCTATGCCGCCGACATCAACCGGCTGGCGAAGAAGCCGCGCTGGTACAACACGCTGACGACCAATTGCACGACGGTGGTCTACCATCTCGTCGGTTCGGTTGCCCCCGGCTGGACCTTCTCGCTGCCGCTCGATCCGCGCGTGCTGCTCTCCGGCTACCTGCCGGGCTACCTCGCCCGCATCGGTGCGATCCGCTCCGACATGCCGCTCGACGAGTTGATTCGACGCGGGCGCATCAGTGAGCGGGCACGCACACTGTCCCTCGACGATCCCGCGTTTTCGCAGAGGATTCGCGAAGGCGTGCCGACGGGCCGGCCCTAGCGCCTCGCAAGCCATGGGGTGGACGCGCCCGGAGCGCCCCCGACCTCGTCCGTCCGTGAACGGGGGATGGCGGGCGCCCGGCACGGGGCCGAGCTGCCGCACAAGGCTGCCGCTACCTGAAGAAGATCACCGTCTGCAGCAGGAAGAGCGGGATCAGGATCGCGCCTGACCACATCATGTAGCCGAAGAAGCTCGGCATATTGACCTTCCGATCCTTGGCGATGGCGTAGACCATGAAGTTCGGCGCGTTGCCAATATAACTGTTGGCGCCCATGAAGACCGCGCCGGCCGAGATCGCGGTCAGCGTCAGTGCACCGGTTGTCATCAGGGCTTTCGCGTCGCCGCCGGCGAGTTCGAAGAAGACCAGATAGGTCGGGGCATTGTCGAGGAAGGACGAGAGGATGCCGGTCAGCCAGAAATAGGCGACGTTGTTCGGCGTTCCGTCCGCATGCGTCACCAGCGCGACGAGCGGTGCGAACGCCCCGTCCTTGCCGGCCTGCAGCATCGCCAGCACCGGGATGATGCAGACGAAGATGCCGGCAAAGAGCTTGGCGACCTCCTTGATCGGCCCCCAGCTGAATTCATTGCCGGCCCGCACCGGCTTCGGCGTCAGTACCAGCGAGAGACCCGCGAGGCTGAGCAGGATCGCGTCGCGCACCACATTCTGCAGCTCGACATGAACGCCATGGATGTCGAAGACAGTGCCGGGCTTCCAGTTCGCCGACATCAGGATGGCGAGGATGACGCCGCCGAGCAGAGCGATATTGACCTTGCCGAAGAGCTTGATGGCACGGTCCGGCGTCGGATCCTTGAGGGCTGGAGCCCCCTTTTCCTTGCTGAAGAAATAGCTGTCGAGCGCGAAGAACAGCGCGAGCAGCACAGCGACCGCAAAGCTGGTTTCCGGCAGGAGGTGCTGGGTCGTCCAGAAGAAGCTGACGCCGCGCAGGAAGCCGAGAAAGAGTGGCGGATCTCCGAGCGGGGTCAGCGAGCCGCCGATATTCGAGACCAGGAAGATGAAGAACACGACGACATGGACGTTGTGGCGGCGGTCGTCGTTGGCGCGCAGCAGCGGCCGGATCATGATGATCGAGGCGCCCGTCGTGCCGACCACGCTCGCCATCGTGGTCCCGATCGCCAGCAGAGCCGTATTGGTCGCTGGCGTACCGCGCAGATTCCCGGTGATCAGGATGCCGCCGGCAATGGTGAAGAGCGCGAAGAGCAGGATGATGAAGGGGATATATTCGAGCAGCGCGGTGTGAAGCAGTGATCCGAGCGCCGGATCGAAGCCACGGAAGAGGACCAGAGGCACCAGCACGAGCGCTGCCCAGAAGGCTGCGAACTTGCCGTAATTGAGCTCCCAGACATGCGGAAACAGGATCGGTCCGAGGGCGATCGAGAGCAGCATGCCGGCAAAGGGAAGAGCCCAGGCCGCACCGAGCGTCGCCCCGCCGATATCGCCCGCCGCGAATGTGAGGCTGGGAACCAGGCACAGCGCCAAGGCTGCACCCGCAAGCGAAATCACTGACTTCAAGGACCCGCTCCCCAATCCCGATATCGAGCGGTTTCCGTCATCGCCCGGTTGGGTTGTCGCGTAAAGCCTGATCGGAGGGCTAGCAACCTCACGGCGAAATGGCATAGCTGCGCAATCCTGCCGATAGGGCGTGATTCAGATGGGGCCTCGACGATGCAACCGGCTTTCTCCGCACTGTTCGGCCTGGGCCTTCTGGCGGCGTCTTCAGCTTCAGCCTTCGCCCAGGTCGCGGTCGAGGAGATCAAGGCCCAGCTCTTCCTCGAGCGCACCGGCAGGCTCTCGGAGAATCTGGTCGGTACGAAGAAGGCGCTCCACAATGCAGTGATCGGCGAGGGCGAAGCCGGCGAGCCGGCCGATGCGCTGCTGGTGACGCTTTCCTTCACCGGCGCGAAGAACACCAAATCCTCGGACAAGATCGCGCGCGACCTCGCCTCGCTCACCGTCAGGCAGAAGGCGAAGACCGGCGAGAGGATCCTGCTCAGGCGCGTCTATGGCGGGTTCCTCTTTGGCGAAGAGGGGCGCATCCACAAGGCCTTCCTGCTCGACAGCGCCACCTGCGCTCCGCTCGAGATCGAGGTGAAGGTCGGTCGGAGCCGCAAGGAAGCGAAGCTGGATTTCTCCTGCAGCGAGTAGGGTGCGGGGAAGATTTGTTATGTCACGGTTCATTCTCGTGGAATAATCTCCTCAATGCGGCGTCCCGCCCGCAGCCTGATTCGGGACCGACCATGTGCCGTTTCCTCGCCTATTCCGGCGTTCCGGTCTTTCTTGAGGATTTCGTCGCCTCGCCCTGCCATTCGCTGATTCACCAGTCGCTCCATGCCGAGGAGAGCAAGACCGGCACGAATGGCGACGGGTTTGGCGTCGGTTGGTATGGCGAGAAGCCGGAGCCCGGGCAGTATCGCGAGGTCCGTCCGGCCTGGTCCGACGAGAACCTGCTCTCGATCGCCCGTCAGGTGCGCTCGCATCTCTTCTTCGCCCATGTGCGCGCTGCGACCGGTACGGCGACGACGCGGGCCAATTGCCATCCCTTCGTCCATGGCCGGCATCTCTTCATGCATAACGGCCAGATCGGCGGCTACGCCCTGATCCGCCGCAAGCTCGAGAGCCTGATTCCCGATTCGCTCTATGCCGCCCGTGTCGGCACGACGGATTCGGAGGCGATCTTCCTGCTGGCGCTCGCCCGCATGGCGGACGGCTATTCGCCCGGCGAAGCGCTGGCCTGGACCTTGGGCGAGGCGCTGGCCCTGATGCAGGCGGCCGGCATTCGCGAGCCCTTGCGCTGCGCCGCCGCGCTCGCCGATGGCGAGACGATCCACGCCGTGCGCTGGTCTTCCGATACGCGGCCGCCGACGCTCTATATCTGCAACCGCAGCGACAGCATCGTCGTCGCGTCCGAGCCGGTCGATGCCGCGCGCGACTGCTGGCAGGCGCTCGGATGCAATTCGATGGTGTCTGTAAAATCAGGCGCGATCACGGTCAGCCCCTTCGAGGTCGGGCTTCGGCAGGCAGCCTGAGTCCGCCATCGCTTGCGTCCGCGCGCCGGCTGCGTCACATCGCGCCATGCGCGATTTCGATACCCCGCTTCCGATCGATGCCGTCCTGGGCGATCTCGCCGCGGCGCTCCGTGCCGGCCCGAATGTGGTGCTGGTCGCTCCTCCCGGCGCCGGCAAGACCACGCGTGTCCCGCTCGCCCTGCTCGACGAGCCCTGGGCGACCGGCGGTAAGCTGATCATCCTCGAACCGCGCCGGCTCGCGGCTCGCGGTGCTGCCGGCCGCATGGCGCAGACGCTGGGGGAGCGCGTTGGCGACACGGTTGGCCTGCGTGTCCGGCTCGGATCGAAGATCGGGCCGAAGACGCGGATCGAGGTCGTCACCGAGGGGGTCTTCGCCCGGATGATCCTCGACGATCCGGCGCTCGACGGCATCGCCGCCGTGCTCTTTGACGAATTCCACGAACGCTCCCTCGATGCCGATTTCGGTCTCGCCCTGGCGCTCGACGCGCAAGGCGGATTGCGCGAGGACCTGCGCATCCTGGTGATGTCGGCCACCCTGGACGGCGCGCGGGTCGCAAAGCTGCTCGGCGCCGCGCCGGTCATCGAATCGCAGGGCCGGGCCTATCCTGTCGAGACGCGCTATCGCGGCCGGGATCCGCTGAAGCGGATCGAGGACCAGGTCACCGAGGCCGTGCAGCAGGCCCTGAACGAGCAATCGGGTTCGCTCCTCGTCTTCCTGCCGGGACAGGGCGAGATCAGGCGGGTCGAGGAGCGGCTGCGCGAACGGGTGCGCGATCCCGCGGTCGAGATCGCGCCGCTCTATGGCGCGCTCGATCAGGCCGAGCAGGATCGCGCCGTGCTGCCGACGCCGGCCGGACGTCGCAAGATCGTGCTGGCGACCTCGATCGCCGAGACCTCGCTCACCATCGAGGGGGTGCGCGTGGTGGTCGATTCGGGCCTCGCGCGCGTCCCCGTCTACGAGCCCGATATCGGCGTGACCCGGCTCGAGACCCGCCGGGTCAGCCGCGCTGCGGCCGACCAGCGCCGCGGCCGCGCCGGCCGCACCGAACCGGGCGTGTGCTACCGCCTCTGGGAGGAGGCTGGCACTGGCGCCCTGGAAGCCTTCGCCCGGCCTGAAATCCTCTCTGCGGATCTCGCGCCGCTGCTGCTTGATTGCGCCGCCTGGGGCGTCGCCGATCCGACATCGCTCGCCTTTCTCGACCAGCCGCCGGCGCCTGCCCTGAAGGAGGCGCGGGCGCTGCTGCTCAATCTTGGCGCACTCGCCGATGACGGCCGCATCACCGCCGATGGCCGGGCCTTGCAGGCATTGCCGCTGCCGCCACGCCTCGCGCGCATGGTCGTCGTTGCCGCGCGCTTCGGTCAGGCCAGGGCGGCGGCGGAACTGGCGGCGCTGCTGGTCGAGCGGGGGCTCGGCGGAGATGCGACGGATCTCGCCGAGCGGGCCGAGCGCTTCGGGCGGGAGCGCGGTGGTCGTGCCGCCGATATGCGCCGCCTCGCGGAGGGCTGGGCCCGGTTGGCGGAGAAGGCGAGCCCGCCCGGGTGCGACGCGACGGGCTCCATCGGCTTCCTGCTCGCGCTCGCCTATCCCGATCGAATCGCCAGGCTACGCGCAGCGGGCTCGGGCCAGTATCTCCTGGCCAATGGCCGCGGTGCGGCGCTTGAGCCGACGCAGCGCCTCGCCCGCGAGCCCTGGATCGTCGTGGCCGACATGACGGGCACAGCGCAACAGGCCCGAATCCTTGGGGGTGCCGCAATCGGTGAAGACGAAGTCCTTCGTCAGGCCGCCGAAGGCCTGGCGTCCTTCGGCCTGGAGGAGCGGACGGAAACGATCTTCGACCGCAATGCCCGCGCTCTGCGTGCGCGTGCGGTCAGGCGCTATGGCGCCATCAGCCTGTCGGAGCGCCCGCTTGCAGTGGAGGCAACGTCGGAGAACGCTGCGACCCTGGCGATTGGTGTGGCGACGTTGGGCATTGGGTTGCTGCCATGGACGAAGGCACAGCAGCAATTGCGGGAGCGGACCGCCTTCCTGCGTCAGGCCGCAATCGGCACAGAAGGCGAGAATCCCTGGCCCGACCTGTCCGATGCCGGGCTCGCAGCCGAGCCGGAACTCTGGCTTGCGCCCCATATCGAGGGGCGAACCTCGCTCGCCGCGATTGCGCCGGCCGACCTCGATGCGGCGCTGGCCAGCCTGCTGCCCTGGGATCTGAAACGCCGGCTCGATGCCGAGGCGCCGACGCATTTCGTTGCACCGACCGGTTCCCATCTCGCCGTGGATTATGCGGCCGAGGCGGGACCGACGATCTCGGTGCGCGTGCAGGAGCTTTACGGGCTTGCCCAGCACCCCTCGCTCGCGGCCGGCCGCGTGCCGCTCGTCCTGGAGCTGCTGTCGCCGGCGCATCGACCGATCCAGGTGACCCGCGACCTGCCGGGTTTCTGGCGCGGCTCCTGGGCCGCGGTGAAGGCCGACATGAAGGGCCGCTATCCCCGCCATCTCTGGCCGGACGATCCAGCCGCAGCGCTGCCGACGACGCGAGCGAAGCCGCGCGGCACCTGAGGCCGCCTCAATTCCCCATCCGGTCGCGCCACTGCCTCTCGCCCGAGAGGCAGGACACGCGCGGCTCCTTCGCCTGCGCCTTCTGGATGGTGGCCTCGGCAGCCGGGACCTCGGCAATCTCGCGCACAAGCTTGGTCCGGGTCGCATCGACGAACTGGTGACGTTCGCGGATCGGGATCACGAAGGCGCCGACGCCGGTGACGACACAGTCTTCGTAATAGACGTCGAGATTGTCGATATCGAAATAGCTCGCCTGCTTCAGCATCACCGGCAGGCCGTTGATGCTGATGCCCTTGTCGCGGGCATCGTCGCGCGCCGCGGTAACGGGGCGCCCGTCATTGTTGGCGCCGTCGCCCGAGATGTCGATCACGCGGCGCATCGCTGTGACATTGGCCTGATCGAGCAACTGCATGCCGAGATCGATCGCGCCCGAAATCGACGTCCGCCGGCCGCGCCGTGTCTGAGCCTCGCCCAGCTCCTCGGCAAAGGCGATGGCCGATTGTGGCGTGTCGATGACCGTCCAGGGCTTGACGATATGCTGGAAATTGCCGCCGGCCCATTCGAAATAGGTCACGGCGATCTTGCCGAGCGCGCCCTTGGCGATGGCGTCGTGCAGCTGTTTCGAGCGAAAGGCCTCGATATAGCCGCCGCGCTGCAGCGCGAGCTCGTCGAGATCCATCGAATAGGAAATGTCGACCGCCAGCACGAGGGCGAGATCGACCTCGTCGGGCGGGGCGGCCGCCGGCTGGGCATTCGGCGCCGTGCCCGTCCAGAAGCCGGCCGCCGCAAGACTCAAGAGACCGAACAGCCCATGCCGCATCGCCACCTCCGCCATCAGGGCGCGGCGGAAGTGTGCACCTCGTTTCGGCTCTCGCCAAGAATGATTTATCGGCAGGCTCAGCCCGCGCGGCGGGCATCCACGATGGCGATCGCGGCCGCGACCGCCTCCTCGACCGTGAGCGCCGAGGTGTCGAGGATATCCGCGTCCTCAGCTGCCTTCAGCGGGGCATCGCTGCGGCCGGAATCGCGGGCATCGCGACGCCTGATATCGGCCAGGATGCCCTCGAAGGAGGCAAGCTCGCCGCGTCCGGCCAATTCCTTGTGGCGCCGGGCCGCCCGCACCTCCGGCGTCGCGGTGACGAAGAGCTTGGCCGGAGCCTCGGGGCAGATCACCGTGCCGATATCGCGCCCGTCGAGAACGGCCCCGCCCGGCTGCCCGGCGAAGCGGCGCTGACGGTCGATCAGCCCCTTGCGGACCGCCGGCATCGCCGCAACGACCGATGCGGCCTCGCCGATCTCGCGGCCACGCAGGCTGTCCTCGGCGAAGGCCTTTTCATCGAATGTCGAGACGATCGCTGCAGCGGCCTCGTCATCGTGGATATCCTTGCCCACGTCCCGCATCGCGCGGGCCACCATGCGATAGAGCAGGCCGGTATCGAGATAGGGCAGGCCGTAATGGGCCGCGAGCCGCCGCGCCAGCGTACCCTTGCCCGAGGCGGCAGGACCATCCACGGCGATGACCAGGCGCTTGCGCATCGCGGCAGGGCTCATGCGATCTCAGCGCCCAGCCCGTTCATCAGGCTGATGAAGGTCGGGAAACTGGTCGCGATCATCGCACCGTCATCGACCTGCATCGGTTTCTGCGTCGCCAGCCCCATGACGAGGAAGCTCATGGCGATGCGGTGATCGAGATGGGTTGCGGCCGTGCCGCCCCCCGTGACCTTGCCGTTTCCGCCCTCGACGACGAGGTCGTCGCCTTCGATCCGGCAGGTCACGCCCGCGGCCTTCAGCCCGGCCTCGACAGCGGCGAGCCGGTCCGATTCCTTGACGCGCAGCTCCTGAAGCCCCCGCATCCGGGTCGTGCCGCTGGCAAAGGACGCGGCGACCGCGAGGACCGGATACTCGTCGATCATCGATGGCGCGCGCTCCGGCGGCACCTCGACGCCCGTGAGGGCGCCGGAGCGGACGCGCAGCGTCGCTACCGTCTCGCCGCCCTCATTGGCTTCGCTCTCGACCGTGATGTCGGCCCCCATCTCGCGCAGCGTGGTCAGCAGCCCGCTGCGGAGCGGATTGGTCATGACGCTCTCGATCAGGATGTCGGAGCCCGGCACGATCAGCGCTGCGACCAGCGGGAAGGCGGCGGAGGACGGGTCGGCGGGCACCACGATCGGCGCCGCCTGCAATTCGGGCTGGCCCGTCAGCACGATACGGCGGCCATGGGCCCCCTCGGGGGTCACCCGCACCTCGGCACCGAAATGCGCCAGCATCTTTTCGGTATGGTCGCGCGTCGCTTCGGTCTCGATCACCGTGGTCTCGCCCGGGGCGGCGAGGCCGGCGAGCAGCACGGCCGACTTGATCTGCGCCGAGGCGACGGGTGTGCGATAGGTGATCGGCAGCGCCTCCTTCGGCCCGCGGATCGTCAACGGCACGCGCCCGCCCTCTTCCTGCGACAGGATGGTGGCGCCCATCAGTTCGAGCGGATCGAGGATACGCCGCATCGGCCGCTTCCTGAGCGAGGCGTCGCCGTCGAAGGTGGTGGTGATCGGGTGCGCGCCGCAAACGCCCATCATCAGGCGAGAGCCGGTGCCGGCATTGCCGAAATCGAGCAGGCCGGCCGGCTCCCTCAGCCCGCCGACGCCGACGCCCTGGACGCGCCAGGCGCCGGGGCCGTCATGATGCACGATGGCGCCCAGCGCCCGGGCCGCGTCGGCTGTGCGCAGCACGTCCTCGCCTTCGAGCAGGCCGGTGACCTTGGTCTCGCCGATGGCGAGCAAGCCGAAGATCATCGCGCGATGCGAGATCGACTTGTCGCCGGGAACCCGGACACGGCCGGAGAGCGGGCCGGAGGCCCGGGCGGTGACGGGAGTTGGGTGCTGCGCGTGGGCCACGTCGATCGTCTCTGGCTGCTTGATCTTGGACGCTGGCTGCCTAGCATGGCCACCCGTCGCGCGCCACGCGCGAGACGCGAATCAAATCAGCATTTGACAGGGCCGGCCGGCACGACTAACGGACGCGCCTGCTTTTCAAAACATGAATGAATGAAGGTCCGACGCAGTGGCGAAACCGGAACTTGGTACCAAGCGCGTTTGCCCGACCACGGGACGCAAATTCTACGACCTGAACAAGGACCCGATCGTCTCGCCCTATACGGGGCAGGCTTTCCCGCGTTCGATGTTCGAGCCGCAGGCCAAAGCGGCGGCGGTTGTCGCCAAGGAAGCGGATGACGAGGACGAGACCGAGGCCGCTGACGGCGCGGTCGAGCTTGTCTCTCTCGATGAGGCCGATGCCGAAACGAGCGAGAAGGACGCGGTTGTCACCAGCGAGGACGACATCGAGGTCGAGGACGACATCGCTGCCGAGGAAGACGACACGTTCCTGGAAGAGGACGAGGAAGGCGACGATGACGTCTCCGATCTGATCGATGGCGACATCGAGGGTGACGAGGACGTCTGAGGACAAAAAATATTTCTGCGATATAGGTGCTTGTGTCTTCTGCCGAGCCCGCCTATAGAGCCCTCCGTCGCGACAGTGACGACGCGGACATCGCCGGGCTTCGAAGTTGAAGCCACTCCTGCGGTGTCCGGGAATTTGCCGGTTGACCCCCAAATCAATCGGCCAGCGTGGGGCCATAGCTCAGTTGGGAGAGCGCTTGAATGGCATTCAAGAGGTCGGCGGTTCGATTCCGCCTGGCTCCACCAAATTTTCCGATCCGGATCACGAACTCACCGAGAGTGGACGTGTCGCATCTGCGGTCTTGATCGCCGGCCGCCGCGCTCGGCCCCCAGGCTTTCTCAGAGTCCGCCGAACAGATCGTTCCTGAGAATCAGCTTCGCGGTCGCCCGACCATGCCGGCAATCTCAGCCCGAAGGCCCGACTCTCCGAAGAACCATCGATTCGCTGGTATGCGTCGGTGAGATCATTGATTCCCCCAATTTGTCATTGCCCCCTCAGTAGGGCAAAGGGCTTGCCTGCAATGGGGAGAGGCAGGCCATGCGATCGCAGATCAATGCGCGCCTGAAGCTGCGGCAGATCGAGATCGTCATTGCCGTAGCCGAGCAGGGCAGTTTCCTGGCCGCGGCCCACGCGCTCAGCATCACGCAGCCCGCAGTGTCGAAGGCGGTGCAGGATGTCGAGCTGATCGTCGGCCATCCCATCTTCGACCGGATGGCCCGCGGCGTGATGATCAACCCCTTCGGCCGTGCCGTTGTCGAGCGTGGCCGGGCCATGCTGTCGCTGGTCGAACGACTCACGGACGATATCGGGCTGATCGAGCAGGGGCAGGCCGGCACGCTGGTCATCGGCGCCCTGCCGACTGCGGCGACGAGCGTGCTGCCGCCGACGCTCGGCCGGCTGCGCGCCTCCAATCCCGAGTTGAACATCAGGCTGGTGCAGGGGCGCACGGCGGAGCTGATGCCGCAGCTGGAGAGTGGCAAGCTCGATCTGATCGTCGGGCGGCTCTACGAGCTCGAAACCGCCCATGATGTTCACCGCGAGACGATCTATCACGAGCCGATCTCGGTCCTGGCACGGGCCGGTCATCCCTTGCTCGACCGCCCCGGCAGCGCGGGAGCGGAGCTCGGGAGGTTCGGCTTGGTGCTGCCCTCGCTGGAACAGCGCCTCGGCCAGGAGATCGATGCGGTGATCGCTTATTCCGGATTGGAGATGCTGGCCGCGCCGCTGCGTTCGACCTCGATTTCCTTCATCCGCGAGCTCGTTCTGTCGAACGACTATGTCACTATCCTTCCGCGGTTGATGCTCGCCGGCGATCTCGGCCGCGGTGCCGTCAGGATATTGCCCGTTCCCATGGTCTCAGGCAGCCGGCCGGCCGGAATCATCACATTGCGCCATCGTCGACGGTCGCCGAGCGTCGGGGCCCTGCTGGCGGCGCTGCGCGACCATCTGCGTGAATTGCGGGCGACCGGGCTGCTCGACGAGGACGGCGCCTCGCCGGATACGCTCACCGGCATGTGATATTCCCGGCACTTATAGCTCTTGTGAACCAGCACACGAAGACGCGACGGGCATCCTGCGGATAGCGTTCCGGCGTCTCATCCGCAGGTTCGCAGCTCATGCTTCAACAGACGACAAGACAATGCGTATCCGAGCATTGCCTGGACATTCTCTTCCGCGAGGCGCGAACCTATTACGGCTGGCTGCCGAAGGCGGTGAGCGACGCGCAACTGCGCGAGCTCTACGAACTCGCGCGGATGCCGCCGACGAGCAGCAATATCAGCCCCCAGCGCATCGTCTTCGTCGTCTCGCAGGAGGCCAAGGAGCGGCTGCGGCCCGGGTTGAAACCCGGCAATGTAGACAAGACCATGGCGGCGCCGGTAACCGCGATCCTCGGCATCGACAGCCGCTTCTTCGATCATCTGGAGCGCTTGGCGCCGCATGCGGTCGACAAGCGCGCGGGCTATCTCTCGGATCCCGACCTTGCTGCCCGGGCTGCCTTTCGCAACGCGACCCTGCAGGGCGCCTACCTGCTGATGGCGGCGCGTGCGCTGGGGCTCGATTGCGGCCCGATGTCCGGGGTCCTGCATGATGTCGTGGACGCCGAATTCTTCCCAGGCGGTGAGGTCAGGTCCAATTTCCTGATCAATATCGGTCATGGCGATCCGGCGAGCGTCAGGCCGCGCGCCGCGCGGTTCGACTTCGACGATATCTGCCAGATTCTCTGATCGCGGAGGGCATCATGCTGCAAACCGTTTCTTCGCGCACCAACCCGCCGCGACTCTGCTTCATCGGCTTCGGCGAGGCCGGACTGGCCTTCGCCGGCGGCCTGCTCGAAGCCGGCATCGTCGAGATCGCCGCCTTCGACACCGCGGGTACGCAGGAGCGCGTCCGCAAGCCGGCAGAGCACCTGGGCGTCCGCCTCGCCGACAGCCTCGAGGCCGCCCTGGCCGGCGCCGATTTCGTATTCTCGGCCGTCACCGCAGCCGACAGTCTCGACGCCGCCCGCCAGGTTGCGCCGCATTTTGTATCCGGCCAGGTCTTCGTCGACGTCAATTCGGTCTCGCCCGGCCGCAAGCGCGAGGCGGCCGCGGCCTTTGCTTCGCCTGGTGCCTATCTCGATCTCGCGATCATGGCGCCGGTTCACCCCAAGCGCCACGCCACACCTTGCCTGGTCGCCGGCGAGGCGGCCGAGCGCTTCATCGCGATCTTCGCGGGCTTCGGCATGGAGCTCGGGCCGGCGGGTCCGCAGATCGGGTCGGCAACGATCATCAAGATGATCCGCAGCGTCATGGTCAAGGGGCTGGAGGCGTTGACCTATGAGTGTTTCATGGCGGCGCGTGTCGCCGGAATCGACCCGGTGATCCTCGACTCCCTCGGGCGCAGCTATCCTGGCCTCGATTGGCCAAAAGTCGTTCCCTACAATGTCAGCCGTATGCTGCAGCATGGCGTCCGGCGTGCCGCCGAAATGCGCGAGGTCGCGCTGACGCTTCGCGAGCTTGGCATCGACCCGGCCGTCACAGAGGGCGTCGTCCTCCAGCAGGAACGACTCGGGCGCCTGCCGTTGCAGGCCGAGCCCGAAGACGGTTTCGCGATGCTCGATGCCGTACGCGCCGCACTCTCCGGGCAGAAGCCGGAGCCCTCATAGTCGCGAAAGTTATAGCTGAAGCCCGAAACACCGCGAAGACCGCTCCGGGCGAAGCCGATACCCAATAAGCAAGCAAGAAAATGCGCCGGCGCAGCAAGCCGGCGCGACCGGCCTCGCCGGAAGGGGAGACAGACGATGGACCAGGACATGCGCGACCCGATCGCGCCAGCAACTGCAAGCGCATCGCCCGATGTCTTGCCGCGGAACCGGAACCTCTACATCAACGGCAGCTGGCGCGAGGCGGCCGAGACCGGCGGTCTCGAACTGACCAGCCCGGCGACGGGCGCGTCGCTCGGCTTCGTCGCGCAGGCTGGAAGCAGTGATGTCGATGCCGCGGTCCGGGCCGCTGGCGCCGCCTATCGCGGCTGGCGGAACGTCGCCCCGGCCGAGCGCGCCAAGATCCTCAGGCGAATCGCCCAGATCGTCCGCGACAACGCGCGGGAACTCGCGCTCATCGACGCAATCGACGGCGGCAATCCGGTCCACGAGATGCTCGGGGACGTTGCCAACGCCGCCTCTCAGCTTGATTTCTTCGCCGGCCTCGTCACCGAGATGAAGGGCCAATCGGTGCCGCTCGGCCGGGAATCGGTCAATTTCTCGGTGCGCGAGCCGCGCGGCGTCATCGGCCGCATCATCCCGTTCAACCACCCGTTCATGTTCTGTGCCGCCAAGTCGGCTGCGCCGCTCGCGGCTGGCAACACCGTCATCGTCAAGCCGCCGGACCAGGCGCCGCTGAGCTCGCTGCGCTTTGCCGAGCTGATCGACGGAGTGCTGCCTCCAGGCGTCTTCAACGTACTCCCAGGCGGTCGCGAGGCCGGAGCGGCGCTTGCCGCCCATCCCGGCGTCGCGATGATCTCGCTCATCGGCAGCGTCCAGGCCGGGCGCGCCGTCATGAAGGCCGGCGCCGATACCATCAAGCCGGTCCTGCTCGAGCTCGGCGGCAAGAATGCGCTGATTGCGCTTGCCGATGCCGATCCCAACGAGGTCGCGGCCGCCGTGGTCGCCGGCATGAACTTCATCTGGTGCGGCCAGTCCTGCGGCTCGACCAGCCGGGCCTTCATCCACGAGGCGATCCATGACGCGGTCGTGGCGCGTATTGCCGAGCGCGTGAAGCAATTCCGCCCGGGCGACCCGACCGATCCGGCGACCACGATGGGCGCCATCATCAGCCGCGCCCAGCTGGACAAGGTGATGGGCTTCATCGCGGACACCAAGGCGGAGGGCGCGAACCTGCTCTGTGGTGGCGGCCGCCCGCTCGATCCGGCGCTCGCCAACGGCAATTTCGTCGAGCCCACCGTGTTTACCGAGGTGACGCCTGCGATGCGGCTGGCGCGCGAGGAGGTCTTCGGACCGGTTCTTGCGGTCTTCCGCTGGTCGGACGAGGCAAGCATGCTCGAGACCGTCAACAGCGTCGAATACGGGCTGACCTGCTCGATCTGGACCAATGACGTCCGCAACGCGCACCGTCTCGCCGGCGAGGTCGAGGCCGGCTTTGTCTGGATCAACGAGGTCTCGCGGCATTTCCTCGGCACACCCTTCGGGGGCTACAAGCAATCAGGTCTGGGTCGCGAGGAATGCCTCGAAGAACTGCTCAGCTACACCCAAGAAAAGCACATCCACGTCAACCTGAAGCGGCCGGCAAGAAGCTGACAGGAGCGATCGGAAAGACCGCGTGACTGCTCGCGGGTCATAAAAATACATAAACGGAGGGAGAAACATGCGTAGTCTCACTGGCGCTGCCGCCCGTCTCGTCGGAGCCGGCATCGCGCTCTCGGCTTCTGCCGGCCTCGCCTCGGCGCAGGCGCCGGCCTACCCGTCCGACCGCATCAACATGACGGTCGCCTTTGCCGCCGGTGGCTTCGTCGATACCTTCGCACGCATTGTCGGCCAGAAGCTCAACGAGAAATGGGGCAAGGCGGTCACCGTCGAGAACAAGGCCGGCGCCGGCGGCAATACGGCCGCTGCAATCGTCGCGCATGCAAAGCCCGACGGGCTGACGCTGCTCGTCACCTCGACGGCGATCGCCATCAACGAGACGCTCTACAAGAAGCGCGACTACGCGCTCGATCAGCTCATCCCGGTCGCCATTGCGGTTTCGTCGCCGGAGACGATCGCGACGCATCCATCGAAGCCCGGCAATCTGAAGGACTATCTCGCCTGGGCCAAGAAGGAGGAGATCACCTTCGCCAGCGCCGGTGTCGGCTCGGGCTCGCATCTGGCGACCGAGTACTTCCTGAAACGCCTCGCCATGCAGCCGGCCTCGCATATTCCCTTCCGCGGCGGCGCGCTCTCGGTGCAGGCGGCACTCGGCAACCAGGTCGACATGGTTGCATCGTCCTTCGGCATCATCCCGCAGGTCGCGGAGGGTAAGCTCAAGGGACTGGCCGTTGCGAGCGAGACGCGTGTCGCGGCGATGCCCGATGTTCCGACCTACACCGAGTCCGGATTCCCCTTCGTCGCCGAATCCTGGGTCGCCGTGCTCGCCCCGGCCAAGACGCCGCCGGCCATTGTCGAGCAGCTCAACGCCGCGATCAACGAGATCGTCAGCGAGCCGCAGACGCGGGAGAAGCTCCTGGGCATGGGCTACCAACTCCATGTCCGCTCGGCTCCCCAGGTCGCGACCTATCTGAAGGCTGAGGTCGCCAAATGGGGCGAGATGGTGCGCACCGTCGGCGTGACCGTCGAATGACGCCGAGCCGGCCGCAACGCGCCGCCTCCCAAGCCAGGGCGAAACTGTCATGAGCCAGTCCGAGCCTCTCCCCCGGTGGAAACGCGCCGTGCGTTCTCCGCAGAATCTGGTCTCCGGCCTGATCCTCATCGCAGCGGCGACCGTCGTCGTGTTGATGCTCGGCAATCTCGCGCAGGGCACGCTGCGCGTCATCGGCCCGGCCATGGTGCCGCGCTGGACGGCGATCGCGATCGGCATCGGCGGTGCTGTCCTCGTCGTGCTGGGTTTCATCGAGGATGGCGACGCGCTCGAACGCTGGCATCTGCGCGGGCCGGCCTTCGTACTGGCCGGAATCGTGCTCTTCGCCGCGACGATCCGTGAGCCCGGCTTCATCGTCGCGGCGCCGCTTGCCATGCTCGTCGCCGGCTTCGGCTCGCGTGAGGTCAGGCCGCGCGAGCTCATTGTCTTTGCGCTGGCGATGACGGTCGCCTGTGCCCTTCTGTTCCGCTTCGCGCTTAACCAGCCGATCCCGATGCTGGTGCTCCCGTCGTTCTCGATCAACTTCTGAGGCGCGCATGGAACTCCTGCAGAATCTCGGCCACGGCCTCGGCATCGCGCTGTCGCCGACCAATATCCTGCTCTGCTTTGCCGGCTGCATGCTGGGGACGCTGATCGGCGTCCTGCCTGGGATCGGGCCGATCGCGACCATCGCTATCCTGCTCCCGCTGACCTTCGGGCTCGATCCTACCGCCGCGCTGATCATGCTGGCCGGCATCTATTACGGCGCCCAGTATGGCGGCTCCACCGCCTCGATCCTGCTCAATATCCCCGGCGAGTCGAGCGCTGTCGTCACCGCAATCGACGGCCATGAGATGGCGCGCCAAGGCCGAGCGGGCATTGCGCTTGGGATCTCGGCGATAGGCTCCTTCGTCGCCGGCACGATTGCGACACTGGTGATTGCCGCCCTCGCCGCGCCGTTGGCCAGCATCGCGCTGATCTTCGGGCCAGCGGAGTATTTTGCGCTCATGCTGATGGGGCTCGCATTCGCAGTCCTGCTGGCGCGCGGATCCGTGCTCAAGGCCGTGGTGATGATCCTGGTGGGCGTGCTGCTCTCGACTGTCGGGCCAGACCTGACAACCGGCCAGCTGCGCCTCACCTTCGGAGCGACCTGGCTCGCCGACGGTATCGAGATCGCCCTGCTCGGCATGGGGCTGTTCGGCATCGCCGAGGTTTTTCGCAGCCTCGAGCATGGCGAGTCACGGCAGGTACGCCAGACCCATATCGGCCGGCTGCTGCCTGGCCCCGAGGAATTGCGCGCTTCGGCCAAGCCGATCCTGCGCGGAACCCTGCTCGGCTCGATCCTCGGCATCCTGCCGGGCAACGGTGCCGTGCTCGCGCCCTACGCCTCCTACACGCTCGAGAAGAAGCTGGCCCGCGATCCGCGCCGGTTCGGCCGCGGCGCGATCGAGGGCGTCGCCGGGCCGGAATCGGCCAATAATGCCGGAGCTCAGACCTCCTTCATTCCGCTGCTGACGCTCGGTATCCCGCCCAATGCGGTGATGGCCCTGATGGTCGGCGCAATGACGATCCACGGCATCGTGCCTGGCCCGCAGATCATGACCAAGATGCCCGACCTGTTCTGGGGGCTGATCGCCTCGATGTGGGTCGGCAACCTGATGCTGCTGGTCATCAATCTGCCGGCGGTCGGGCTCTGGGTGAAACTGCTGAAAGTGCCGTATCGCCTGATGTTCGTCGGCATCGTCATTTTCTGCTGCATCGGCGTCTACTCGATCAACAACGAGCCGGCCGACATCCTGATCATGGGAGCGCTGGCCGTGTTCGGCTACGGCCTCACCAAGTTCGGCTTCGAGCCGGCGCCGCTGACCCTCGGCTTCGTGCTCGGACGCATGATGGAGGAAAACCTCCGTCAGGCACTGATGATCTCGCGCGGCAACCCCATGACCTTCGTCGAGCGGCCGATCGCCGCCATCCTCATCCTGATCGCGTTCGCCATGCTCACCGTCGCCATCCTACCGGCGATCCGTAAGGGCCGCGACGAGGTCTTCAGCGAATAAGCGCGACAGCCAGATGGACATGACCATGCAGACCGAGGGGGGCGCCGTGGCGCCGGCGACCGAAAGATGGGGCAGCGACGTCGTTGCCGAGACGATCAGGGCGCTGGGCTACAGATATGTCGCACTGGTTCCAGGCGCGAGCTTCCGGGGCCTGCATGACAGCCTGGTGAACCACCTCGGCAACCATGACCCGGCGATGATCGTCTGCCTGCACGAGGAACACGCGGTGGCGATCGCCGACGGATTCTCGCGGGTGGCGCAGGAGCCGATGGCCGTCATCCTGCATTCCAATGTCGGGCTGATGCATGCGACGATGACGATCTTCAACGCCTGGTGCGATCGCCGGCCGATGCTGATCCTCGGCGCGACGGGCCCGGTCGACGCGCATCGCCGCCGGCCCTGGATCGACTGGATCCACACTGCGCGCGACCAGGGCGCGCTGGTCCGGCATTACACCAAATGGGACGACCAGCCGGCCTCGGCCGAGGCCGCGGTCGAATCCGTGCTGCGCGCCGACCAGATCGCGCGGACCGCTCCGACCGGCCCGGTCTATGTCTGCCTCGACGCCGAGATGCAGGAAAGCCGGCTCGACCGCGCGGTAAGGGTTCCCGATATCCGCCGCTTTGCGCCGCCGCGGCCGGCCGCGGCTCCCGCCGAGGACATCGCTCGGACCCTGGACATCCTGCGCAATGCGCGTGCGCCCCTGCTCCTGATCGGCCGGGTCTCGCGCCATGCCGGCGATTGGCAACGCCGTATCGCATTGGCCGAGCGGCTGGGGGCGACGGTTTTGACGACCACGCATAATGCGTCAGGCTTTCCGACCGAGCACCGGCTTCATGCGCTGGCCCCGGTCGGCGAGCGCCCGAACGACGCCGAGCAGCACTTGCTGCGCGAGGCCGATGCCATCGTCAGCCTCGACTGGCACGATCTGGCCGGCTTCCTCAGCGCCCGTTGCGGTGCCTCGCAGACGCAGGAGCCGCTGACGGCCGCGATCGTCCACTGCTCGCTCGACGGCCATGTCGCCAATGGCTGGAGCATGGACCATCAGGCATTGCCGGCCTGCGATGTCAGGATCGCGGCCGATCCGGATCGCTTCGTCAGCCAGTTGCTGGAGGCTGTCGGCACGGATTGGCAACCGGCGCCGTCACTGGTGTCCGAAGGCAGCCACTGGACGCAGACAGCCTCGGAGGGCCCGGACCGTACCGCGCCCTTCAACGCCGAACAGATGGCCTTCACGATCTCTGCCTTCGCGCGCGATCGGGAGGTGACGTTCGCCCGTCTCTCCTTCGGCTGGCCGCGCAGCGCCTGCCGGTTCCGCACGCCACTGGATTTTCTCGGCAAGGATGGCGGCGGCGCCGTCGGCACAGGGCCTGGCCACACGATCGGCGCCGCGATTGCGCTGAAGGGCAGCGGCCGGATGACGATTGGAGTCATCGGCGACGGCGATTACCTGATGGGCGTGAACGCACTCTGGACAGCCGCGCATCAGCGCGTGCCGATGCTGCTCGTCGTCGCCAATAACCGGTCCTATTTCAACGACGAGGTCCATCAGGAGCGCATGGCACGCCAGCGCGGCCGGCCGGTCGAGAACAAGTGGATCGGCCAGCGGCTGGATGACCCGGCGCCCGACATCATCGGGCTGGCGCGCGCGCAGGGTTTCGAAGGGGCTGTTTCGGTCCGTAGCGTCGACGAGCTGCTCGCCGAGCTGGAGCGGGGCGCTGCCGTTGTCGCGGCCGGCGGTCGCTACATCATCGATGCGCTGATCATCCCCGGCTATTCCGACCGATGAACGGGCCCCTGGGAGTGGACACGCGGCTCACCGTCGGCTGCGGCGCCTATGACCGGACCTGGCCGCTGATCGCGGGCATGTTCCGGCCGAAGGGCTATACGCTCAATTGGTCGGTGCTCCCGCCGGAGGAGGTCTTCCTGCGCGGCATGCTTGGAGGCGAGTTCGACATAACCGAGATGTCGCTCTCGACCTACCTCCTGCTGCGCTCGCGCGGCACCTGTCGCTATCTGGGGCTGCCGCTGTTCGTTTCGCGCAAATTTCGCCACAGCGCGCTCTATGTCCGCAGCGATTCCGGGATCGAGCGGCCGGAGGATTTCGCCGGCCGGCGCGTCGGCGTCCCGGAATATCAGCTCACGGCCAATGTCTGGGTGCGCGGCCTCCTCGCCGACGAATATGGCGTGCGGCCGGAAGCAGTCCATTGGATCATCGGCGGCATCGATGCGCCCGGTCGCGAGGAGAAGGTGCCGGTCACCCTGCCCGCCCGGTTCGAGACGACGCGGCTGCCCGCCGGCGAGACGCTCTGGCAGTGGCTGCTCGAGGGCAAGCTCGATGCCATCATCGCGCCGCGCGCGCCGAAGGCCTTCGCCGACGGGCATCCGGCGATCCGGCGGTTGTTTCCGGATGTTCCGGCGGCTGAGAGGGCCTATTTCCGAAAGACCGGCCTGTTCCCGCCGATGCATCTGATCGGCATCCGTTCCGACATCGCCGATCGCCATCCCGACCTGGCTGCGTCGCTGACCGTGGCCTTCGAGCAGGCCAAGGCCTTCGCCGCCAACGAGCTGCATCAGTTTGCCTATGACACGGCGATGCTGCCCTGGCAGGAGGCGGCGCTGCGCCAGACCGAAGAGGTCATGGGCAAGGATTACTGGCCCTATGGGATCGAGCCCAACCGCACGGCGATCGAGGCCATGGCCCGCTATTCCCGGGAACAGGGGCTTACCGACAGATGTCTCTCGATCCCGGAGATCTTTCCGAATCACTGCTGAGGGGACCCTCAGTGGCGCCAAGCACCAACGCCGCTCCGTCTGGCCGACAGGCGCAGTGAGCGAAGGCCAGTGCCGGGCAGATTGCCGCGCGCAGCTCAAGGACGGGATTCAGCGGCTGCTGAGTCCGACGCCAACGCGCGGATATTCGCCCGCGAAGGCTTGCTTCGCCTTGGCCATGACCACCCGCACCGCCTAGTATCGGGCAAATCGGCTCATGAAATGCTGGCGGCGGGTGCATGAATCGCTATCCGATGTTCAACCCGCAGCTGCTGCTCAGCTTCGTCGCGGTCTGCGAGAGCCAAAGCTTCACCCGCGCCGCCGACCGCGTGTCCCTGTCGCAGTCCACCGTCAGCCAGCAGGTCAGGCGCCTGGAGGAGATGCTGGGCAAGCCGCTCTTCGAGCGCTCCTCGCATCAGGTCGAGCTGACCGAGGAGGGTGGGCGGCTGCTGAGCTATGCACGGCGCATCATCGCCCTGAACGAGGAGGCGCATGACGCCTTGACCGGCTTCTGGCGCGACGGCGTGCTGCGGCTGGGCATGCCGGAGGATTTTACGGTCCCCACCGTCGACCTGCTGGCGGCATTCAGCCGTGAGCAGCCGCATCTGAGGCTGGACGTCACCAGCGGCCTCAGCGCCGATCTGCGCAGCGCCTATGAGCGCGAAGAGCTGGACCTGATCCTGGTCAAGCAGCGCCGCCGTCAGCCGCCGCGCGCGGCCAGGCTCGAACCGCTGCTATGGCTGGACAGCCAGGCGCACCCGGCCATCGAACGCTCGCCGGTGCCGCTGGCGGTGTTCCCGCTCAACGGTCTCTATCGCGAGGAGCTCTGCCAGGCGCTGGACAGCCTCGGCATTCGCTGGCGTGTAAGCTACAGCAGCGCCAGCCTGGCTGCCCTCGCTGCCGCCTCCGCCGCCGGGCTGGGCGTGACGCTGCTGCCGGCCGGCTGCCGGCTGCCCGACCACCGAACGCTGGGCGCGGCAGAAGGACTGCCGGAGGTGAACGATTTCGAGCTGGCGTTGTATTACCGCGACAACGCGCCTGCTGCGGCCATCGTACTGGCGGAAAGACTGGCCGAATTCTGCCGGCTGGAGCGATGAGTGGCCGGATTGCGCTGATGCGTGATCCCGACCGGCTTCATTGCCAAATCGAATAGTCAGCATTGGCAAATATCGCTGCCAACCCGGGCGGCCCATTCGTAATCTAGGGGCTGAAAAGACCAACCCCTGGGTTAAGGAAACGAACGTGGAAAGTGTCCATCAACACAGCCGCAGGAGCTTTCTCAGTCAGACTGGAAAACTCACCACCGCCTGCGCGGTCATCGGCTTGGCCAGCGGTGCTGCAAAGGCAGCACCGGCCAGCGCCGGCCGCCCGTCCGAGGCCGGCGCGAGCACGCTGACCGATCGGCATTACTACCTGAGCGACGTGCGGCTTGAAGAAGGCTTCGCGTATGATGGCGACACGGTCATCGGCACCCGCACCGCGCTCCACACGCTTGAGATCAAGGACGGCAAGATCGCCGCGCTGCACCCGGCAAACACCGCTCCGCCCGCCTGCGTGCCGCGCTATCAGGCGCATGGCCAGCTCATGCTGCCGGCGATGCGCGACATGCACATTCACCTGGACAAGACCTTCTACGGTGGCCCGTGGCAGGCGCCGCGACCGCGCCAGGGCAAGACCATCATGGACATGATCGCGCTGGAACAGACTCTGCTCCCCAAGCTGTTGCCGACCTCGCAACAGCGCGCCGAGCAGCTGATTGCCCTGCTGCAGTCCAAGGGCACGACCGTGGCGCGCAGCCATTGCAACATCGACCCGGTCAGCGGGCTGAAGAGCCTGGAGCACCTGCAGCGCGCGCTGGAGAATCACCGCAGCGATTTCAGCTGCGAGATCGTCGCCTTCCCGCAGCACGGCCTGCTGCATTCCCAGGTCGACGGCCTGATGCGCGAAGCCATGCAGATGGGCGTGCACTATGTCGGCGGCCTGGACCCGACCAATGTCGACGGTTCGATGCAGAAATCGCTCGACGCGATGTTCCAGATCGCTCTCGATACCGGCAAAGGCGTCGATATCCACCTGCATGAGACCAATCCGGCCGGTGTGGCCGCGATCAACCACATGATCGATACGGTGGAGAAGAATCCGGCACTGCGCGGCAAGGTGACCATCAGCCACGCCTTCGCGCTCACCACGCTCCCTCCGGACGCTCTGGCCGAAACCGCCTCCCGTCTGGCGGCGCAGCAGATGACCATCGCCTCGACGGTACCGATCGGCGGCCTGATGATGCCGCTGCCTCGGTTGAGCGAAGCAGGCGTCTTCGTGATGACCGGGACCGACAGCGTGATCGATCACTGGTCGCCGTTCGGTTGCGCCGACATGCTGGAAAAAGCCAACCTGTATGCTCAGCTCTACCGGGGCAGCGATGAGTTCCGGTTGTCGCGTGCCATGGCGATTGCCACCGGCGGGGTGCTGCCCTTGGATAATGGCGGCAATCGCGTCTGGCCAAGGGCCGGCGATGACGCAGCCTTCACGCTGGTCGGCGCCAGTTGCTCCGCCGAGGCGGTCGCCCGCCTGCCCGCACGCAGCGCCACGTTCCATCGCGGGCGCATGGTCTATGGCAGCGTCGGCAACGCCTGATAGCGGTGCGTCCTCGCCCTCCTGACCGCCTGCCCCGGGGCCGTCGGGAGGGGAGGCCGCTTGCTTGGTCGTGGCGTAGCGCGCCGGGCGGTCGGGCACGTCATCCCGTCGCGAAGAATGCCAGCCGGTTGAAGAGCGTGTAGTGCGCTTCGAAGACCATGATCGCGACGAAGACCATCAACGCCGCAGGCGGCAGCAGGATCGCGTAGGCGAGCGCAAGGCGCTCCCAGGCCATGTGCATGAAGACTGCGACGATCAACCCTGCTTTCAGCGCCATGAAGAGCAGGATCAGCGACCAGCGCAGATAGCCCACGAGGCCGAAGTAATCGACCATGTAGGAGCAGGCACTGAGGATGAAGAGCCAGGCCCAGACGACGAGATAGAGCCGGATGGGGTGCTGCTGCGTATCGCCGTGCGGAGTGTTTGATTGAGCCATGGCGACCTCACCAGAGATAGAACAGCGCGAAGATGAAGACCCAGACGAGATCGACGAAGTGCCAGTACAGGCCGGTGATCTCGACGATCTCGTAGCGGCCCTTCCGGCTCGTGAAGAACCCGCGGCGCTCCTGGTCGAAATCGCCGCGCCAGACCTTGCGCGCGATGATCAGCAGGAAGATCACGCCGATCGTGACATGGGTGCCGTGGAAGCCGGTGATCATGAAGAAACTCGATCCGAACTGCTCGGCGCCCCAGGGATTGCCCCAGGGACGGACCCCTTCCGCGATCAGCTTCGACCATTCGAAGGCCTGCATGCCGACGAAGGTTGCGCCGAGCAGTGCGGTCAGCAGCATCAGGATCGCCGTCTTCCGGCGGTCGCGCCGGTAGCCGAAATTGACGGCCATCGCCATGGTGCCGCTGCTGCTGATCAGCACGAAGGTCATGATGGCGATCAGGATCAGCGGCAGGCGGTGGCCGCCGATCTCAAGCGCGAAGACCTCGCTCGGATTGGGCCAGGGCACGACTGTCGACATCCTGACCGTCATGTAGGAGATCAGGAAGGTGCCGAAGATGAAGGTGTCGCTGAGCAGGAAGATCCACATCATGGCCTTCCCCCAGGAGGCCGTCCTGAACGCTCGCTGATCCGCGGACCAGTCCGCCTCGACACCGCTCCAGCCGGTGAGACCTATGCTTTCGGGCTTCAGGGCGGTTGGCGATAGCTCGTTCATCGGTCGCGCCTCCTAGCTCAGCAATCCGCGACAAATCTCGATCAGGTCGTCGGTCCAGCGCATCAGCAGGCTGAAGAGAATGAGCCAGACCAGCAGCAGGAAATGCCAGTAGATCGCGCAGAGCTCGACGCTGAGGCGCAAGGCGCCCGATGCCTGGGGGGTACTCTCGGTCGGCGCGAAAGACCGGGCCGTCGTCCGCCCCAGCGCCACGAGACCTCCAAGCATGTGCAGGCCGTGGATTGCGGTGACCAGATAGAAGAAGGCGCTCGCCGGGTTCGCCGCGCTGAAATAGCCGGCAGCCGCGAGTTCGCGCCAGGCCAGCACCTGTCCGGCGAGGAAGGCCAGCGAGCAGACCCCTGCAGCCAGCAGTCCGGAGCGGATGCTCGACGGTTCGTCGCACCGCGCGGCGATCACCGCCGAATGCAGGGCGACACTCGCAAGCATGAGCAGCCCGGTGTTGAACCAGAGCACGATCGGCATCGGCAGAGAGCGCCAGTCCGTCATGCTCATGCGCATTGAATAGGCGCTGATCAGGAGCGCGAAGAGCGAGCCGGCGAGGGCGAGGAAGGCGCCGAGGCCGAGCTTCGCGATCAGGAGGGATCGCGTCCCCGCATCTCCGGCCTCGTCGATGACCCCGACTTCGAGCCAGGGCTTGGCTGTCAGCCGCTGATGCGACAGCCACCATCCGGCGAGCGTTGCCATCAGGACCATGAACAGGAGGATGACGACCACGATGCTGCCCTCCTCACGCCGTTTGCGGATCGGGAGGCTGGTTCTGCGGCAGGAAATCCTCTGCGGCGCCGGGCACGCTGTAGTCATAGGCCCAGCGATAGACCACGGGCAGCGTCTTGCCCCAGTTGCCATGGGCCGGCGGTGTCTCGGGCGTCTGCCATTCCAGCGTGGTCGCGCGCCAGGGGTTGCCGCCAGCTGGCCGGCCTCGCTTCAGGCTCCAGGCGAGATTGAAGACGAAGACGAGCTGGGCGGCGCCGACGATCAGGGCGACGATGGTGATGAAGCCGTTCAGCGTCGCCGTCGATGCCGGAACGAAGGCCATGTCGCCGATCTCGTGATAGCGGCGCGGCACGCCCATCAGGCCGATATAGTGCATCGGGAAGAAGATCAGGTAGGCGCCGAGGAAGGTGACCCAGAAATGCAGTTTTCCGAGGGTGGTATCGAGCATCCGCCCGGTGACCTTGGGATACCAGTGATAGATCGCGCCGAAGATGACGAGGATCGGAGCGACACCCATCACCATGTGGAAATGCGCGACGACGAACATCGTGTCCGAGAGCGGCACGTCGACGACGACATTGCCGAGGAACAGCCCGGTCAAACCGCCATTGACGAAAGTGACGATGAAGCCGAGCGCGAACAGCATGGGTAAGGTGAAATGGATGTCGCCGCGCCAGAGCGTCAGCACCCAGTTATAGACCTTGATGGCGGTCGGGATGGCGATGATCAGCGTCGTGGTCGCGAAGAAGAACCCGAAACTGGGATGCATGCCGCTGACATACATGTGGTGCGCCCAGACGACGAAGCTGAGCGCGCCGATCCCCACCAGCGCCCAGACCATCATGCGATAGCCGAAGATGTTCTTGCGCGCATGGGTGCTGATCAGGTCGGAGACGATCCCGAAGGCCGGCAATGCGACGATGTAGACTTCAGGGTGCCCGAAGAACCAGAACAGATGCTGGAACAGGATCGGGCTGCCGCCGCGATAGGGGAGCTGTTCTCCCAGAGCCACGATGGACGGCATGAAGAAGCTCGTTCCGATCAGCCGGTCGAGCAGCATCATCACCGCCCCGACGAAGAGAGCCGGGAAGGCCAGAAGCGCCATCACGGTCGCGGTGAAGATGCCCCAGATGGTGAGTGGCATGCGCATCAGCGTCATGCCCTTCGCCCGGCCTTGCAGCACGGTCACGACATAGTTCAGCCCACCCATGGTGAAGCCGATGATGAAGAGGATCAGCGAGACCAGCATCACGATGATGCCCCAGGGCTGCCCGGGCGTGTTGGGGAGGATCGCCTGCGGCGGATAGAGGGTCCAGCCGGCTCCGGTCGCTCCGCCCGGCACGAAGAAACCGGCGACGAGCACCAGCACGGCAAGCAGATAGATCCAGTAGCTCAGCATGTTGACATAGGGAAAGACCATGTCGCGCGCGCCGAGCATCAGCGGGATCAGGTAGTTGCCGAAGCCGCCGAGGAACAGCGCGGTCAGCAGGTAGATCACCATGATCATGCCGTGCATGGTGATGAGCTGGTAGTAGCGCTCCGGGTCGATGAAGGAGACGAGGCCAGGGAAGCCGAGCTGCAGCCGCATCAGCCAGGACAGGACGAGGGCGACGAGGCCGATCGCCAGCGCCGTCAACGAGTACTGGATCGCGATGATCTTGGCGTCCTGGGAGAAGACATATTTCGTGACCCAGCTTCTCGGATGATAGAGTTCGACATCCTCGACCTCGGCGGTCGAGAGAGGTCCGGCAGCGTCACTCGGCACATCGACCATCAAACCGCCTCCCGCTCTCCATCAGATGGCACGCCTCGTCGGAGGCTCAGCCGTCTTCCATCCCCTAGTTTCTCGCCTGCGCCCGCGCCGCTGCGGTGAGCTGTGCGAAGGTCTTCTGTTGCTGCAGCCATGCGCGGTATTCGCTTTCCGGCTCGACGACGACGCCACCGCGCATGAAGGTATGGCCGGTGCTGCAGAGTTCGGCGCACAGCGCCTCGAACGTGCCGGTACGGGTCGGCGTGAACCAGTAATATGTGACGTTGCCCGGGATCATGTCCATCTTGGCGCGGAACTCGGGCACGTAGAAATCATGGACGACGTCGAGTGAGCGCAGCAGCACCTTCACCGGCTTGTCGAGCAGGAGGTGAAGCTGGTCTCCCTGGATGATGATGTCGTCCTGGCCGCGCGCATCCTTTGGATCGAGGCCAAGCGGGTTCTCGGGGCTGACAAGGGTTACGTCGGTCGCTCCGAGCCGGCCATCGGCGCCGGGCAGGCGATAGCTCCATTGCCATTGCTGGCCCACGATCTCGACCGTTGCGGCATCGGCCGGCACCGTCACGAACTGCTTCCAGACGACGAGGCCAGGCGCCAGCATGGCGGCGACACCGATGCCGGTCCCGATCGCGAGCCACCATTCCAGCCGCTTGTTCTCCGGCTCATAAGCTGCCCGATGTCCTTCGCGATGGCGGAAGCGGAACAGGCAATAGGCCATGAACAGCACCACGGCAGCGAAGACGGTGCCGGTGATCCAGAAGGTGATGATGATGGTGTTGTCGATATAGTGCCAGTTGGAGGCGATCGGGGTCCACCACCATGGGCTTAGCAGGTGGAACGCCACCGAGCCGACCACGACCAGCGCAAGTACGACGGCAACACCCATGGTCAGTCACCCTTGCCTATGGCGGCGATGAACGGGGTCCGGTCGGCGCCGCGACGCGATAGGAGCGTGACGACGTCGTGAAAGCGGGCTTCTCGTCGGCCCGAGAACGATACCGCCTGCTCATGGTGGTGCCGGGGAGCGGCGAGAACGGGGCAGGGAGAAAGACTGGAGGGATGGCGCAGAGGGATCGCGTGGCGCGGGCTCGGACGAGCGCGTCAACCGGTTTCAAGCGTCGCTTCCTGCTCGCCATCGCCGAACCTCCCGGTTCGTCAGACGATTGCGCGTCACATGTGACGCAAAGCTCCCGCCCAGGCTGCAAAGCGCTCCGCTTCTCAGCCTATGGTCGCTGAATATTGTCCGGCCGCGTTCGCTGGTTGTCAATCGAGGCCGGCGTTGAGCCAGCCGCGCTATCGCCGCACCTGCGCGTCGAAGGCGGCTACTTCTTCTTTCCGTCGGCGTCGAATTGCTTGAGGAAGGCGACGATATCGTCGATCTCCTGATCGGATTTCAGGCCGGGGAACACCATCTTCGTACCGGGGATCTTGGCCTGAGGCGCCTTGATGTAATCGCGGAACGTCGGCTCGTCCCAGGTGATGCCGGAGTTCTTGTTGGCAGCCGAGTAGCTGTAGCCCTCGACGGACCCTGCCGGGCGCCCAATCAGGCCGTTGAGCTTCGGGCCGACCGCATTCCTCGCGGTCTCGCCGATCTGGTGGCAGGCACGACATCGCAGGAAGATCTTCTCGCCGGAGGTGGCGTCTGCTGCGGCAATGACTGGATGGGAAAGGAGGGGGAGAAGCAGGACGGTCGTCAAGGCCAAGCGTATCATCGAAGGGCCTCCTTCGGGTTCGGTTCGCCCCACCACACGCAGCAGGCCGGCCGGCGCATCCGTAGCCACAAATCCTACACTATCATTGGTGCAGCTCCAATCTGCCTGCGCTGGAAACGGTCGGTCACAGTCATCGACATGGTCGTGCCCGCCGATGCAGGCTCGTCCACCGGCCTCATGCGGTATGGTGGCGTGAACGCCCGCCGGGCTTGGTGCCGGGCAACCGACCGACATGAGGTCCGCTTGGAGAAGGCTGCTCAGGACATGCGCGAGCCGTGGCCGTGAGGTCCTCGCCCTTGCTCCGGCTGGGGCTGGATGGTGCGGGCCTCCGGCAAGCAGCGCTGCTGGCTCTTGCCGCCTGGCTCGCATTTGCTCTCGCATCGTCGCTTCAGATCACCAACGCCTATTGGGCCGCAATGCCGGTCTGGGTTGTGGCGCAAGCCTCGCGCGGGCTCTTGTTCGCCCGTGGCTCTCTCAGGATTCTCGGAACGTTGATTGGTGCAGCCGTCGGCTTCGGCCTGCTGCATCTGATTCCCAACCACTATTTTCTGTTGCTCGCGCTTGGTCTTTGGGTCGGCTTCAACACTGCGCTGACGCATGTGCTGCGCGGCGTCACCGCCTATGGCGCCTTGATGAGCGGCATGACCGCGGCCATCGTCATCCTGCCAACGGTGTTCTCTCCGGAACGATCCTGGGACATCGCCATTGCACGGGTTGAGTGCACGTTGATCGGCGTGGCGGTGGTGACGCTGGTCACGGCGCTATTCACGCCGTCAGCATCGCGTTCTGCTCTCATGTCCCGGGCGCGGCTGATGGCCCGGCAAGCGGTGCGGTTCGCAGCCTTGGCGCTCCAGGGCGTTCCGCAGGATCGGGTTGCCGTAGCCGAACGGCAGCTTCTCGCCGAGATGAGCAGCGTCACCCAGGCGGCGGATCAGATGACGGCAGGCTCGCTGCGGGGCTCGCGGCGTCGCAAGCGCGTCGATGCACTGGTCGCGGCCGCCTTGTTGGTGATGTCGGCAGGGCGCGCGGCTGCGTCGCGCGAGGCGTCGGAGGAGACCAACGCCAGGGCTCTGGCAGAACTTGACCGGTTGGCGCAACGTTTCGAACGGGAGACAGAGGCGCAAGGGGAGGTGCCCCGTGCCGAAGGGCTGGATCCCCGCCTGTCGGACAGTCTGCGGCGGCTGGTCGCAGCAGAAGCCGCGCTCAGTGCGGACCGCCCGGCCGGAGATGAGCTCTCCGGCCTGGTGCCTGTCTTCCTGCACAATCCCCATGGCGACTGGTCGCTGGGCACCACCGCCGGCGCGGTGTCGGGGTTGGCCACCTGGCTGGCTGCCTCTGCGGCCTATGCTGCAAACTGGCCGGTGGCGGAGCTCGCAGCGCTGGGAGTCTGCATCTTCTCGATGGTCCTGGGCTCGCTGGCGCAGCCGCAGGCCATTGCGCCGCATATGCTGAAGGGGGTGCTGGCTGGGGTGGTGGCTGCCCTGATCTATCGCTTCGGCGTGCAGCCGCATGTCCAGACCGTGCCCGAGCTGTTGGTTTCTGTGGCCCCGTTCCTCCTGCTTGGAGGGTTGGCGCGCGCGAGCCGCAGGACGGCAATCGCGGCGATCGACGCCAATATGTGTTTTCTCCTGGCCAGCCAGGCGGTGTTGCCGGCCGTCACCAGACCCGCCGCAATCCTGAGCGAGGCCGGCGCGCTTGTCGCCGCTGCGGTGCTGGTGACAAGCAGCTTCATTCTGCTGCCGCGCAGGCATGACCGGCACGCGGCAAGGACCCGCGAGGATATCCGGCGAGACCTCGAGCGGCTCCTCGCCAATCCGCAGGCCAGGCGCGGGGCAAGCTGGGATCAGGGCATGACCCGGCAGATCATGCGCCTCACTCTGCACCTCGCCCGAGCCGGAGAGGGCGATGGCGGCGCTACGCATGGCCTGCTTGGCGTGCTCAATCTCGGCATCGCGGCGACGGCGCTGCAGCGGTTGATGTCTGAGGGAGGGCTCGGGGACGAGGATCGGCGGCTGATTGCGCAGGGGCTCGCGGCTCTGGGGCGGTTCAGGACGGAATCGCCCAGGCCGGAATTGTTCGACGAGGCCGCGCGAACAATCGCGAATGCCGACGCCGCACGCGCCGTGAAGGAGGCCGCAGCGGCATTTCGGCAGGCGGAGGCCTTTCTCGCCGGGGCGTAATGGCGTGCGCAGGAGGCCGGCGCAAGCTCGGCGCTCATCCCGGTCAGGCCGCTTCAACGGCACAGAGCCGGGATGTCGTCGTTAGATTTTCCCAGAAAGGGCGCCTCAGGCTGAGTGCTTCTTCACCCAGGCGACATAGGCATCCATCCAGCCTTGCAGGAAAGCCCGGCTGGAATCACCGATCTCGCCGCTCTCGGTGAACAACCCATCCTTGGCCTGGATGAAGACTTCCGGCTGTCCGAGCGTCGGCATGTCGAGATAGGCGAGGACATTGCGCAGATGCTGCTGCGCAATCGCTGTTCCGATAGCGCCGACCGACACGCCGAGAACACCGGCCGGCTTGCCGACCCAGGCACTCTGCCCATAGGGCCGCGAGGCTTGATCGATCGCGTTCTTCAGCACGCCGGGGATGGAGCGGTTATACTCGGCAGTGACGAAGATGACGCCCTGGGAGCCGGTGATTTCAGCCTTCAGTCGCTTCACGACCGGGGCCTGGTTCGCGTCGTCATCCTGATTGTAGAGCGGCAGATCGCCGATCGCGACCTGATGAAACCTGAATTCGGGCGGGGCGAGTTTGGCGATGGCCGTGGCAAGCTTGCGATTGAAGGAATCGCGACGAAGGCTGCCGATCACGACGGCAATTCTGAATTCGCTCATGGTGTGTCCCATCACATCGTGCTGGTTGCGGCGTCGAGCCTAGTGCCCGACACCCGATTTGTCGCGCGCGATCATCCCGGCCGCGCGCCACGTGAGCGAGGTGGATACGAGACCGGTCCGAGGTTCAGATCGAGCTTCCCGCCTTCTCCGCCGTCACCCCGACTTTCGCCGCCGACCCTGCATCCTTGGCCGGGCGAGGGTCGCGCCAGTCGATGAGCCGGTAGAACATCGGGATGAAGAAGGTGGCGATGAAGGTCGCCGCCAACATGCCGCCGATCACGCCCGTGCCGATCGAGTGCCGGCTCGCGGAGCCCGCTCCGCTGCTGATCGCGAGCGGAACGACGCCGAGAATGAAGGCGAGCGAGGTCATCACGATCGGCCGGAAGCGCAGCCGCGCTGCTTCGAGCGCGGCCTCGGCGGCACTCATGCCCTCCTGCCGCACCAGAACGGCGAATTCGACGATCAGGATGGCATTCTTGGCGGCCAGACCGATCAGCGTGACAAGGCCGATCTGGAAGTAGACGTCGTTGGTCAGGCCGCGGAGCCAGACCGCGAGCAGCGCCCCGAACAGCGCGAATGGAACCGCGAGAATGACCGCCAGCGGCAGGGTCCATTTCTCGTACTGCGCGGCGAGGATCAGGAACACCATGATGATGCCGAAGATCATGGCCTGCGAGCCGGTCCCGCTGGTGGCGAGCTCTTGATAGGCCGAGCCCGTCCAGGCGATCTGGAAGCCCTGCGGCAACTCGCGCGCCACCTCCTGCATCGCAGCGATCGCCGCGCCCGATGTGTATCCGGGCGCCGGATTGCCCATCACCTTGGCCGCGGCAAAGGCGTTGAAGCGCTCGAACTGGTCGGGGCCGGCGACGCGCACGGCTTTCACCAGCGTATCGAGCGGCACCATCTTGTTGTTGCTCGAGCGCACGAAAACCTGCTTGAGATCCTTCGGTGCCTGACGGAAAGCGGCCTCCGACTGCAGGTTGACGCGGTAGTTGCGCCCATAGAGCGTGAAGTCATTGACGTAGAGGCTGCCGAACGTGCTTTGCATCGTCTCGAAGACGGAGCTGATCGGCACGCCGAGCGCCTTGGCCATGTCGCGGTCCAGGTCGAGCCGGTACTGCGGAACGCCGGTGTCGAAGGTCGTGCGCACGCCGGCCAGCTCGGGACGTTTCGAGGCGGCTTCGACCAGTTGTGCGGTGGCGGCGGAGAGCGACTGGACGCCGCCTCCGGTGCGATCCTGCACATAGAGTTCGAACCCGCCCGTGGTGCTCAACCCGCTGATCGGCGGCGGATTGAAGAACAGGACCATGGCGTCCTTGATCCCGATATTCATGCCGGTGAACGTCTTGACCAGGTTGCGCGCATCGAGGTCCGGGGTTCGGCGCTCGCTCCAGTCCTTCAGCGTCACGAAGGTCGTGGCGGCGCTGGTCCGCTCGCTTCCGGAGAGAAGGTCGAACCCCGAAATGGCGAAGACGTTTTCGACAGCCGGGTGCTTGCCGATATTGGTCGCAGCCTCATCCATCACCGCCACGGTGCGGTTCAGCGAGGCGGCCGGAGGCAGGATGGCCACCCCGAGCAGCACGCCCTGGTCTTCGTCTGGAACCAGCGAGCCCGGAATGGTCCGGAACAGGATGCCGGTGCCGGCGATGAGCACGGCGAAGAGCACAAGGCCGATGGCGAAGCGTTTGACCAGGAAGCCGACGCCGGAGACGTAGCCGTTCGTCAGCTTGTCGAAGAAGCGGTTGAACAGCCGGAACGGCAATGCCGGCTCCTGATGGCCCGGTTTCAGGATCAGCGCGCACAAAGCCGGAGTCAGGGTCAGCGCGACGATGCCCGAGATCGTGACCGACAGTGCGATCGTGACCGCGAACTGCTTGTACATCGCGCCGGCCAACCCGCCCATGAACGACACGGGGATGAAGACCGCGCACAGCACCAGGACGATCGCGATGACCGGCCCGGTGACTTCGCTCATCGCCTTGATCGAAGCCTCTCGCGGCGACAGGTGCTCGGTCGCCATGATGCGCTCGACATTCTCCAGAACCACGATCGCGTCGTCGACGACGATGCCGATGGCGAGGACGAGGCCGAACAGGGTGAGCAGGTTGATCGAGAAGCCGAACATGTACATGCCGGCAAAGGTGCCGATGATCGAGATCGGCACCGCGATGACCGGGATGAGCGTGGCCCGGAAGTTCTGCAGGAAGAGGAAGACGACGAGGATGACCAGGACGATGGCCTCGACGAAGGTCTTGACCACCTCCTCGATCGAGACCTGGATGAACTTCGTCGTGTCGTAGGGAATGCTGTAGGCCATGCCCTCCGGGAAGGACTGCTTCAGCTCGTCCATGCGGCTCTTGAGCGCCTCCATGGTCGAGAGCGCGTTCGCTCCCGTCTGAAGATAGACCGCAAGGGGCACCGCAGGCTTGCCGTTGAGCTTGCTGTCGACGGTATAGCTGGCCGAGCCGAGCTCGACCCGCGCCACATCCCTGAGCCTGAGCGTCGCCGCGTTGATGTCGGAGCGCAGGATGATGTTGCCGAACGCCTCGGCATCCGGGAGACGCCCCTGGGTCGTGGCGGAATAGGTGAAGGGGGTCGATGGGTCGTTCGGCTCATCGCCGAAGCGGCCGGCTGCAAACTGGGCATTCTGTTCGCGAATGGCTGCCGCGACATCGGTGGTCGTCAGGCCGTAGCGGGCGAGCTTGTCGGGGCTCAGCCAGATCCGCATCGAGTAGTCGCGTTGGCCGAGCAATGCCGCGTCACCGACGCCAGGAATGCGCTTCAGATCGTCAATGACGTTCAGCAGGGCATAGTTGCCGACATAGGTCGTGTCGAAGCGGTCGTTCTCCGAATACATCGCCACGAGGCCGAGGATGGAGGTCGAGCGCTGGCTGACCGTCACGCCGAGCCGGGTGACCTCTTGCGGCAAGGTCGGCGTCGCGCGCTGGACGCGATTATTGACGTTGATCGTGGCCTGATCGGGATCGGTGCCCTGAGCGAATGTCACCGTCAGCGACATCTGGCCGCTGCTGGAGTTCGAGGACTGCATGTAGAGCATGCCCTCGACGCCGTTGATCTGCTGCTCGAGCGGCGCTGCCACCGTCTGCGCGATCGTCTCGGCGCTGGCGCCGGGATAGGTGGCGCTGACGACGATCTGCGGCGGCGTCAGCTCGGGATATTGCGCGATCGGAAGCGCCCGGATCGCGACGAGGCCGGCAAGCACGATGACGATCGAGATAACGGCGGCGAAGACGGGCCTGTCGATGAAGAAGCGATTCATGGCTTGGCAGCTCCGGGCGCCGCGGCGGCAATACTGACCGGCGCGCCGGGACGAACCTTGATGATCCCCTCCGTGATCAGCTTGTCGCCGGGCTTGAGGCCCGAGGTGACGATCCAGCCGTCGGCGACCTGACGTCCGAGTACGACGGGGCGGGCTTCGGCCTTCCCCTGGCTGTCGACCGTGTAGACGAACTGTCCGCGCGGTCCCTGCGAGACGGCCGCCTGCGGAACGACGATGGCGTCGTTGAGCACGACCCCCATCACGATCGCGCGCAGGAACTGGCCGGGCAGCAGGCGATGCTCGGGATTGGGGACAACGGCACGCAGCCGCAGCGTCCCGGTTTCCGGATCAAGGCCGGAGGAGGCGAAATCGATGACGCCGGGCTGCGCATAGACGCGGCCATCGCCGTAGGTGAGCTTGACCGAGAGGACCTCCCCGGCACGCTCCCAGATGCCCTGTGCCTCGAGCAGGGCCCTGACCTCGGCCACTTCGCTCTCGCTGGAGTTGAAGATGACGTAGACAGGGTCGAGCTGGGTGATCTTGGTGAGCAGGCTGCTGTCACCCGTGGTGCCGATCAGGCTGCCCTCGGGCAACTCCTCGCGGCTCGTGACCCCACTGATCGGCGCCCTCACATTGGTGTAGCCGAGATTGAGTTCCGCGACGTTCAGGTCGGCGTGAGCGACGGCGACCGAAGCCGTTGCGAGTTCCTTGGCGGAGAGGGCGTCATCGCGCGCCTTTTCCGTGCCGGAGCCGGTCAGGGCCAGCCGCGTATAGCGCTCGGCATCACGCGTCGCCTGGGCGAGCTGTGCCTCCGCCTGCTGGAGCTGTGCCTTGGCCTTGGCGACGTCCGCTTCGTAGCGCCTCGGGTCGATTTCGAAGAGGATGTCGCCAGCCTTGACCTCGGCGCCCTCGACGAAGTTCCGCTTCAGCAGAATCCCACCAACCTGGGCCCGGACCTGAACCTCCCGCGAGGCCTCGACGCGTGCGGCATACTCGAATGTCAGCGGCACCTTGCCGGCCTTGACCTCGACCACGGTCACTTGAGGCGGGGGCGCGGCCCCCTGCGCCTGGGCCAGGGTTGCTGCGCCAAGCAGCGGCCAGATGAAGGCAAGGCTGAAGAGCGCGAAACGGCGCCGCGGCGTGTAGGTGGTCATCCGTCGCATCCTTCCAGTGGTGCAGGTCGCGGCGCGGTCGCCGTCGGGGCATCGCGCAGTCTTCCATGAGCAAGGCCCGTATCCAACCACGAGCATTGCCCACCGGAAGCGCGGGCAGCCTTCATCGTCTTTGCGGGGGCATGAGGCAGGGGTGTCCTCCCTCTAGTCAGGCTTGGACAGGAATACGGCGACGAGATTCTCAAGGAAATGCTCCTGAAACTGTCCGCGATCCATCGGGCTCGCGGACAGGGATTGAACGAGGTCGGGCGCGGTCGAGGGCCAGAAGAATGCGCCGGCGAGAATCGAGAAGGCGATGAAGGGGTCGCTCGCATGCGTGACACCTTCGCGAACCGCCTGATCGAGAAGCGGTAAGAAGGCATCGAGCGCGGGACGAAGCAGGAGTTCCTTCAATGCGGCCAGTCGCGCCCCGCTCTCCCTCGCCTGCTGCGCGATGAAGAGGCCGAGTTCCGGGTGGCTGAAATGGAAAAGCACCGTCAGGCGGATGGCATCGGTCACTCGGTCCCTGAGCGGGCGTGTCTCGGCCGTCAGGCGTCGGATCTCGGCGTGCAGCTGCGTCGTATACGAGGCGACATGGTCGATGCTCGCGAGCCAGAGCCCCTCCTTGCCGCCAAAATGCACACGCACCAGCCCGGGGTCGACCTTGGCGGCCGCGGCCAGGCTGCGCAGATCGACGCTGTCATAGCCATGACGCGCAAAGGCGCTCGTCGCAGCGAGAAGCAAAGCCTCGCGGCCCGACATCTGGTCCTTGAGCCGCCGACCGCGAGGGCGCGGAGCCGGGCTGGGGGAAGTGGATCGCTCGGATCGGGGCATTGCTCGGGTGATAGTTATAAAATCTACAAGTGAGGATATTTCAACGTGACGCGGGACGCAAGGGCGCTCGCGATCGCCTGGTGATGGTCTTCCTCACGAGATCGTTACGCAAGGGAGATGCTGGACTGGCCAAGGGTCATGCCGGCCATGGCGTAATGTCGGCGGCCGCGCGCGACGACCCTCTCAGGCGAGTGCAAGTCGTGTTGGCCCGTAGCTTCCGCCGAAGGGCGGGAGTATCTGAAAAGAGACCCCAAGCCATCTTCAGCGATCCAGTCAGATGATCCTCTGGTATTTTACCGATGTTATGATTTATTTGTACTGTGAAAATCGTTCTCGGGGTCTTTGGGTCGTATATTTTGGAAGGGTCCCGACTTGCGGCGGATCTGTGATTGCCGATGGGGCCGGTCGCGGAATTCAGGGTTTCGGAATATCAAGTATTATTGAGAAATATCACGTCAGACTCTCTGAGAGAGGAGCAACGCAAGAATTAGAATGGCCAAAATACTAGGTGATTGGAACAAACATCAGGTAACGCTGTTCTGAATATCCAGCGGGGGGCTGGGCATGACCAAGGATAATGGCGGCGGGGAACGCATGATCTGGTCTGATCTGGCCGGGCAGATGGTCGCGATTTCTTCGCCGGAATGGTGCCACGAGCGGGATGTCGATTATCTGCTGTGGCTACCCTCGCTGGAACGGGGCCGGGTGCTGCGTGGATATCCCCCGGAGATCGCCGAGCGTCTCTGCGCCGATATCGAACGCTTGCGGGAAATCCGGAAACGCCGCTGAGCGCCGGGGCATCGCAAAGCGGCGGATTGCACTCGCGCGACCCGCCGCGCCTGACCGTTCAGGGCTTGACGATCCACTCATGGGCCGGATCGTTGGCGAACTTCCAAACCCGCTTCGGACCCGCCATCACGTTGAGATAATAGAGCTCGTAGCCGTGCGGTGCTGCGACCGGATGATAGCCCCTTGGCACCAGCACGACATCGCCGTCCTCGGCGCAGAGCGTCTCATCGAGCGAACGGTCGTCGGTATAGACGCGCTGCAGCGCAAAGCCCTGGGGCGGCGAGAGCCGGTGGTAATAGGTCTCCTCCAGCAGCGATTCCTGCGGCAGCCTGTCCTGGTCGTGCTTGTGCGGCGGATAGCTCGACCAGTTGCCTGACGGGGTGATCACCTCGACGACGAGCAGCCCTTCGGCGGGCTCGGTCTCCGGCAGGATATTGCGGACATGGCGGGTGTTCGTACCGCTGCCGCGCGTCATGCAGCCGACATCCCCTGGCGCGATCACCCGGGGTTTTGAACCCGGTTTTCCCGGCGCCGAGCAGATCGCCAGCTCGCAGGGGCCCTGCGCCGTCGCGGCAAAGCACAATCCGGCCGGTACATAGAGCGACCAGGGGTCGGGTTCGAACGGGGAGGACCGACCGCCAATGATGCCGAAATCGGTGCCCCCGGCCATGGCTGCGGCCTTTCCGGACAGCAGGACGACGCAGACCTCCCGGTCTCCGGTCTCCCGGTCAAGCACTTGGCCGTCGGCGAGCCGGTAGACTTCGAAGCCGACATGGCCCCAGCCGGCCGATTCCGGGGTGACATGATGGATGCGGCCGTCCTGATCTGGGGCGGATGGTTTGACGAGCAGCTTCGACATGGCGCATCCGGGCCTCAGACGAGCCCGGCCTCCTTCAGGCTGTGCTTGAGATGGGCGACGCCCTTCTTCGCATAGGTCAGCGGATGGGCCTTTTCCGGATCCTGCTCGGCTTCGACCACGACCCAGCCGGAATAGCCCGGCAATGCGCGGAACACGGCGGGGTAATCGACCATCCCGTCGCCCGGCACGGTATAGATGCCGAGATCGCTGCCCTTGCCGAGCACGGCATCAAGGAAGCTCCAGCCTTCCGCCGCGGCCTGCGCCATGACATGCGCGCGCACGTCCTTGGCGTGGACATGGCTGATCCGCTCGCGATAGCGCGCGGCGAGCGCGGCTGGGTCCGAGCCACCCCAGGTGGCATGGCCGGTGTCGAGCAGGAGATGCACGGCAGGGCCCGTCGCCGCCATGAAGGCGTCGATATCGGCTTCGCTCTGCACGATCGTGCCCATGTGGTGATGATAGACCAGCCGGACGCCTTCGCTCAGCGTGCGCTCGGCAACCTGCGTGATCCGGCGGCCGAACTCGGCCCAGTCCTGCGCGCTCATCACGGGGCGCTGCGAGAGCGGCTTCGAGCGGTCGCCATGGATCGCATTCGAGGTCTCGGCGAAGACCAGCACGGTCGAGCCCATGGCCTTGAGCAGATCGAGATGCGGCCGCAGATGGCGCATCTCCTCGTCGGCGTCGCGCTGAAGCAGTTCAGCTGAATACCAGCCCGAGATGCAGTCCATGCCGAAGGGGGCGAGAGCCGCCTTCAGGGCTGCCGGCTGCCGTGGGAACTTGTGACCAAGCTCCATGCCGGTGAAGCCGGCTTCACGCGCCTCGGCGAGGCAGGTTTCGAGCGATGTCGCGCCGCCGATCTCCTGGAGATCGTCATTCGACCAGCCAATCGGGTTGGCACCAATTCGGATGGGCATGGATAAGTGTCCTTCGGGATCAGGGGCGTGACTTCAGCGCGGTCTCATAACGCTCACGCGCCTGCCGGACTTCGGCGCGCGCGGAGGTTGCCGGCACCGCGACATCCCACCAGTGGCCGCCGGCATCGGTCGAGGCGAGCGGGTCGGTATCGATCACCACGACGGTGGTGCACGCATGCGCGCGGGCTGCACGCAGCGCTTCGTCCAGTTCGGCGAGGCTGCCGACCTTCGCGGCGACGGCACCGAGTGAAGCGGCATGCGCGGCAAAATCGATTGCGGGCAGCGTCTCGTGGCGGGTGTCGCGCAGCAGGTTGTTGAAGGAGGCGCCGCCCGTCGCATTCTGTAGCCGGTTGATGCAACCGTAGCCGCGATTATCGAGCAGGACGATCGTCAGCTTCAGGCCGAGCATCACCGAGGTTGCGATCTCGGAGTTCATCATCAGATAGGAGCCGTCGCCGACCATGACGACGACCTCGCGGCTCGGATCGGCCATCTTGACGCCGAGCCCGCCGGCGATTTCGTAGCCCATGCAGGAATAGCCGTATTCCATGTGGTAGCCGCCGGGCGCGCCGGCCTGCCAGAGCTTGTGCAACTCGCCGGGCAGTCCGCCGGCGGCGCAGAGCACGACATCGGACGGCTCGCTCCAGCGCTGCACGGCGCCGATCACCTGCGCATCGCTCGGCAGGGGCTGGTTGCCGGGATCGGTGTAGCGCGCGGCGAGGCCAAGCCAGGTCTTGCCCTCGGATTCCGCCCGCTCCGTCCATGCCGCCGGAGCGCGATGTCCCGCCAGTGCGGTAGCCAGCTCGGAGAGGCCGGCCAGGGCATCGCAGACCAGCGGAAGCGCGCGGTGCTTGCCGGCATCGAAGGCCTGCGTGTTCAGCCCGACGATCCGGCAGGCCGGGTTGGCGAAGAGTGCCCAGGAGCCGGTGGTGAAATCCTGCAGCCTCGTGCCGACGGCCAGGACCAGATCGGCCTCGCGCGCCAGCGCATTGGCGGCGGCCGTGCCGGTGACGCCGATGGCGCCGAGATTGAGCCTGTGGGTTGCCCCGAGGCTGCTCTTGCCGGCCTGCGTCTCAGCGGCGGGAATGCCGTGCGCCTCGCAGAATTCGGCGAGCGCGGCTTCGGCCTCGCTATAGAGTACGCCGCCGCCGGCAATGACGAGTGGTTTCTTCGCCGCCTTGAGCAGTCTGACGGCCTCGACCAGCTCCTGCTCGTCCGGGCGTGGGCGGCGTGGCGTCCAGAGCCGCTCGGCAAAGAAACTCTCGGGATAGTCATAGGCTTCGGCCTGCACGTCCTGGCAGAGCGCCAGCGTCACCGGCCCGCATTCGGCCGGATCGGTCAGGACGGCCATGGCCCGCTCGAAGGCCGGCATCAGCTGCTCCGGCCGTGTCAGCCGGTCGAAATAGCGCGAGACCGGGCGAAAGCAGTCATTGGCGGAGACCGTGCCGTCGCCGAAATCCTCGATCTGCTGCAGCACCGGGTCCGGCAGGCGCCCGGCAAAGACATCGCCCGGCAACAGCAGCAGCGGCAGGCGGTTGACATGCGCGACGGCGGCGGCCGTGACCATGTTGGTGGCACCGGGTCCGATCGAGCTCGTCACCGCCATCATCTGGCGCCGGCGCGAAGCTTTGGCGAAGGCGATAGCAGCATGCGCCATGGCCTGCTCGTTATGGGCGCGATAGGTCGGCAGCGTGTCGCGAGCGGCATGCAGCGCCTCTCCGAGCCCGGCGACATTACCGTGCCCGAAGATGGCCCAGACGCCCGCGAAGATCGGCACGGTCTTGCCGTCGATCACCGTCTTCTGTGCCTGCATGGCGCGTGTCAGCGCCTGCGCCATGGTGAGGCGGATCGTACCCATTGGGAGTTCCTCAGCGTTCCTGCCAGGCTGCGACCAGCCTGGCGAAGCGTTCTGCCATCATCGTCGTTGCGGCCTCATCGTCGAGTCCGCCGGCAAGCCAGCCGCGCGCCGCTTCACCGAAAATCGTGCGGCCGACGGCGAATCCCTTGACCGATGCCGAGCCCTGCGCTGCCCGGAAGGCCTGCGCGACCGTCTCTTCCGGCGCGTCGAGCCCGAGCAGCAACACGCCGCGGCAATAGGGGTCATGGCCCGCGATGACCGCATCGATCTCGCGCCATGCAGCCGGGGAGGGCTGGCCCTCGAGCTTCCACCAGTCGGGCTTGATGCCGATGGCGTAGAGTCGCGTCATCACCCGAGCAACCGTGTCGTCAGCAACCGGTCCGTGCTTCGAGGCAATGATCTCGACCAGCAATTCCCGCCCGACCTGTCGACAGGCGAGGGCGACGCGCTTCAGTACCTGCTCCTGCGCACTCCTGAGAGCCTCGGGGTCATCCGGATGGTAGAAGCACAGGCATTTGGCGACATGGCTGACCGGCCACTCGGCCAGGGTGGCGCCGAGAGACCCTGTCGCGTCGGTCTCCAGCGCGAGTGGGCGCGAGCCGGGGAGTTCGAGGGGGCGGGCGATCCAGAAGCCGTGATCCTCCGCCCGGAACAGGGCTTCGCGGCCATGGATGCCGTCGACCAGCATGCCAAAGCCAGGGCGTCCTTCGGCGACCCGGGCGGCCGCCTTCACCGCAAGCGTCTTGAAATGGGTGATCCGCTCCTGCGGCACGCCTGCCGCGTCGGCCATCTCCTCGAGCTGCGCCCGATGATCGATGGCGAGCGCCATCACGCCCGCGGGCTGCGGCAGGCGCGTCGTCGCCCAATGCACATGGTTGATCTCGGCGTCCCGGCGCAGCGCCCGGTGCGGCGAACCATGAGCAAGGAAATATTGCAGCTCGGGGAAGGTCGGGCTTTCCGGCGAGCACAGCAGCCTGGAGACGGCGAAGGCGCCGCAGGCATTGGCAAAGGCGCAGCAGGTCGCAAGCGGCTCGTCGCGCAGCCAGCCGCGCAGGAAGCCGGACATGAAGGCGTCGCCGGCGCCGAGCACGTTGTAGACCTCGACCGGAAAGCCGGGGCCCTTGATTCCGTCTTCGAGCGAGGCGGGGATCGCGCCGGGAAATACCACGCAGCCCATCGGCCCGCGCTTGCAAACGATCGTCGCGGCGCTCAGGGACCGGATCGTGCGGATGGCCTGAAGCGTATCCTCCGAGCCGCCGGCGGCGTGGAGCTCTTCCTCCGTGCCGACGATCAGGTCGCAATCGGGCAGGATCGCCTGGAGATGCTCGGTCACCGTCTCGGAGCGGATATAGCGCTCCTCACCGGCCTGGTGCCCGGCAAGTCCCCAGAGATTGGGCCGATAGTCGACATCGAACACGACCTTGCGGCCATGCTTGCGGGCGAGCGCGATCGCCTTCTTCTGAGCCGCGGCGGCGTTGGGAATGGCGAAATGCGTGCCGGTGACGACGATCGCCCTGGCGGAGGAAATGAAGGCCTCGTCGATCTCGCTTTCCTGCAATGCGGCGTCGGCACAGTCGGTGCGGTAGAAGATCAGCGGGAAGGTCTTCTCGTCGCGGACGCCGAGGATGACGAGTGCGGTCAGCCGCTTGGGGTCGGTGATCACGCCGCTCGTCTCGACGCCCTCCCGCTCCAGCTGTTCGCGGATGAAGCGGCCCATCTGCTCGTCGCCGACACGGGTGATCACGGCCGATTTGAGGCCCAGGCGGGCGGTGCCGATTGCGATATTGGTCGGGCAGCCACCGACCGCCTTGAGGAAGCTGCCCATGTCTTCAAGCCGGCCGCCGATTTGCTGGCCGTAGAGATCGACCGAGGAGCGGCCAATCGTGATGACGTCGAGCTGAGGGGCGACGGGCATGGAGCTTCGGCCTTCCGCACTAACCTGCGAGATCGGGATCGGCGCTGACGCCGGCGTGTTCGGCAGTAGCGACCGCGAGCGCCATCGCCAGGGTGAAGCTGGCCGCCATCGAGCGGAATGCGCCGAAATCCGCCTCCGCGACATCGAGCCAGAGATCACAGTTTTCGGCGAGCGGGCTGAGCGGGCTGTCGGTCAGGGCCAACACCGGGATGCCGCGCTGATGGGCGGCGGCAGCGATCTCGACCGTGGCAGTGGTGTAGGGCGCGCAACTGATCGCCAGAATGGCGTCGGCTGGGCCGGCCAAGGCGGCCTGCTCCTGGCCGAGGCCGCCGACATGGTCGACCAGCACCGCCCTGATGCCGAGCTTGCCGAAGGCATAGGCGAGGTAGGACACCACCGGGAACATGCGTCGCACGCCGACGAGGACGATGGTTTGCGCCCTGGCCAGCAAGGCAGCCGCCTCTTCCAGCTGGTCGGGCCTGACAGCCGCCCTGAGCTGGGCAAGCGACGCTTCGCTCGCCTGAATGAAGCCGTCGAGCAGGGCTGCGCCGCCCCCCGAGCCTGTTCCTGCCGTTCGCAGGGCTGCCAGGCGCGCGCGGTGATCGGCGGCATGCCGGCGCAGTCGCGAGCGAAACACCTCCTGGAGTTCGCTAAAGCCGGAATAGTCGAGCGCCTGTGCGAAACGCACCAGCGTCGAGGCCTGCACGCCGGCCTTTTCCGCGATCTGCGCGGTGGAGCCGAAGGCCATGTCGTCGAGATGGGCAAGCGCATGATCCGCGACTTGCTTCAGTCGCTTCGGCAGGGATGGCCGCCGTTCCCGCAGCAAAGCGACGAAACGGTCGAATTCCGGCCTGTCCGTGGGCTGAGGCTGTGATCCTGATGACATGCCGGTTCCGTTAAAGCGCCTTGACTTCAAGCGCTGATCGGCGGAATGTTTATTCCAAAATCAGACAAAGACAATCCATTCATATCAAAATTTCGCTGGGGAGCGTGGCGTCAGGTGTCAGGGAAGAACGAATTCGGTCGGGATCTGACCGGCAAGGCCGCCATCGTGACCGGAGGCAGCCAGGGGCTTGGCGAAGCCGTCGCCCGCGAGTTCCAGGCGCGCGGGATTGCTTCCCTGCTGCTGACCGGCCGCAATCGCGAGCGCGGCGAGGCCGTTGCCCGCGATCTTCGCAATGCTGGCTGCGATGTTCGTTTCCACGCCGCCGATCTTTCCGATCTCGATCAGGTCAAGTCAATCGTTCCGGCCGCCGAGGCGGCGTTCGGTCGTCTCGACATCCTGGTGAACGCCGCCGGCGACACGGAGCGCGGCTCCATCCTGGAGACGACGCCCGAGCTCTATGAGCGCATCATGGCGGTCAATCTGCGTGCGCCGTTCTTTCTGATCCAGGGCGCCGCCGAGCTGATGTGCCGGCTCGGGATCGCGGGCGCCATCGTCAACATCCAGTCGATGTCAGCGCATGGCGGCCAGCCATTCCTGAGCGCCTACAGCGTCTCCAAGGGGGCGCTGGCGACGCTGACCCGCAACGCCGCCTTCGGGCTCCTGCCGCACCGTATCCGGGTCAATGGACTGAATATCGGCTGGATGGCGACGCCGGGCGAAGACGCGATCATGCGGTTGCGCCATGACGCGCAGGATGGCTGGCTCGATCAGGCTGCCGCGAGCCAGCCCTTCGGCCGCCTGCTCGACCCGCAAGAGGTCGCCCGCGCCGTCGCCTATCTGGCCTCGGCCGAATCTGGTCTGATGACTGGCTCGAACATCGATTTCGACCAGACGATTCTTGGAGCGCGGCAGTAACCCTGCCGCAGCCACAGCCTTGACGACAGGACATATGACGATGCGCATGGGATTGCTGGGTGCGGGCCGGATCGGACGCATTCATGGGTTGAACCTTGCGGCGCGCAAGGACGCGACGCTGGTTTCGGTTGCGGACGCCTTTGCGGATGCGGCGGCCTCGCTGGCAGCCGAGACCGGCGCGACAGTTGCCAGTCTCGACGCGATTCTCGCCGACACGACGCTCGATGCGGTCCTGATCTGCACGCCGACCGACACCCATGCCGATCTGATCGAGGCCGCCGTCGCCTCCGGCAAGGCGGTGTTCTGCGAAAAGCCGGTCGATCTCGACGCCGAGCGCATCAGGGCATGCCTCAAGACCGTCGCCAAGACCGGCAGGCCGCTGATGATCGGCTTCAACCGGCGCTTCGACCCGAGTTTCGCTGCGCTCCAGAACCGCCTGCGGGCCGGAGAGGCGGGCGCGATCGAGATCGTCAGCGTGATCTCGCGCGACCCCTCGCCGCCGCCGGTCGACTATGTCAAGCGCTCGGGCGGCCTGTTCCGCGACATGATGATCCATGATTTCGACATGGCCCGCTTCCTCCTCGCCGAAGAGCCCGTCGAGGTCTTCGCGCTCGGTTCGGCGCTGGTCGATCCGGCGATCGGGCAGGCCGGCGATGTCGATACGGCTGCGGTTCTGATGCGCACGGCGTCAGGCAAGATCGCGCAGATCTCGAATTCGCGCCGCGCCAGCTATGGCTACGACCAACGCATCGAAGTCCATGGCTCGAAGGGCATGCTGCGGGCCGGCAATATCCACGAGACCACGGTCGAGATCGCAACCGGCGCCGGCTTCCGGGCTGACCCGGTGCAGAATTTCTTCCTCGAGCGTTATGCCGCCGCCTATCGCGCCGAACTCGATGCCTTCGTCGCCGCCCTGAAGGGCAAGACGGCGCCCCTGCCCTCCGGAGAAGATGGCCTGAAGGCACAGATCCTGGCCGATGCGGCGACCGAATCCGCTCGCAGCGGCAAGCCGGTCGCTGTCGATCTCGGGGCGATCTGAACATGACGCCCGCTGAACTCGATCTGCGCCAATATGCCGTGCTGGGCCTCGTCCAGCAGGCCGGCTTCATGGCGCTCGACTATTTCAACAAGAGCGAAAGCCTTGGCGTCACCATGAAGGGCGCCCAGGACTGGCTCACCGTCGCCGATGGTGCTGTCGAGGATTTCCTGCGGCAGCGCCTTGCCGTGATGTTCCCGCAGGATGCGATCATCGGCGAAGAGGGTGGCGGCGAAGCCTCGGACGCGGTCTGGATCATCGACCCGATCGACGGCACCTCGAATTTCGCCCGCGGCGACCGCAACTGGTGCATCTCGATCGGTTTTCTGCTGAACGGCGTTCCCGAAATCGGCATTCTCTCTGCGCCGGCGCTGGGCGAGATCTATGTCGGACGCAAGGGGCAAGGCGCGACCCTGAATGGCGAGGCGATCAAGGTGTCGGGGCAGACCGATATCAAGCGCGCCTATGTCGAACTGGGCTGGTCGACGCGCATCCCGGCCGAACGCTATGTCGCGATGATCGGGCGTGGCTACGCCGCAGGCGCCTCGGTGAAGCGCGGTGGCTCCGGCGCGCTCGGCCTGGCCCATGTCGCGAATGGCCGGACGGAGGCCTATGCCGAACTCCACATCAACGCATGGGATGTTGCGGCCGGTGTCGTGATCGCAGCCGAAGCCGGCGCCTATGTCAGCGATTTCTTCAGCGGGGACGGTATTGCCAAAGGCAACCCGATCCTGTGCTGCACGCCGGGGCTTCGCCGCGAACTCGAACAGGTCACGCAGATCGGGAGCCGGCAGGCGAGCGATTGATCTTTGCCGGCAACACGTCACTATCAAGCCAATAACAAGACCAAGAACGACACGTAACGGGAGGATGACATGCAGGGATTTCAATGGCTCCGGACCGGGGTCCTGGCAGCGCTGGCCAGCGGGGCTGCTTTTGCGGCGGCCCCCGCACAGGCCCAGGGTGCACTCGTCATGTATTGCGGCGTCCAGGAGGAATGGTGCCGCGCCATGTCGACCGCGTTCGAGCGCGATACGGGGATCAAGGTCGCGATGACCCGCAAATCGGCGGGCGAGATCTATGCCCAGCTCAAGGCGGAATCGGCCAATCCGCGCGGCGATATCTGGTGGGGTGGCACGGGTGACCCCCATCTCCAGGCTGCCGAGGAAGGGCTGACCCTCGAATATGAATCGCCGGTCAACAAGGACCTTCACGACTGGGCGCTGTCGCAGTGGAAGGCGGCTCAGAAGCGCTCCGTCGGCATTTACGCCGGCGCTCTCGGCTTCGGCTTCAACACCCAGCAGATCAAGCAGAAGGGCCTGAACGAGCCGAAATGCTGGGCTGACCTGCTTGATCCGAAGCTCAAGGACGACGTCCAGGTCGCCGATCCGAACTCCTCGGGAACGGCCTATAACCTGCTTGCGACCGTGGTCCAGCTGATGGGCGAGGAGAAGGGCTTCGACTATCTCAAGAAGCTGCACAAGAACGTCAGCCAGTACACCAAGTCGGGCGCCGCCCCCGCCAAGGCCGCGAGCCTCGGCGAAACCGCCGTCGGCATCGTCTTCATCCACGACGCGGTCGTCTTCGCGGTCCAGGGAGATCCGATCAAGGCGGTCGCGCCTTGCGAGGGCACCGGCTACGAAATCGGCTCGATGTCGATCATCAAGGGCGCGCGCAATCTCGACAACGCCAAGAAGTTCTATGACTGGGCGCTGACCCCGGCGGCTCAGGCGCTGGCGGCTCCCGCCAAGTCCTATCAGGTCCCCTCCAACAAGAACTCGACGGTGCCTCCGCAGGCGCCGAAGATGTCCGAGATGAAGATGATCGACTACGACTTCGTCAAATACGGCTCGTCCGCGGAGCGGACGCGGCTGCTGACGAAGTGGGACAAGGAGGTCAAGGCGCTGCCGAAGTAATTTTCCGTCCAGCGCTCTGAAGAGATCCCCTGCGATGCGTCCTGCGACACGGCTCGTCCTGCTGCTCGGCTGGCTCGGCTATGCGGTCATTCCCTGGTACCTGCCTGACGGCGTCAGTCTCAGCCAGTTCGGCTGGCTCGCGGGGTATCCGTTCGGCAAGGTCGGCACGGCGCTCGCGCTGGCCCTGTCCGGAACGGCCCCCTGGCTGCTGCCGGTTGGCGTGGCGCTGCTGGCCGTGACGCTGCTGCTCGGCCGCAGCGAGAGTGCTGCGGTCGGCAGGACGCTGATCTGGGCGGGGCTGACCGGCATGGTCCTGTTCTTCGCGCAGGGCTTTGCCATCACGCTGCAGGGCCAGGGTATCCCCTGGCTCGCAGCGTTGCTCGGCGGCAACGGCGCGGCTCAGGGCGGCATGGGCTTCGGCGCCTTCCTGACGGTGCTTTCGCTCCTGCTGCTGCTCTGTCATGGGCTCGCCTATCGCGGCTTCTGCCGGGGCGACATCTTCACCACCAGCTCGATCGGCATCATCGTCCTGCTGATCGGGCTCTTCATCTTCTTCCCGGTGGCGACGATCCTGCAAAGCGCGCTTGTCGATCAGGCCGGCGCCTTCGCGCCGGGCATCTTCGTCGCGCGCCTGTTCGATTCCTCGATCTGGGGACTTGGCTGCGTCACCGCGAACACCAATTGCGGCGTCGCCTGGAACACGCTGATCCTTGCCGTGCTGACCGGCGTCATCACGACGCTGCTCGGGCTTGCCTGCGCGCTGCTCGTGCTGCGGACGCGCATGCCCGGCAAACGTGTGATGCGCGCGCTCACCGTGTTGCCGATCATCACGCCGCCCTTCGTCATCGGTCTCGCGCTGATTTTGCTCTTCGGCCGCTCCGGCGTGGTCTCCGGGCTGCTCTATGACTGGTTTTCGATTCCGCGCTCGCGCTGGATCTACGGGCTGCCCGGCGTGCTGCTGGCGCAGGTCCTGGCCTTCGCGCCGATCGCATTCCTCGTCCTGATCGGGGTCGTGCAGGGCATCAGCCCCAGCCTGGAGGAGGCCTCGCAGACGCTGGGCGCCAAGCGCTGGGCGACCTTCCGAACGGTGACCTGGCCGCTGCTCAAGCCCGGCCTCGCCAATGCCTTCCTGCTCGGCTTCGTCGAGAGCATGGCCGATTTCGGCAATCCGCTGGTGCTCGGCGGCAATTTCGAGGTGCTGTCGACCAAGATCTTCTTCGCCGTGGTCGGCGCCGCTCATAATCAGGGGCAGGCGGCGGTGCTCGCGATGGTGCTCCTCGTCTTCACGCTCGGCGCCTTCTGGGTCCAGCAGCGCTGGCTCGGCGGCAAATCCTATACGACCGTCACCGGCAAGGGTGATTCCGGCCTGCCGGCAAAACTGCCGAAGCCGGTCACCTTCGTCTCCGCACTGGTGATCGTGCCCTGGGTGGCGCTGACCTTCGTGATCTACGTGATCATCCTGATGGGTGGTTTCGTGAAGACCATGGGCCGCGACCACACGCCGACGCTGGAGCATTACCGCACCGGTTTCGCCATCGATTTCAGCCGTGGAATATTCTTCGAGGGTGCGGCGTGGGATTCGCTGTTCACGACGCTGAAGGTCGCGGCGATCTCGGCCCCGCTGACGGCGGTGCTCGGCCTGCTCACCGCCTATCTGTTGATGCGGCAGCAGTTCCGCGGCCGCCACGTGCTCGAATTCACCACCATGCTGAGCTTCGCCATCCCCGGCACGGTGCTCGGCGTCGCCTATATCCTCGCCTTCAACGTGCCGCCGGTCGAGATCACTGGGACCGGGCTGATCCTGATCATCGCCTTCGTCTTCCGGAACATGCCCGTCGGCGTCCGTTCCGGCATCGCCGGCTTGTCGCAGATCGACAAGAGCCTGGACGAGGCTTCGATCACCTTGCGGGCACGCAGCTTCACCACGCTCTGGCGCGTGGTGCTGCCCTTGCTGCGCCCTGCGCTCGTCTCCGCGTTGGTCTATAGCTTCGTGCGCAGCATCACCTCGGTCAGCGCGGTGATCTTCCTGGTCTCCGCCGAGTACAACCTGGCGACGGCCTATATCGTCGGGCGCGTCGAGGCCGGCGAGTTCGGGCTCGCCATTGCCTATTCCTCGGTGCTGATCGTGGTCATGGCCGTTGGTATCGCCCTGATCCAGCTCGGCGTCGGCGAGCGCAAGCTCGGACGGCGCAGCGCGATCCCGCTCGCCACATCCGCCGCACAGCCCGTCAAGTAAGGAGCAGCACCTCTCATGGCCAAGGCGGGACCTGCCTCAGTCGAATTCCGCAATGTCAGCATGCGCTATGGCGCGGTGACTGCCGTCGACAATATCAGCTTCACGATCGAGCCGGGAAAGCTGGTGACCCTGCTCGGCCCCTCCGGCTGCGGCAAGACCACGACCTTGCGCATGATCGCCGGACTTGAGATCGCGAGCGAAGGCCAGGTCCTGATCGGCGGCAAGGATGTCACGCGGCTCTCGGCTGCCGACCGTGACGTCAGCATGGTCTTCCAGTCCTATGCGCTGTTTCCGCATATGAGCGTGCTGGAGAATGCCGCCTACGGGCCGCTGGTGAAGGGGCTCCCGAAGGCCGAGGCGCAGGACATGGCGCTGACCAAGCTCGCCCTCGTCGGCCTCAAGGGTTTTGAGAAGCGCTACCCGTCCGAGCTCTCGGGCGGACAGCAGCAACGCGTCGCCGTGGCGCGCGCGCTGGTGCTCGAGCCGCAGGTGCTGCTCTTCGACGAACCATTGTCGAATCTCGACGCCAAGCTGCGCCGCAAGGTGCGGGAGGAGATCCGCGAGCTGCAGCAGAGCCTCAATCTGACGGTTGCCTATGTCACCCATGACCAGGAGGAGGCGCTCGCCGTCTCCGACCGCATCATCGTGATGTCGAATGCCCGGATCGCGCAGGAGGGCTCGCCCCGCGAACTCTATGAGGAGCCGGCCAACCCCTTCGTCGCCGACTTCATCGGCGATGCCAACATGGTCGCAGTCACGATCGCGGAGGTGTCCGAAGGCATCGCCGATGTGATGATCGGCTCCGCAAAGGTGACATTGCCGGCGCGTGGCCTCGTGGCCGGGCCGGCCCGGGCGGCGATCCGGCCCGAAAGCCTGTTGATGGGACCTGCCTCCGGGCCGGGTCTGCGCGGCACCGTCCGCAAATGCGCCTATCTCGGCAACCACCTTGATCTGATGATCGAGACCGAGGTCGGCGAGCTCTTCGTCGTCCAGCCGGGTGGGCGCGATCTGCTGCCCTATGGCAGCGAGGTCGGGCTCTCCTTTGCAAATTCGGGCGTCACGCTCATTCCCCAGAGCTGAGCGGAAAGCGCGCCGCTCCTGTCGATTCAGCGGAGCAGAGGCCCCGCGCGGCTTGCCCGCCGGCTTCCTGCTCGCTTCGGCCTCACCCGTGGTCCGTGGGGGCGCCGGTGCTATCCCCTCGGGGCGCGAGCAAGACGAACCAAAGGCGCGCGGATTGCGCGCTATCGCAGCCTCACAGATGCCTGAGCCATTCCGCCGCCGCTTCCGCCGGCGGCCGCTCGATATTGAAGGCGCCGACGAAACCGCCCTTCTTGTCCATGAGATAGACGAGCGCGGTGTGATCCATTGTGTAATCGCCTTCCTTGAGCGGCACCTTCTTGGAGTAGGCACGATAGGCCTTGATCGTGGCGTCGATCGCGGCGCGGTCGCCGGTCAGGCCGACGATGCGCGGGTCGAAGCTGCCAAGATAGCTCTTCAGCACCTCCGGCGTGTCACGCTCAGGGTCGACGCTGATGAACAGCGCGCGCAGCTTTTCGCCCTTGGGGCCGGCGGCGCGCAGGGTCTCGGAAATCTCGAAGAGCTTGGTCGGGCAGATATCGGGGCAATGGGTGAAGCCGAAGAAGACGAGGAAGGGTGCGCCGCGCAGATCGACGTCGGTCAGCGGCTTGCCTTCAGCCGTCGTCAGCGTGAAGGGGCCGCCGACACTCGAGGTCGCGCTCTGGCCCTGACGCACCGGGCTGAAAGTCAGGATCGCGGCAGCCGCCAGGGCGACTGCGCCGGCCAGGAAGACCACGAGAGGCAGGATGAGGCGACGGTTCACAGGGATCCTCGAAAAAACTCGGACGGCGCAGGGGCGCCTCAGAAACAGGCAACGATGGCGGCGATGAGGCCGTCGGTGAAGAGCCGGTCGCCCTCGCGCCACCAGAGCAGCAGTCCGGTCAGCAGCAGCGCAAAAGCGCCGCCGCCGAGCAGCCATAGCCCGGTCCGCGAGGCCTCGGCCTCATGCTCGGCGGCTGTCTGGTCCGATTGCGTCATGACCGGGAGCATAGCCGTGCCAGGCTGAGGCCGGAAGCGGCAACCGTGACGCAGGGGGAGTGCAAGGAGACGAGAGCGGGCGATCGGGATCGAACGGGCGGTATTGGGCTTGGGGAGCAGTTCTATGACGTCGAATCTCTCTTCCTCGCTCCCAGGCGGATAGGCCGACAGGATTGCCGGGCCGCGATAGAACGCTCGTTTCCCGTCGCATCTGTTGATGGACGGTCCTGGATCATCTACCCGAAGCCGAGTGTAGCGCGATGTCATCCGAAATGCCGCGCAATGCCCGTCAGGGCTGGTCTGGGGCTAGCAGCATTCGATGCCAATTGAGCGTTTCGACACTGTCATCCTGGGCGCGGGTGCCGCTGGAATGATGTGCGCGATCCATGCCGCATCACGCGGCGGGCGTGTTCTCATCGTCGATCAGGCCAAAGCACCCGGCGAAAAAATCCGCATTTCAGGCGGGGGTCGCTGCAACTTCACCAATATCGGCACGAGCGCGCGGAATTTTCTGTCGAACAACCCACATTTCGCAAAATCTGCGCTTGGCCGATACACGCAGCATGATTTCGTTGCGTTGGTCGAAAAACACGGCATTGCCTATCACGAAAAGACGCTCGGGCAGCTCTTCTGCGATGATTCCGCCAAGGATATCATCGCAATGCTGATGGATGAGATGGCGCGCGCGGTATGCGAATTGCGCCTCAGAACCACACTGGAAAGCCTTGAGCGGGCAGATGACGGCTTTGCGATCACGCTTGCCGGCGATGGGGCTGCAAAAATTCGGTGCCGGCATTTTGTCGTCGCATCCGGAGGAAAATCCATCCCGAAAATGGGGGCATCCAGCCTTGGCTATCAGATTGCCGGCCGGTTTGGTTTGGCGGTGACGGAAACGCGCCCGGCCCTGGTGCCGCTGACTTTCGGTGAAGATGTCCTTGCCGGGTTTCGCGAGATTGCCGGCGTCGCCGCGGATGCGCGGGTCTCGTGCGGCAAGACCACATTCGATGAGGCGATGCTGTTCACGCATCGCGGGCTGTCCGGCCCCGCGATTCTGCAGATCTCGTCGTACTGGCGCGAGAAGGAGCCGATCAGGATCGCGTTCCTGCCCACGCAGGACGTGTTCGCCGACTTGCGCGCTTCCAAACAGGAAAACGGCCGCAGAAGCATCGCAAATACGCTTGGTGATATTCTGCCGAAGCGATTGGCCGCCTATCTCGCAGATGCCCATGGTTGGACGGGACCCATCGGCGACGCAAGCGACAAGAAGCTGGCCGCGATCGCTTCGACCATTCAGGGCTGGGACGTCATGCCCATCGGATCGGAAGGATACCGGACCGCGGAGGTGACGCTCGGTGGTGTCGATACGTCCGGACTGAAGTCACGGACGATGGAGGCAAGGGCAGTCGAGGGCCTGTACTTCATCGGTGAAGTGGTTGACGTCACGGGCTGGCTTGGCGGCTACAACTTCCAATGGGCGTGGTCATCAGGCTGGGCCGCAGGGACCGCTATCGCCGAACGCACCGGCTGAGATGCCTGCGCGGCGCGATTTAAGATGCTCGCCAGCGTTCCCAGCCAGGCCATGCCGGAGGGTTCGAACGACCGGCTCTGCTCGAAAAACAGCGCGCTAACAAATTGTCGTAAAAAGGGTTTGGAGCGGGCGATCGGGATCGAACCGACGACATTCAGCTTGGGAAGCTGACGYTCTACCACTGAACTACGCCCGCATGCGCTCGCAGCGACCGCAGATCAACGGCGAGGACACGAATCTCATAGCGGCTTCCTGCGCGGGTGTCATCCGGCAATCGTGCGGGATGGGAGCCTGCGATCCACTCAGTCGCGAAAATGCTTCGAGAGCTTGAGCGCCTGACCCTGATAGTTCGATTTCAGGTCGGCGCCATAGAGGGCGTCCGGGCGTGCTGCCATGTGCTCGTAGACCAGCCGACCGACGATCTGGCCGTCCTCGATGATGAAGGGCACGTCGCGCGAGCGGACCTCGAGAACGGCGCGCGCGCCCTTGCCCCCGGCGCCGCCATGGCCGAAGCCGGGGTCGAAGAAGCCAGCATAGTGGACGCGGAACTCGCCGACGAGCGCATCGAACGGCGTCATCTCGACGGCATAGTCCGGGGGCACATGCACCGCCTCCTTCGAAGCCAGGATATAGAACTGGTCCGGATCGAGGATCAGGGAGCGCGAGGCGTCCGCCTGGATCGGCTCCCAGAAATCGGCGACGCGATAGGCGCCGACGCGGTCGACATCGACGAGCGCGGTATGGCGCTTGCCGCGATAGCCGACGAGGCCGTCGAAGCCGGCGAGATCGACGCTGACGGCAACGCCGCTCTGGAAGGAGGGAGTGGCCGCGCTGACCAGGGTCTCGCGCTCGTGCAATTCGCCCAACGTCCGGTCGTCGAGCCGGGCATCGCCGGCGCGGAAGCGGATCTGCGAGAGCCGCGAGCCGGAGCGCACCAGGACGGGGAAGGTGCGCGGCGAGATCTCGATGAAGAGCGGGCCCTCATAGCCTTCCTCGACCAGATCGAACTCGCGCGCCCGGTCGGTGATGACGCGGGTGAAGACATCGAGCCGTCCTGTCGAGCTCTTCGGGTTCGCCGCGGCGCGCAGGCCCTGGGGCAGCGCCAGCCCTTCCATCAGCTCGGCGACATAGACGCAGCCGGTCTCGAGCACAGCACCCCTGGTCAGGTCGATCTCATGCAGGGCGAGCTGGTCGAGCCGCCGTGCGACGGTCGATCCCGGGCCGGGCAGAAAACTGGCGCGGACGCGATAGGCCTTGTCGCCCAGCCTGAGGTCGAGGCTGGCCGGCTGGATCTGGCCCTCTGCGGGCGGCCGCGCGAGCTTGATCACACCTTCTTCGATGAAGGCACGGATGCGGCTGTCGGGCTGGATGCCGGGCAGGAAGGGCAGCATGAGCGTCGGACCTGTTCAGCCTGAGCTAGCGAAGCCTGGCATGAGGGCCAGGCGGGCCAGTCCTATCGCCCGTTTTCGGGGCGGTTGTCCATGCGGGAATCATTCTGCCCGCCGCCGCGCCGGGCCGGACGCAGGACTGGCCAGCGCGGCTTCGGGATTGACGCTGCCGCCGGCCGGTTCATAACAGGGACGTCGTTCCCGGCCCAATTCCGCCCGCCGGCGAACCGCAACGGCACGGAGCCGCTGAGCATGTATCAGGCGCAAACCCGAGGCGTGCGCGTGACCGCCGTTCCCGAGTTCATGGAACGGGAATCCGCCCATGAGCAGGGTCGCTATTTCTGGGCCTATACGATCGAGATCGTGAACCAGTCGCGACAGACCGTGCAGTTGATGACCCGCCACTGGTTCATCACCGATGGCCGTGGTGAGGTCCATGAAGTGCGCGGCGATGGCGTCGTCGGCAAGCAGCCGGTGCTGCGGCCGGGCGAGAGCTTCAGCTACACCTCGGGCTGCCCGCTGATGACGCCCGACGGCTCGATGCGTGGCTATTACGCCATGCTGGGCGAGGATGGTGTGGTCTTCGATGTCGAGGTGCCGCTGTTTCCGCTCGATTCCCCCTATGTGAAGAAGGTTCTGCATTGACCATTCCGACCACGGCCGCGCGGCGCTACACGCCGCTCGAAATGCTGTCGCGCCTCGTCGCCTTCGACACGGTGAGCGCCAAGTCCAATCTCGATCTCATCGCCTTCGTTGCGGACTATCTCGAGAGTTGGGGTGTGTCCTCGATCCGGATTCCCAATGCCGAGGGCGACAAGGCTGCGCTTTTCGCCACAATTGGCCCGGCCGATCGTGGCGGCATCGTCCTGTCCGGCCACACCGATGTCGTGCCCGTCGCGGGGCAGGCCTGGTCGAGCGACCCCTTCACCCTGCGCATTGCCGATGGCAGGGCCTATGGTCGAGGCGCCGTCGACATGAAGGGTTTTGTGGCGCTGGGACTGGCCCTCGTGCCGGAATTCCTGGCCGCCAGGCTGACGACGCCGATCCATCTCTTCCTGTCCTATGACGAGGAACTTACCTGCCTCGGCGTGGTGGACGGCATTGCCCGCATGGGGCGCGACCTGCCGCTGCCGCGCGCTGTCATCGTCGGCGAGCCGACCTCGCTCGAAATTGCCGACGCCCATAAGGGCATCCGCACCTTCAACACGATCGTCACCGGCTTCGCCGCCCATTCCTCTAAGCCGCATCTCGGCGCCAGCGCCGTCCATGCCGGGGCGTTGCTCGCCGCCGAGCTTGACCGGATGGCGCAGGAGCTGATGGAACGGGCCGACCCGGCAGATCGCTTCGATCCGCCCTACGACACGGTCCATGTCGGCAAGCTCCATGGCGGAATCGCCCGCAACATCCTGGCCGATCGCTGCGAGCTTGGCTGGGAGGTGCGTACGTTGCCGGGTTCGGACCCCGACGAGGTGCCGCATCGCTTCGCCGCCTATGCCGAGACGGTGCTCGCGCGCATGCACCGGACCGCGCCGTCCTCGACGATCACGACCGTGATGACATCGGATGTGCCGGGTCTTGCGCCCGATGCCGGCTCGACCGCCGAGACCCTCGCCATGCGGCTTGCCGGCCGCAACAGCACGATTGCCGTGCCCTATGCGACCGAGGCCGGACATTTTCAGCGCGCCGGCCTGCCGACGGTCGTCTGCGGCCCCGGCTCGATCGATCAGGCGCATCAGCCTGACGAGTTCATCACGCTCGAGCAGCTCGCCGCCGGCGAGACATTCATGCGCGATCTGATGGAGAGCTGCCGGAGCTGAGAGGCTCTGAGCCCCCGCATCGGTGACGGCAGGCAGCCGGGGCGAGCGTCGCCTCGGTGCGTTGGGGGTGAGGTCTGCCCAGCCAGCCGCGCAGCCCGATGTTCTGCCGTTCGGCGCGCCCCGGGCGCACCATCCGGGCGAGGTGCGTCGTCTTGCCCGTGCTGAACTTGCTCGCATAACGCCGTACACGTCGCAGCGCAGTCGCCCGTGCAGGGACGCCTGCGCTGTCTTGCCTCGCTTGCGCGCGGCACGCTTCACTGGAAAATGCATACGCTTAGGAATAATGTATGCAGACATTGATTGGATGTAGCGAGCGATAATCCATTGCTCGCCGAACTCTGGTGAAGCGATGGAAAACGCGTCAATCTCGGCGCTCGCCTGCGGGAAACCTGCCTCGGCAGCGGCATGGGTGAGGAGCTGAGATGTTCGGTCTGACCGCACTCGAGCTGGCCCGCATCCAGTTCGGCTTCACCATCTCGTTCCACATCGTCTTCCCGGCGATCACGATCGGGCTCGCGAGCTATCTCGCCGTGCTGGAAGGCCTGTGGCTGTGGAAGCGCGACACCGTCTATCGCGACCTCTACCATTTCTGGTCGACGATCTTTGCCGTGAACTTTGCCATGGGCGTCGTCTCCGGGCTGGTCATGGCCTACCAGTTCGGCACGAACTGGAGCTATTTCTCCTCCTTTGCCGGCAGCGTCACCGGGCCGCTCCTCACCTATGAGGTGCTGACCGCGTTCTTCCTCGAGGCCGGCTTCCTCGGCGTCATGCTGTTCGGCTGGAACAAGGTCGGACCTGGCCTGCATTTCTTCGCGACGATCATGGTCGCGCTGGGCACGCTCGTCTCTGCGACCTGGATTCTTGCCTCCAACAGCTGGATGCAGACGCCGCAGGGCTTCGAGATCATCGACGGTCGGGTCATCCCGGTCGACTGGCTGAAGGTCATCTTCAACCCGTCCTTCCCCTATCGTCTCGTGCATATGACCATCGCCGCCTTTCTCGCGACGGCGCTGTTCGTCGCCGCCTCCGGCGCCTGGCATCTGCTGCGCGGCCGCAACACGCCGGCGATCAGGACGATGCTGTCGATGGCGATGTGGATGCTGCTGGTCGTCGCGCCGCTGCAGGTTGCCGTTGGCGATGCGCATGGCCTGAACACGCTCAAATATCAGCCGGCCAAGATCGCCGCGATGGAAGGACACTGGGAGAACAAACCCGGCGAGGGCGTGCCGCTGGTGCTGTTCGGTTGGCCCGACATGGCGGCCGAGACAACGCGCTACAAGCTCGAAATCCCCCGCCTGGGAAGCCTGATCCTGACCCATGACTGGAATGGCCAGATTCAGGGCCTGAAGGAGTTCGCTCCCGAGGACCGGCCCAATTCGACCATCGTGTTCTGGAGCTTCCGCATCATGGTCGGCCTCGGCTTCCTCATGCTGGCGCTCGGCCTCTGGAGCGTCTGGCTGCGCTGGCGCGGAGGATTGTACGAGTCGAAGCTGTTCCTGCGCTTTGCCTTGCTGATGGGGCCGTCGGGGCTGGTCGCCATCCTCGCAGGCTGGTTCACGACGGAGATCGGTCGTCAGCCCTGGATCGTCTATGGCGTGATGCGAACGAAGGACGCAGTCTCCAACCACTCGGCACTGGCGCTGTCGGCGACGCTGATCGTCTTCATCGTCATGTACATCGCGGTCTTCGGAACCGGTGTCAGCTACATGCTGAAGCTGGTGGGACATGGTCCAGAGAGCCACGGCCCGGAGCCGGAAGCCCATGGCGATGAGCTCTTGAATCAACGCCCGGCCCGGCCGCTCTCGGCCGCGCCGGATCACCTCGATGCCCCCAGCGGCGCCGGCAAGGGAGCGTGAGCGAGATGGGTATCGATCTTCCGATCATCTGGGCGGTGATCATCGGCTTCGGCCTGATGATGTATGTGATCATGGACGGTTTCGACCTCGGCATCGGGATCCTGTTTCCCTTCGTGAAGGGGCGGGAGGATCGCGACACCATGGTCAACACGGTGGCGCCGGTCTGGGATGGCAATGAAACCTGGCTGGTGCTGGGTGGCGCAGCGCTGATGGCCGCTTTCCCGCTCGCCTATGCCGTGATCCTCAGCGCGCTTTATCTTCCGCTCGTCCTGATGCTGGCCGGGCTGATCTGGCGCGGCGTCGCCTTCGAGTTCCGCTTCAAGGCCGATGAGGCGCACAAGCCGTTCTGGGACAAGGCCTTTGCCTGGGGCTCCTACATCGCCACCTATTTCCAGGGCGTGTCGCTCGGCGCCTTCATCAATGGCTTTGTGGTGCGCGACGGCGCCTTTGCCGGCGGCGCGCTCGACTGGCTGACACCGTTCAGCCTGTTCACCGGCCTTGGTCTTCTCGTGGCCTATGCGTTGCTGGGCAGCACCTGGCTGATCATGAAGACGGAGGAACAGCTGCAGCAGCGCATGATCGCGCTCGCCCGCCCGATCGTCATCGCCCTGCTCGTCGCCATCGTGCTTGTCAGCCTGTGGACGCCATGGCTGCATCAGCGCGTGGCGGAACGCTGGTTCACGCTGCCGAACCTGTTCTTCTTCGCGCCCGTCCCCATCCTTGTCTTCGCGACGGCCGCGCTGATCCTGTCGGTGCTGAAGCGGTCGCCGCATGCAGCGCCCTTCCTGCTGTCGCTGGTGCTGCTCTTCCTCGGCTATAGCGGCCTTGCGATCAGCCTCTGGCCCAACATCATCCCGCCCGACATCTCGATCCGCGCGGCAGCGGCTCCGCCGCAGAGCCTGGGCTTCACCCTGGTCGGGGCGCTCTTTATCATCCCGATCATCCTCGCCTACACCGCGTGGTCCTATTACGTGTTTCGCGGCAAGGTGAAGGCGGGGGAGGGCTACCACTGATGGAGCCGGTCACTGCCCCTCGCAAGTCCTGGCTCAGCCGCTTCGGCTGGCTCGTCCTGATCTGGGGCGCAAGCGTGCTCTCGCTCGGCGTCGTTGCCCTCGGCTTCCGTCTTCTGATGAAGGCCGCCGGGCTGTCGCTCTGAGAGAACAGCGCCGGAGCGAGAATCGCGGCAGCGTCAGGGCGAGGTGTTCAGCCCCGCCTCGACCTCGGTCGGGTCGAAATCATAGCGCCGCGAGCAGAATTCGCAGGTGACGGCGAGCGTGCCGTCATCGGCGACCATGGCCCGGCGGTCCTCGGCGGAAAAGCCGCGCAGCATGCCGAGCACGCGCTCACGCGAGCAGCGGCAGGATTCATGCACGATCACCGGCTCGAAGACGCGTGCGCCACGCTCGTGGAACAGGCGATAGAGCAGCCGCTCGCTTTCCAGCATCGGGTCGAGCAGTTCGTGGTCCTCGACCGTCTCGACCAGCGAGCGGGCCTCGGCCCAGGCATCGTCGGCGATCCCGTCGGGGTGGTCGCTGGCCAGGATCTCGTGCCCCTGCGGGGCATCGCCCGGATGGATGTCGGCGGCGCGTAGCCGGTCGGGCGAGGTCGGCATGAACTGCACGATCAGCCCGCCAGCTCGCCATTGCCGTCCCGCGCCTGTGACGACGCTGCCGACGCCGAGCCGCACCCGGCTCGGAATCTGTTCGGACTGCTTGAAGTACTGGTGCGCCGCGTCTTCGAGGCTCTGATGTTCGAGCGCGACCACGCCCTGATAGCGCGTCGACTGCGAGCCCTGATCGACCGTCAGGCCGAGATGGCCCTTGCCGAGCAGATCGCCCGTGCTCAACGTGCCCTCAGCGACCGCCTGCTGTAGCCGCGCCTCGTCGTAATGCGCGACGGCGCGATAATTGTCGGGCGCGTTGAAATCGACCACCAGCATGGAGATCGGCCCGTCGCTCTTGGTCTGGAGCTGGAAACGGCCTTCGAATTTAAGTGCGGTGCCGAGCAGAACGGTAAGCGCGGCTGCTTCGCCAAGGACGCGCGAGACCGGCTCCGGATAGTTGTGACGCTCGAGGACTGTGTCGATCGAGGCGCCGAGCCGTACGACCCGGCCGCGAATGTCGAGGTCCGGGACCGTGAACGGCACGACCCGATCGTCTAGCGCCGCCGTCTCCGAGGGGGTGTCAGCGACGGCCATCAGGCTGCGACGCCGCCAAAGCACCAGGCCAGGATGCCCTTTTGCGCATGCAGCCGGTTCTCGGCTTCGTCGAAGACGGCCGATTGCGGGCCGTCCATGACCGCATCGGTGACTTCCTCGCCGCGGCTCGCCGGCAGGCAGTGCATGAAGATCGCATCCTTTTCGGCGCGACCGAGCAGGCGCTCGTCGACCTGGTAGGGGCGCAGCAGATTGTGGCGCGTGCCTTCCTCGTCCCCCATCGAGACCCAGCAATCGGTGATGACGCAATCTGCGCCCTCGACCGCGGCTTCGGGCCGGCTGGTCAGCCGGATCTTGGCGCCCTGCTTGCGAGCCCAGTCGATCAGGGCCGGCGGGGGCGACAGCTCTTCCGGCGTCGCGATCGCAAGCTCGAAATCGAGCCGCCCGGCCGCGTGCACCCAGGAGGTCAGGACATTGTTCGTGTCGCCTGTCCAGGCGATGCGCTTGCCGGTGATCGGCCCCCTGCGCTCCTCGAAGGTCATGACGTCGGCCATGACCTGGCAGGGATGCTGGCGCTTGGTCAGCCCGTTGATGACCGGCACGGTGGCATATTTCGCCATCTCGACCACGGAATCATGGTCGAGCATGCGGATCATGATGGCGTCGACATAGCGCGACAGCACGCGGGCGGTATCGGCAATGGTCTCGCGCTCGCCGAGCTCGATCTCCTGCCCCGTCACCATCATCGGCGAGCCGCCAAGTTCGCGGATGCCGACGTCGAAGGAGACGCGGGTCCGCAGGGAAGGCTGTTCGAAGATCATGGCGATGACCTTGCCTTCGAGCAGGCGGTCGGAGGCTGCCGCCGGCGTGCGGCGGCGGGCCTTCATCTCCTCGCCCGCGCGCAGGATGGCGCGGAGCTGGTCGCTGGAGAAATCGGAAAGATCGAGGAAATGGCGCATCGTCGGCGCTTCCTTCAAAAAAAACGTGCCGTGGGCGGAGGGTTCGTTATTCGGCCGCCGGTCGCTTCAGGGTGGCCTCGACCGCTTGCGCAGCCCTTTCGAGCCGCACGATCGCCTCCGCGGCATCGGCCTCGGTGATGACCAGCGGCGGCAGCAGGCGCACGACATTGTCGCCGGCTGCGACGACCAGCAGCCCGGCCGCACGCGCCTCGACCACGAAATCGGTGTTCGGCGTGTTGAGCTTCAGGCCGATCATCAGCCCCTCGCCGCGGATCTCCGAGATCACGTCGGGATGGTGATCCCTGAGCTGGGCCAGCGACTGTCGCAGGCGCAGACTCATCTGCTGGACGTGATCGAGGAAGCCCGGCGCCAGCACGACATCGAGCACGGCATTGCCGACCGCCATGGCGAGCGGATTGCCGCCGAACGTCGTGCCATGCGTGCCGAGCGTCATGCCCGAAGCCGCTTCCTCGGTGGCGAGGCAGGCGCCCATCGGGAACCCGCCGCCAATGCCCTTGGCGATCGCCATGATGTCGGGCTCGACGCCCGAGAGCTCATAGGAGAAGAACTTGCCGGTGCGCCCCACGCCGGTCTGGATCTCGTCGAAGATCAGCATCAGGCCATGCGTGTCGCAGAGCTCGCGGAGCAGCTTGAGGAAGCGCACGGGCGCGGAGCGCAGGCCACCCTCGCCCTGGATCGGCTCGATCATCAGCGCAGCCGTCTCGGGCCCGATCGCGGCCTTCAGCGCGGCCTCGTCGTCGAAGGGCACCTGGTCGAAGCCGTCGACCTTCGGGCCGAAGCCGTCGATATATTTCTGCTGGCCGCCGGCAGCGATGGTCGCAAGCGTACGACCGTGGAAGGCGCCCTCGAAGGTGATGATGCGATAGCGCTCGGGATGGCCTTTCGCAGCATGGTACTTGCGCGCCATCTTGATGGCGCACTCATTGGCCTCGGCGCCGGAATTGGTGAAGAACGCCCGTTCCGCGAAGGTCGCCTCGCAGAGCCGCCGGGCCAGCCGTTCTCCTTCCGGCATGCTGTAGAGGTTTGAGGTGTGCCAGATGCGCGAGGCCTGCTCGGTCAGCGCCTGGACCAGATGCGGATGCGCATGGCCGAGCGCATTGACGGCGATGCCTGCGCCGAAATCGAGATAGCGCTGGCCGTCCGAGGCGACCACCCAGGCGCCTTCGCCGCGCTCAAGCGCGATCGGCGCGCGAGCATAGGTCGGCAACAGCACGGACTGGGAGGGATTAAAGGGAGCAGGGGTCATGACAGGCGATCCTCACGGAAGGGCGAATGAGAACGGGTGGGCGCTGGATGGAAGAACGGAGTCGCGGGGCAAGAATTGGCAGCCCTCTGCGACCCGCCGGCGACATTATCGTCGCAGCCAGTTCCCGACGTCTCGTCGCGCCGTCATCCGCATCACCAAGAAGACCTTGATCCGTCAAAAACATAAGCGCCGCCCGTGGAAGGGCGGCTAGGTCGGCGAGACTATGCAAAACCGGTCCCCGCTGTCAATTCCGCGCCGTAAGGTCAGTTGCTCCGCAGGTGGGGCTTGACCCGCGATCCGCGAATGGCTGGGGAAAAACCAATTTCCGATTCGGGGACTCTTGTGGCCGAGTCCCGGCATCTTGTATGGTCCGGTTTGTCAGATACGACATCTCGTGCGGCGTCTCCTGTACCGTCAATTCCGGGTGTAACGGCCTCCGTTTAACAGCGGGAGCTGCCGGTTTCGGATTCCGCCCACGATCGGCCCATAGGCCGGTTCCGTGAAGGAGCTGGCCCGATGAGACAGGTGAAGCCATGAACGACGTCGGAGCATGGACGGACGAACGCGTCGAGCTTCTCAAGAAGCTCTGGAGCGACGGACTGAGCGCCAGCCAGATTGCGGGCGAACTCGGCAACGTCACGCGTAATGCCGTGATCGGCAAGGTGCACCGGCTTGGTCTTTCCGGGCGAGCCAAGAGCCCGGCCGCTTCGTCGACGCCGCGCCCCCGCAAGGCGCCGACCCGCGCGCCGAGCCATCCTGTCGGCGGCAATGCCGGCATGACCCGTGGCGCCAATGCGCTCGCGCCGCAATATGAGCCCGAGGTCGAGGTCGAGGCACAACAGGCGCCGGCTTTGCCTGAGGACGTCGTGGTGCCGTTCTCCGATCGGGTCACCATCATGGACCTGCGCGAATATATGTGCCGCTGGCCGATGGGCGACCCGACCACGGCGGAATTCCGCTTCTGCGGCGGCCGTTCGCAGACCGGCATGCCCTATTGCAGCTACCACGCCCGGATTGCCTATCAGCCCGCGGCCGATCGCCGTCGCGACCGCAAGGTCGTGCGCGCCTGAGCCAAGGCTCCTTGGATCTGAAATCGAAGCCGGCCCCGCAAGGCCGGCTTTTTCATTGGGGCCCGCGGGAGCGGAGCGGGTGATCCCGACTTTACGGTCGCTTAACCCAGTTTGCGTCGCTCGAGGCGCTTGCTCCAGCGCGATAGCGCGTAGCAGATCAGCCAATAGATCGCCCCGGCAAAGGCATAGGCCTCCATGTTCATCCCGACCCAGTTGGGGTCGGCAAGCGAGGCCTGGGCGATGCCGAGCAGGTCGAGGATCGAGACGACGAGCACGAGCGTCGTGTTCTTGATCAGCGCGATGAATTCGTTGGTCATCGCCGGCAGCGAAATCCGCAAGGCCTGCGGCAGAACGATCAGCCCGGTTGCCTTCCAATAGGTCAGTCCCAGCGCGGTTGCGGCCTCGCGCTGGCCGGAGGGAAGCGCCTGCAATCCGCCGCGGACGGCTTCGGCCATATAGGCGGCGATGACGAGGCCGAGCCCGATCACGGCGCGCGCCAGGCGGTCGATGCCCGTGCCGCTCGGCAGGATCAGCGGCAGCAGCAGCGAGGCGAGGAAGATGACCGCGATGATCGGCACGCCGCGCCAGAACTCGATGAACAGCACGCTGATCAGCCGCACCACCTTGAGCTGCGACTGGCGTCCAAGCGCGAGCAGGATGCCGAGCGGGATCGCGATCAGGCTGGAATAGACCGAGATGAAGAGCGTCAGCATCAGCCCGCCCCACTCGCGCGTCTCGACCGGGCGCAGACCGAACCCGCCGGCAAGCAGCCAGACGCCGAGCGGTGGCAGGATGATCAGCGCCAGGATCGCGAGCCGGATCCGCATGGATTTCGGCGAGAGATAGAGGCCGAGCCCAGAGAGTGCGAAGATTGCTCCGGTGAGATCGGCCCGCCAGCGCTCGTCGACGGGATAGAGCCCATACATGAACTGGCCGAAGCGGGCCCGAATGAAGACCCAGCAGGCACCGCTGCCGGTGCAATCATTGCGCGTGGTGCCGGACCAGGTCGCGTCGATCAGCGCCCAGCGGATCAGCGGGACCGCGACCCAGGCGATGCCGAGTGCGAGGACCACTGTGAGGGCGGCGGTTGCCGGCGTGCCGAACAGCCTCTGGCGCCAGAGCGGAAAGGTCGCTGCGCTCATCGGGTCACCAGCGCGATCCTGGCATTGTACCAGTTCATGAAGGCGGAGACGGCAAGCCCGATCACCAGATAGACCGCTAGCGTCATGGCGATGATCTCGATCGCCTGCCCGGTATTGTTCAGCGCCGAGCCCATGAACAGGCTGACGACGTCGGGATAGGCGATGGCCGCACCGAAGGACGAGTTCTTCAGCACGTTGAGATATTGGTTGGTCATCGGCGGCACGATCACGCGCAGCGCCTGCGGGATGACGACGAGCCGCAGGATCTGGCCGGGACGCAGCCCGAGCGCTGCAGACGCCTCGCTCTGGCCATGCGGCACGGCCTGGATGCCGCCGCGCACGATCTCGGCGATGAAGCCCGCCGTATAGGTGACGAGGGCCGCCAGCAGCGCGACGAATTCGGGGATCACGACGAAGCCGCCGCGGTAATTGAAGCCGCGCAGCACCGGCACGTCCCAGCGCACGGCGAGTCCGGCCCAGGTGACGGCCAGAGCGGGCACGATCAGGACGAACAGGATGCCCAGCATGAGCACGGGCGCATCGCGGCCGGTCTCCTCCTTGCGCCGGCGTGCCCAGCGCATCACCAGCCACTGTATGAGCCAGGACAGGAGCATGATCGCCAATGCCCAGCGGAAGGGCGCCGGCGAGTCGGGCAGCGGCATCGTCAGGCCGCGATTATTGAGGAAGGCGACGCCGAATAGGCTCAGCGAGGCGCGTGGCGCCGGCAGGGCCGCGATCACGCCGAAATACCAGAACAGGACGAAGAACAGCAGCGGGATATTGCGGACGAACTCGATATAGGCACCGGCAATCGTCGAGAGCAGCCAGTGCGAGGACAACCGCGCGATGCCGATGATGAAGCCGAGCACGGTGGCGAGCGCGATCGCGATCACCGTGACGAGCATCGTGTTGGCGATGCCGACCCAGAACAGCGCGAGGATGTTGTCCTGCTGGGTGTAGCCGGTCAGGACGAAGGGAACCTCGATCCCCGAAGTGCGCCAGAGAAAGTCGAAGCCCGACGCGATGCCGGCCTTGACCATGTTCTCCGAGGCGTTGCGCACGAACCAGACGATCGCGCCGACGAGCCCAAGCACGAGCGCGACCTGATAGAACAGGTCGCGCACCCGCTTGTCGTTGATGAAGGACAGAACGCTGGCCACGGTTGCCGCCTCTTAGACAAGTGGCGAAGGAGGGGCCCCATTCCTTGCGGAGCGTAGCGCAGGCCCGGAAACCATCGAAAGGCGCTGCGCGCTGCGATGGCTTCCGGAGCTGTACGGCTTCGCCGCCTGCCCGGAATGACGCCCGGTTTCTCGAAGCACCGTCAGGCGCCTGATGCCGTGGTTCTCACTGGAAAGGCGGCGTGAACAGCAAGCCGCCCTTGGTCCAGAGCTGGTTCTGGCCACGCTCGAGCTTCAGCGGCGAGCCCATGCCGACCGAGCGCTCATAGCTCTCGCCATAATTGCCGACCTGCTTGATGGCCTTGTACATCCAGTCGTCCGGCAGGCCCATCATCGCGCCGAAACCGCCTTCGACGCCAAGCAGGCGGCGGACTTCCGAGTTCTTCGAATTGGCCTTCATCTCATCGACATTGGCCGAGGTGACACCGAGCGCCTCGGCGGCGATGGTGCCATTCAGCACCCAGCGCACGATCAGCTGCCAGCGCTCGTCGCCGTAGCGCGTTACCGGCCCCTGGGGATCGTTCGAGATCGGCTGGGTCAGGATGATGTGCTCGTCGGGGACCTTGAGCTTGGCGCGTTGGCCGGCGAGCGCGCCGACGCCGGCGGTATAGGCGTCGCAGCGGCCGGCATCATAGGCGGCGATGGCGTCGTCGTTCTTCTGGAAATTGGTGATCGTGACCTTGAGGTTGCGCTCGCGGAACCAGTCAGCCGCGTTCTTCTCTTCGGTCGAGCCGGCTGCGACGCAGACCGAGGCGCCGTCGAGATCGGCCGCCGTCTTGGCATTGGTCGACTTGCGGACGATGAAGGTCTGGCCTTCGTAGAAATTGATGCCCTGGAAGTTCAGGCCCAAGGTCGCGTTGCGCGAGAAGGTGATGGTCGAGTTGCGCGAGAGCAGGTCGACCTGGCCCGATTGCAGGATCGGCCAGCGCTGCTGAACCGAGGTCGGCGTGAACTTCACCTTGGTGGCATCGCCCAGCACGGCCGCAGCCAGTGCCTTGCAGTAATCGACATCGAGCCCCGTCCACTCGCCCTTGTCATTGGCGAAGGAGAAGCCGGGCAGGCCGAGATGCACGCCGCATTCGAGATGCCCGCGAGCCTTTATGGCATCCAGCGTCGGGCTCGGCGCCAGCTGTTGCGCATGGGCGGAGGTCGCCGCGACTGCGAGGGCGGCTGCGGCCCCCAGGATCATCATCTTCGTCATTGTCATTCCCCCGAAGCCTGGGCGGCTTTCTGCATGGTGGCGCGACTATGCAACAGCTGAGCGGCGAAGGGGAGTGGGTGGAATTCGAATCCCGGATGCGATGTCGAGTGGAAGACGGCTGGCGGCACCGTCATCGGTGCATCACTGCGCGGTCATGATGGCCTGCACGAATCCGTCTTCGACATAGGTGACGCTGCCGTCCGGCAGTCCGAGGATGCGGTCAATGGCGATGCCCTGGAAACGCAGCTGCTGATCGAGCGCATCGATCGCCGCCGGAGCGTCCGGGGTTCCCGATGCCGAGATCGCCCGGGCCATGGCGTCGTGACTGGTGGCGCTGAGATGCAGCACGATCTCGGCTGCGATTCCGGCATCGGGCACCTTGAACACGCCTTCGGCCTTCCCCGCCGCGATGATGCGGGTGAGCACCGGGACCGCGAGCGGGATCACGGTTGCGTTGATGCGGTGATAGAGCACGATGTTCTCGGGCTTGAAGAGGACATCGAATGTCGCTCTGAGCCGGGGTGCATCCTCGAGCTTGATTTGCCGGGCGCGCGCCAGAAAGCCGTTCAATCGCGCAAGCGGTGGGAGATCGGGCGCCTCCGTCAAATCCGTGAGGCGTTCGACCGAGGTCAGGGCGAGCCGAGACGCCAAAGCGGCAAGCAGGTCCTCCTTGGCGGTGAAGTGGTGATAGAAACCGCCCTTCGAGATGCCGGCACGTGCAATCACATCGTTGATCGTCGTGCGCTCGTAGCCGCGTTCGAAGAACAGCGCCTGGGCGCAGTCGAGCAGCTCGTTCCTGCGATCATCGGGGTGTTTCACCACGCGGGGCATGCCGGTTCGGTCTCTCCAACTTGACGACCGACCGTCGGTCTGTAAAATGACCGACGGTCGGTCTGTAACTTTAGCGCCTGGATCGATGCGGGGGCAATGAATAATCGCGTCGCGCCATGCTGCTGCTGCCGCCGCCTCCTCCTGGGAGGGATGCCTTGAAGCTCGTTCGTCGTCTGCTCGTCCTAGCCGCGCTCGCCGTCGCGACTGCGGCCTACTGGTCCGCCACCCGGCCGGCGCAGGTCTCCAGCGTGCTGGCGAAGCGTGGCGACGCGGCGGCCATCGTCTATGCGACGGGCGTCGTCGAGCCTCGGACCTGGGCCAAGGTGACCCCGCTCATCCGCGAACGCATCGTCGAACTCTGCAACTGCGAAGGCACCCGGGTCGAGGAGGGGCAGATTCTGGCCAGGCTGGACAGGGCCCAGGCCGAGGCGACGCTGGCCGAAATGAAGGCGCGCCATGCCCTTGCCTCGACGGAGCTTGAGCGGCTTTCGACGCTTGTCGAGCGCAAGGTCGTCACCCAGCAGGCGCTTGATCGCGCCCGCAGCGAAATCGGCCAGGCCGCGGCGCTTGTCGCAGGCCAGACTGCCCGGCTGGAGAACTATCTGCTCCGCGCGCCGATGCGTGGCACCGTCCTGCGCCGCGACGGCGAGGTTGGCGAGATCGCCGAGCCCGGCACGGTGCTGTTCTGGATTGGCGAGGCGAAGCCGCTGCGCGTCGTCGCCGAGGTGAACGAGGAGGACATTCCCCAGGTCAAGGTCGGCCAGAATGTCTTGCTGACGGCCGATGCCTTCCCGGGCCGGAAGCTTGAAGCCACGGTCGACAGTATCACGCCCAAGGGCGATCCGATCGCGAAGAATTATCGTGTCTATCTGTCTTTGCCGGATGAGACGCCCGTGATGATCGGCATGACAGTCGAGATCAATGTCATCGTGCGGGTGTCGCAGAATGCCCTGCTGCTGCCGAACAACGCCGTGCACGACAATGCGGTATTCGTCGTCGAGGGCGATGTCGTGCGCCGCCGCGAACTGACGATCGGTATCCGCGGCACGAGCGAGGTGGAGGTTCTCTCGGGGGTGCCGGACACGGCGCGCGTCGTTGCGCCCTATCCCGACCGTCTCAGTGACGGCGCGCACGTCAGGGCTCAGGGAGGGTGAGGCCATGCGGCTGATCCTCGATCTTGCCTTGACGCATATCCTCGGGCGCGGTCGGCAGACGCTCGTCGCCGTGCTCGGCGTGGCGCTCGGGGTCGGCTTCTCCATCGCCATGGCGGCCCTGATGCAGGGGGGCGAGGACGATTTCGTCGCGAGGCTCGTCGACACCATGCCGCATGTCGCCATCACCGACGAACGGCGCGCCGCACGCCGGCAACCCGCGCAGGACCAGTTCGCATCGGTTCAGATCGCCGGGCTGAGACCCAAGGACGATCGTCGCGGTATCCTCAACCCGACCGAAGCGACGGCACTGCTGAGAGCCTGGGTTCCCGGCCGGATGGCATCGGGCCTGAAGACGCAAGGGGTGGTGCGCTATGCCGGGCGCGATGTCGGCATCGGCATCATCGGCATCGAGCCGCAGGCCGAAATGCGCGTCTCGTCGATCGCCAGGGATTTCCGCCAGGGGAGCTTCACCTCGCTGATCGCCGGGGGCAACAACATCGTCGTCGGCGACCGCCTGGCCCAGCGTCTTGGTGCCGAACTCGGAACAACCGTGACGGTGGTCTCCTCCACCGGCCAGACCCGTGCCTTCAAGATCGTCGGCCTGTTCCATACCGGAACGACCGCCCGTGACGAGGGAGAGGGCTATGTTCTGCTCAAGAACGCTCAGATCCTGAGCGAGCGGCCGAACGCGATCAACGAGATCCGCCTGAAGCTCGACGATCCCGCTTCCGCTCCCCAGGTGGCACGGCGCGCGGAGGCGCTGATCGGCTACAAGGCGGTCGCCTGGCAGGAGGCGAACGAGTCGCTGCTCGAGGCTTTGGTGATCCGCAATGTCATCATGTACACCGTCGTCGGCGCCATCCTGCTGGTCGCCGGCTTCGGCATCTTCAACATCATCTCGACCATCACCCATGAGAAGGCGCGCGACATCGCCATCCTGAAGTCGCTTGGCTTCACGGAAACCGACATGCGCCGTCTGTTCCTCCTGGAGGGGCTTGTGCTCGGGGCTGGAGGTTCGCTGATCGGCTGGGCGGTCGGCCTTGCCCTGTGCTTCGCGCTCTCGCTCGTCCGCTTCGAACTCTCGGGGGCCTCAGTGGTGCAGGAGATCACGCGGCTGCCGCTGGCCTGGAGCCCCTGGCATTACCTGATTGCGGCCGGGTTCGCCCTGGTTTCGGCCGGGATAGCCGGCTATCTGCCGGCGCGGCAGGCGGCGCGGCTCAACCCGGTCGATATTATCCGGGGGGCGACATGACGGCGCTGATCGAAGCAGCCGGCCTGACGCGCGTGCTCCCGGCCGCCGTGCCCGTGACCCTGGTGCAGGACGTGACGCTGACGATCGGCGAGGGCGAATTCGTCGCCATCACCGGCCCGTCCGGCTCGGGCAAATCCTCGTTGCTCTATCTGCTTGGCCTGCTCGACCGGCCGACAACCGGCCTGCTCCGCATCGGCGGCCGCGACACCGATGGGCTCGGCGAACGGGAGAAGGCGCGGATCAGGCTGGAGACTCTCGGTTTCGTCTTCCAGTTCCATTTCCTGCTGCCGGAATTCACCGTGCGCGAGAATGTCGAGATCCCGATGCGCCGGCTCGGGCGCCTGACGTCTGGAGCGATGCGCGAGCGCTCGACGCAACTGCTCGAGGCGCTCGGCCTCGTCGACCATCTCCACAAGCGGCCGGACCAGCTTTCGGGCGGGCAGCGCCAGCGTGTCGCGGTCGCCCGTGCTCTCGCCAACGACCCGCCTCTCGTGCTCGCCGATGAGCCGACCGGCAGCCTCGACAGCAAGAACTCCGAGCAGGTCTTCGCGATTCTCGACGCGCTGGTGCGTGAGCGCGGCAAGACCGTGATCGCGGTGACGCATGACCTGGAGATGGCGGCGCGGATCGGACGGCGCATCCATCTCGTCGATGGCCGGGTGACCGAGGACGAAACCCCGACGGAGGGCTGAGCCGCCGCCCGCGCGAGCGCCTCAGGTGCCGAACACCGTGTTCAGCTGGCTGCCGACCATGATGAAGGTGGTGCGCTTGGGCATCTCCTTCAGCCGCACGGCGCCGATATAGGTCATCGCCGAGCGCACGCCGCCCATCAGTTCCTGCATCGTGCCCTCGACCGGGCCGCGATAGGGCACCTCGACGGTCTTGCCTTCCGAGGCGCGGTATTTGGCGACGCCGCCGGAATAGCGCTTCATCGCCGTGTCCGAGGACATGCCGTAGAAGGTCATCGCGACCGGAACCTTCTTGCCGTCGTGCTCCTCGTACCGGATCTTGCCCTCGCATTCGTCATGGCCGGCGAGCATGCCGCCGAGCATGACGAAATCGGCACCGCCGCCATAGGCCTTGGCGAGATCGCCCGGCACAGTGCAGCCGCCATCTCCGCAGACCAGACCCTTCAGGCCATGGGCCGCATCGGAGCATTCGATGATGGCGGAGAGCTGCGGATAGCCGACGCCGGTCATCTTGCGGGTGGTGCAGACCGAGCCGGGGCCGATGCCGACCTTGACGATGTCGGCGCCGGCAAGAAGCAGCGCTTCCGTCATGTCGCCGGTCACGACATTGCCGGCCATGATCGCCGCATGCGGGAAGGCTTCGCGGGTCGCCTTGACGGTGTCGACGAATTTTTCGGTGTAGCCATTGGCGACATCGAGGCAGATCTTGCTGATCGGCGCCTTGGAATGGACGTGCTTCAGCTTCTCGTGATCGGTCTCGGTGGTGCCGAGCGAATAGAAGGCGTTGGCCGACTCCTTCTCCTTGAAGAAGGCGATCAGATCGTCGGCATCGTAATGCTTGTGCAGGGCCACCATCGCGCCGTGCTTCAGCAAGGCGCGCGCCATGCCCATGGTGCCGACCACATCCATGTTGGCGGCGATCAACGGGAAGCCGGTCCAGTCCTTGCCTGTATGGGCGAAGCGGAACGTGCGGTTGACGTCGACATGGGCGCGGCTGCCCAGTGTCGACCGCTTGGGCCGGATCAGGACGTCTCGGAAGTCGAGCTTGGGATCGTTCTCGATACGCATGATGGAAGCCTCGGCTGCTTTGGCGCGGAATTCGGGCGCACGCTGAGGAGGCGTGCCGGGACTCATAGCCGGTCCGGGGCCTTGGACGCAAATGGCGTGCAGCGGCCGTTCGCGGCAACACTTTAGCAGTTGCTAAAATAATTCTGGACGGACTCGCTGCCTCAAGATACTTAAGCGTATGCTTCACCAACCGGCGCAACTCGACTTGATGTTCCAGGCCCTGGCGGACCCGACCCGCCGGCTGATGGTGGAACGCCTGTGCGATGGGCCGGCGTCCGTGAGCGAGCTTGCCGCCCCGCTGGCGATGACATTGTCGGCCGTTGTGCAGCATCTCGCCGTGCTCGAGGAAAGCGGCCTCGTCCGCTCGCAGAAGCAGGGCCGCGTCCGGACCTGCCATATCGAGACCCAGGCCCTGCGCGCCGCCGAACGCTGGATCAACGAGCGCCGGATGCTGTGGGAGCGGCGCTTCGATCGCCTGGGCGCCTATCTCGCAGAAAATCCGGACGAGCCGGATGACGGAAGCCCGGCATCGAGCAGAGGAGCACGGGATGACAGATCATAGTGTCACGCACGCCACCTTCACCATCGAGCGCGTCTATGACGCCTCCGCTGCCCGCGTTTTCGCGGCCTGGGCCAATCCGGCGATCAAGCGGCGCTGGTTCGCCTGCCATGACGACTGGGCGGCCGGCGCACATACGCTCGACTTCTCGGTCGGCGGCCAGGAGCATTCGACGACCCGGGATTCCGACGGCGTCGACCATGTCTATGACGCGGTCTACCAGGATATCGTGCCCGGCACCCGTATCGTCTACGCCTATGCGATGCGCTTGGCCGAGCGGCGTATATCGGTGTCGCTGGCGACCGTTCTGTTCAGGTCTGAAGGCGCGCAAACGCGGCTTGTCTTTACCGAGCAGGCTGCCTTCCTCGACGGTTACGACCGCCCGGAGGAACGGGAACACGGCACCCGCATCGGCCTCGACAATCTCGCCCACGAATTGCAGCGCCAGTCCGCCGCTGCCTGATGTCTCACGGAGGCTCGACCATGTCCCTGACGCTGCATTTCCACCCGCTGTCCTCGTTCTGCCAGAAGGTGGTGATCGCGCTCTATGAGAACGGCACACCCTTCACGCCAAAGCTTGTCGACCTGGGTGATCCGGAACAGCGCATGGCTCTGCTGCAGCTCTGGCCGATGGGTCGATTCCCGCTGCTGCAGGATGAAGCGCGGGGCCGCATCGTGCCTGAGTCCAGCATCATCATCGACTATCTCGACCAGACCTATCCGGGGGCGCTCAGGCTGATCCCTGACGATGCCGGACACGCGCTCGAAACCCGGCTGCAGGACCGCTTCTTCGACATTTATCTCAATGAGACCATGCAGAAGATCGTCGGTGACCGCATCAGGCCGGCCGACGGCAAGGATCCGACCGGCGTGGAACAGGCAAGGAAACGGCTCCAGACGGCCTATGACGTGCTCGAGCATACGCTGGCCGGACGGCGCTGGGCCGCAGGGGATGCTTTCACCATGGCTGACTGCGCTGCCGCGCCGGCGCTCTATTATTCCGAGCTCGTGCTCCCGTTCCGCGACACGCACAAGGCCGTCGCAGCCTATTTCGACCGGCTGCTGGAGCGCCCGTCCTATATGCGCGTGCTGCGAGAGGCCGCGCCCTACCTGCATATGTTTCCACGCGGCTAGCGGCTATCGCGAACATCCCTTGCATCATGACTGCACATTGTGCCGCTCGCGATGACGCATGCCTTCAGCTTGCGTCGGCGAGCGCCTCGGCCGCCTTGCGCGCGACCACGGCGTCATAGGCGGCCCGCAGGCGCGTGCCGACGCTGAGCCAGCCGGGATTTGAGCGTCGCGGATTGGGCTGGCCGAGATGGCTTTCGCGCAGTTCGTCCATGAACTCTTCCCAGAGGGCGGGTCTGCCCTCGGCGAGCAGTTCGGCGCGGATCGAGAGTTCCTCGCTGACCGGCAGGAATTTCAGCCCCCAGCACGACATTTGGGCCAGCGCCGGCAGGAGCCCGATGCCCTTCTCCGTCAGGCTGTAGGTCACCTTCTGCTTGTGGCTCGGGTCGTCGCTCCTGGTGATGATGCCCTGGTCGAGCAGCGTTTTCAGCCGGTCGGCCAGGATGTTGGACGAGATGCCCTCCTTGGAATGCAGCAGCAATTCCCGGAAGTGCCGACGGTTGCCGAACATCATGTCGCGAATGATGAGCAAGCTCCATTTGTCACCGACCACCTCGAGGGTGAGGTTGATCGGACAGCCCGAGCGAGGATCGTCGGTCATGCGCAGTCTCCCGAAAGCCGGCTTTCAAATACCGCTTGCATTATGAGATCAGTCTCCCTAGCTTGCAACCAGTTGCAAAAAGCAACTGGTTCTGATTTGGAGAAAAAGATGTCTGACCGCACCGTCACTCACGCCAGCTTCGTCATTGCACGCGATTATGCCGCTTCCCCCTCCCGGGTCTTCGCAGCCTTTGCCGATCCGGCGCAGAAGCGCCGCTGGTTTGCCGAGGGCGAAGGCTGGAGCATCGAGCGCTTCGATGTCGATTTCCGGATCGGGGGCTCCGAGCGCAGCAGCTTCCGCTATCAGGGCGGCCCGCCGATCAGCAACGACACGACCTTTCAGGATATCGTGCCCGATCGCCGTATCGTCTCCGCCTACACCATGACGATCGCAGGCGAGCCGATTTCCGCGTCGCTGGCGACGGTCGAGCTCATTCCGGTCGGATCGGGCACCCGCCTCGTCTATACCGAACAGGCTGCCTTCCTCGACGGCAAGGATGAGGTACCCACGCGCGAGGCCGGCTCCCGCGAGTTGCTTGAGAGTTTGGCTCAGGAGCTCGAGCGTACCGCGGCGGCGGTCTGATCCTCGTGCCCGCCATAGGGGTCGAAAGCCTGGAGAGGAGGCGCAATTCCTCCTCCCAGTGCCTTGCCGGGAGTCAGGCCACCAGGCTCTTCGCCAGCATGCAGTGCACGCCCTTGGAGCCGTTGACCGTCTGGGTCACACGCAGGTCAGCCGCGAGGCTGCACAGCATATAGGCCTCCTCCCGCGTCAGTTTGGTGCGTGCGCAGATCAGGACGATCATCTCGCGCAGCGCCTTCTGAGCACAGATGTCGAGATCCGGGTCGATGCCCAGGGTGATGTGATGCGTCGGCGTCTCGGCGCGCGGCGTAGTGAAGCTCAAGTCCTCGCGCAGGATGAACTCGAAGGTGCCTTCCAGGGCGGTCTCGATCGCGGTGACGCAAACCTCGCCGTCGCCCTGGGCGCCATGGCCATCGCCGCAGGAGAATAGCCCACCTTCGACGAAGATGGGGAGATAGAGCGTCGACCCCGGTCCCAGTTCCTTGTTGTCGAGATTGCCGCCGAAGGCGCGCGGCACCAGCGAGCTCTGCCGGCCCCAATGCGCGGGCGGAGCCACGCCCATCACGCCGAAGAACGGCGCGAGCGGCAGCTCCATGCCCCAGGGCAGATGCGCCAGATTCCTTTCGGCATCGAGCCCGATATGGACAAGCTTATAGGTGTCGAACTCTTCCGGCAGGGTGCCGGCGAGAGGCCTGATGAACGTGTAGCCCCAATCGGTGCGGAGTTTGACCTCGCGGATGCGCACTTCGAGGACATGGCCGGGCCTTGCTCCCCTCACCGCGACCGGGCCGGTGAGGATATGGCCCGGCATCGGGCGCTCGACCTTCGCGTGAATCTCGTGAGTTTCGGGCAGAACATGGAAACCCGATTTCGGCTGCTCTCCCGTGCCGCCGTTGATCGTGCGGATGGTGACGCTGTCGCCGCTCGCGATCGTCAGAACGGGCGGCAAGGCAGCGTCGAAGAAACCCCAGTGGCAGGTCTTCGGTCCGGCATCGAGCTGGTGATGGATCACGAGGGCATCCTGTAGCGAGCGCGAAGATCAGGCGGGAGGGGCAAGCGGCCGGGCGTTCTTGCGCATCGTGTAGAGCGTTGCCCCGATCACGAAGGTGGCGCCGATCCAAGTGGTGAGCGCCGGAATCTCGGAGAAGAAGACGAAGCCGGTGAAGCTCGCCAGCAGCAGGCGCGTGAAATCCAGCGGAGCGAGCGCGGCTGCCTCCCCGACCTGATAGGCGCGCGTGATCAGCCATTGCCCTGCCGTGCCGAACAGGCTGAGCAGGATCAGCGAGAGCCATTGCTCGGCGGTCGGCTGGACCCAGAAGATCCAGGTCGGCACGGCGAGCACGATGATCAGCACGATGCCCTGGTAGATCAGGATCGTGTCGGTCCGTTCCGTCGCCGCCAGCTTGCGCACGCTGATGGTGATGCCCGCCCCGAGAAACGCGCCCGCGACAGACATCAGCGCGTAGATGTTCAGCCCCTGCGCCGATGGATTGAGCATGATAATGACGCCGATGAAACCGATGATGGTCGCGACCCAGCGGCGGCCATCGACCTTCTCCTTCAGCAGCAGCACCGCGGCGATGGTGACGAACAGAACCTGGCTGAATCCGATCGCGGTCGCCTGAGCCAGCGGAATGTAGATGATGGCGCTGAAGCCGCAGAGCATCGAAGCGAGCGTGATCAACCCACGGAAGACCTGCAGCCCCAGGCGCGAGGTCCGCATCATGGCTGGCAGCTGGTTGGCCGCGAAGGCGATGACGATGACGCTCATGATCACCTGTCGGATCAGCAGTGTCTGGACCAGCGGAATGGCTGAGCCGATATGCTTGATCAGCCCGACCATCACCGCATAGACCAGCATCGACGACAGCATGTAGACCGAACCGCGCAGGTTCGGTGTCGAGCCGCGCCACCAATGCCTCAGCCGGTGCCGGCGGCCGGCGAACCAGCCGGAAGGGCCGGGTTCGATCACGCCGGGAATGGCGGCCAGCACGATAGGCGGAGCCTCGTCGCCTCTTGATTCTGGAGGTTCGGAATCCTCCGGCGATGCGTGCCGTAACGGCGTCGACAGCTCGCCGACACCATCGTCAGAACCCGAGCCGCGCCGCTGCTCGGAAAGCCGGTCTTCGCTCATCGCCCGAACCATTGGCCGAGCGCGATCGCGCCCCCGGCTCTTCACATCGCAAATGCCCTGAAACCATTGATGATCTTCGACGTCCTGACCAGATGGTCAGTGGGCATGGCGGGGTTGTGATGGAAGGTGGCCGTCATGCGCCGACCCGTTCGGGTCGCGGAGCCGACATTCCATCGGCGGACTGTATGCGTCGGCCGAAGCGGTGTAGGAGCCGTGCCACCATCGACGCATTTCCGGCCGTCGGCGGGTTGAAGGGCACGACAGACGCATGCGGGAATTGCTGTCCGATTTTGTGAGCGGTCTGCGTTCGCTCTCTCCCCGGCGCTTCCCCTATCGCCGTTTTGGCCTCGCCCTTGCGCTCGGCGGCTTCGGCGGCTGGCTCTTCGTGCAGGCGAAGTTGCCACTGCCCTGGATGCTGGGTTCCATGGTGTTCTGCACGGTCGCCGCGCTGCTCAAGGCGCCGGTCTCCGCGCCCGGCGTCATTCGCCCCCCGATGAGCGCTGTGATTGGCGTGATGCTCGGTGCGGGCTTTCGCCCCGATCTCGTGGCGCAATTGCCGAACTGGCTGCCGACGCTGATTGGCCTCGTTCTGTTCATGACCGCCTGCGGCCTGTGCTGCGTCACCTATTTCCGCCGCGTCGCCGGCTTCGACCGGGTGACCGCCTTTTTCGCCGGCATGCCGGGCGGGTTGATGGAGATGGTTCTCCTCGGCGAGGAGAAGGGCGGCGATGCCCGCATCATCGCGCTGATCCACTCGGCGCGCGTTCTGCTTGTGGTGATGACCCTGCCGTTCATCGTTCAGTCGATCGAGGGTGTCTCGCTGTCGGCAACGCGCAATGCCGGCCCCTCGCTGGCGCAGACACCGCTTTTCGCCGAGCTCTGGCTTATCGGCTGTGGCGTCTTCGGGGTCATTCTCGGACATCTGCTGCGGCTGCCGGCCAAGCACCTGCTCGGCCCGATGGTGGTCAGTGCGCTGGTCCATTTCCTCGGCTGGAGCGATTCCGCCCCGCCCTTCCAGGTCGTCAACGCAGCCCAGCTCGTGCTCGGCGTCACGGTCGGCTGCCGCTTTGTCGGCACCTCGCCGAGCGTCATCCTGCGCGTCCTGCTGCTTTCGGTCGGCTCGACGGCGGTGCTGCTCGCCCTGACGATTGCCTTCGCCTGGGGCGTCTCGAAGGTTTCGATCTATGGTCACGTGCCGCTGATCCTGGCCTATTCACCGGGCGGGTTGGCTGAAATGAGCCTGATTGCGCTGGCGCTCCACACAGAAGTCGCCTTCGTCGCGGCCCATCACATCATTCGCGTCTTCCTGGTCATGGTCGGCGCCGGGCCGGTCTTCGGCCTGATCCTCGGCGACAAGCGCAAGACCGAGACCGCGCCGGCCGAGTAGCGCCCAAGGCATCGGCCGGGAAAGTGGACTGCGATTCCCGGGAAAGCCGACGCTAACGCAGACGATGAGGTCGTCGGGTCTGATACGATATCCGGCCCCGTGATCTAGCGGCGCGCGGCCTCGAGCCCGGCGGCCAGTGCGCTCGCCAGGGCGGCCCTCTGGATGGCCATGAACGCCGCTCCATCGATGCGCTGCGGGTTTCCCCCGCGCGCGCTTCGCACCCGTTCGGTCAGGGCCTGGGCAAAAGCCACCGGCTCGTCCGCGAGCGAGAAATTCGCCGGCAGGGCTGTAAAGCCGCGACAGGAGAGTGTCGTCGCCACGGCTGGCATGCCAAGCTGCATCGCCTCGATCGTCTTCAGCTGCACGCCGGTTCCGGCTCGGCTCGACAAGGCCAGCACATGGCAGGATTGGAGGAAGGTATTCGCGTCAGCGACGCGCCCGATCAGTCGCACCTGGGCCGGGACCGGTGGCATCTCCGCCGGAAGGCGTCCGGCGACGGCAACCGAGATATCGGTCGGAAGGAGCGGAGCGACCTCGCGCAAGAACCAGTCGAGACCGATGAAGTTCGGCTGCCAGGTCCAGGTTCCGATCATGCCGATGTCGAAGGCCGGTGCGACCGGCTCCGCCATGGCGGCCGGCTGCGGGCCACTGCCCGAGACGAGTGGCAGGACCGCCGCCTTCCCTGCGGCAGAGCCGAGTGCGCGTCGGTCCTCCTCGGCCAGCGTCCAGATATAGCTCACCTCGTTCCAGAGGCGCGTCTCGACGGCTTCCAGCAACCTGGCCTCGCGGGCATAGAGCCAACTCATCAGCCCGGTGCCGGCATGCGCTGCATTCTGCCGGGCGGAGACATGCTCGATATTATGTTCCACCAGCACGCAGGGCCCGAGCGTGGTCAGCTCCGGAAAGGCGCCAGGCAGCATCACCGAGTTGAGAATCAGCGCGTCGAACGGGCCGCGCGCCCTTACTGCCTCGACCAGTTTGCCGGCGCCGGCGAGCCGCAGCTTGGCGCAGGCGACAGGCAGGCCGTGGCTGAGCGCATATCCGAGCCATTGCAGCTTGCGGCTGGCGGGCGCGACCGCATTCTCGATATCGACGGCGCCGATCACCATGGCCTGAGAGGGGTCGGCCGGCACTTCGCCCGGACGCAGGAAACCGAAGGCGGTGACCTCGTGCCCTGCGGAGCGCAGCGCATCGAGGATTGCGGCATTGGCGATCTCGAAGCCGGTATTGGGCCTTGCAACCGGGATCAGCGAGGTGATGAAGGCAAGACGCAACGGGGCCGATCCTGACGATAGGGATGGCCGTGAGAGAGGCGTCAGATGTTCGGTCGGGTCAAGTTCGGCGACGAACTATCCTGAACATCAGGTGTGGGAGTGTGCGCGCCGGCGCAGGATCGCCGACACCGAACCTTAAGCGGAGATGTGGCATGCTGGGGCACCATGGCTGACCCCCTCCATCATTCCGCCGGCAATTTGGAAGGCGCCTCGCGACGCCCCGCCATTCCCGGCTTCGATGCACCCGAGACCTTCGAGATCGTCGCAGCTTCGCCAGAGGCGGCGCTGCAAGGCGTCGAAAGCGTGATTTGCGTGCCGACCTTCAAGCGGCCGGAGCTGCTGGAGCGCACTTTGCGCTCTCTGGCCGCGCAGCAGGGCGGGCATGATTTTGCGATCATCGTCGTCGAGAACGAAGGCGTCGAACGCGCCGGTGCGGAGCGGGCGAGTGCCCTTCACGCTGCAGGGCTGTTCAAGGGATATGTCATCGTCGAGCCGCGACAGGGCAACTGCAAGGCCTATAATGCCGCCTGGCGCTGCGGGCTGACCCGCCTTCCCGCGCTGAAGCAGGTCCTCGGCATCGATGACGACGAGGAGGCGCTGCCGCTGTGGCTCGACGCTTTTCTGCGTGCTGCGGCAACTGCGCCGGCCCAGCTCTTCGGCGGCTCGGTGACCCCGGTCTTCGAGGATCAATCGCGAGCCTGGCTGAGCGCACACCCGGTCTTTCGATCGCATTATGCTGTCTCGGGCGAAGTGCCGATCCTGTTCTCGAGCGCCAACTACCTGATCCGGCGCGAGGTGCTGGAGGCACTTGGCTTCCCCTTTCTCGACGAGAGCTTCGATTTCACCGGCGGCGGCGACAGTGACTTCTTCCGACGCAGCAAGGAAGCCGGCTTCCGTTTCTGGTGGGTCCAGGACGCCGCGATGCGCGAGACCATGCCGAGGCGCCGCACGGAATTCAGCTGGATCGCGGCCCGCAGCCTGCGCAACGGCGCGATCTCGGCCACGATCGAGCGTCGACTCGATCCATCGGCGCGGGGGCGGCTCAGGGTTCTGGCGAAGAGTCTAGCGCTGCTCGCAGCCTCACCCTTTCGCGGGCTCGCGCTCGGCTTGCGCACCGGCTCGGCGACGATCGGGCTCTATCACGCGCAGGTGGCGCTCGGTCGCCTGATGTCGGAGCTCGGCGTCAGCAACGAGCAGTACCGCAAGCCGGACAAGAACTAGGACGTGCGGCATGGCGAGCGGTGATGCAGCTCCGATCGGAGCGGAGCGCTTTTGCTGGGGCATTATCGGAACCGGCGTGATCGCGCGGCAGTTTGCGGCCGATCTCGCGTTGCTGCCGGACGCGCGGATCGGCGCGGTCCAGTCCCGTGCGTTGGAGAAGGCGCAAGCCTTTGCGGCCGAGTTCGGCGCTACCGTCGCCTATGGCGATGCCGAGACCCTTCTCGCCGATCCGGCCATCGATGCGCTCTACATCGCGACGCCGAACGCCTTGCATGTCGCACAGGGCCTCCGGGGTATTGCTGCCGGCAAGCCGGTCTTGATCGAAAAGCCGATCGCCCTCACCGCGGCCGATGTTCACAGCGTGATCGAGGCGAGCCGGGCGCATCGCGTCTTCGCGATGGAGGCGATGTGGACGCGCTTCCTGCCGGCCGTGGTGGCGGCGCGCGAGCAGGTGGCGGCGGGGCGGATCGGCAAGGTTCGGCGCATTCGGGCGGATCTCTCCTATGTCCGCGAGGACATCCCCGGCAGCCGCTTCTTCGACCCCGCGCTGGGCGGAGGCTCGGCATTCGACCTTGGAGTCTATCCGGTCTCGCTTGCCTTGCATTGGCTTGGCAGTCCCGAGCGCGTCACAGGTCGGTGGTTGGAGGCGCGCAGTGGCGTCGACCGGCGTTGCGAGATCGTCCTGCACTATCGGGAGGCGTTGGCGGAGCTCTCCTGCGGCTTTGATCGCAATGGAGGAAACCAGTTCGTGATCGAGGGGGCCGCAGGCGCGATCCGTCTGGATACGCCCTTCCTCAAGGCGCAGCGGCTGACCCATTATACCACCGCGGCACTTGGGAGCTCGTGGCGAGGGCCACGGCTCCGGAATGGACCGGCCGGAAAGCTGCTCGACCGCCTGCCGATGCCGGGACGCACCCGAGAGATCTACAGCTTTGCCGGCAATGGACTGCAGTTCCAGGCCCGTGCCGTGATGGATGCCGTTCGGAGCGGCGAGACTGGCTGCGCAATCATGCCGCTCACCGAAAGCGCGGCCGTACTGAATATCATCGAGACGGTCCTGGCGCAGCCGCCAGTCAAAACCTTCTGATCAGAAACGGCTCTGCATCCGATAGGGCTGCGGCAGGTCGCGGGCATTGTTCAACGCGAGCGCAAGCTCGGTGATGTGGAGTGCGAGCGCGCCCGAGAAGACGGGCTTCTGCTTCGCCGCAATCGCGTTTGCCTGGTCGGCGATGCCGCGCGCGAAATCGATTTGCGAGGGGAAAGCCGGCAGCGCGGACCGGCCCGTGGCGGCGGGGTAGGCGAGTTTGCGGCCGGGCTCCGGCTTCCAGGTCAGGAAGCGGCCGAGCCGCGCCTCGACGCGGTTCGCCAGCAGACGGGGGAGGCTGCGCGTTGCATCCGTGCGCTCGAGATGGATTGCGGATCGGTTGTCCCAGAGGTCGCGGACCGTGATCGTTCCCTTGTCTCCGAGAATCTGCAGCGAGCGGTCCTTGGGTGCGGCCAGGCCACAACTCAACCGGGCGACGGGACCGGAGCGAAAGGTGAGGCAGCCGACCGAGAAATCTGGGGCCATGGTGATGGTCTCGGTGCCGGGCCCCTTGTCCGGGAATGTCACCGCGGAGAACGCGGTCAGGGCTTCGACCGCGCCGAAGAGCGACACGAGCCAGGACAGTGCGTAGCCCGCATGCTCCAGCGTGCAGCCGATCTCGAACTCATGCAGGCCAGGCCATGGTGCGCCGGAACGCGACCGCCAGGTCGCCCAATTGCCCCGGAAGACCGGGCCGTCCTCCATGGCGGCATAGATCAGCCGCGGCGTTCCGATGGCCCCCTGCGAGAGCGCATCTCTCACCAGCCGATGAGCATCGCTGAGGCCGTTCGCCGGTGCGGTGGCCAACGTCAATCCAGCGGCATCCGCAAGGGCGACGAGTTCGCTGGCCTGCTCGAGCTGCATGGCCAGCGGCTTTTCACAATAGACATGCTTGCCTGCGGCGAGCGCCTGCCTGGTGATCTCGTAATGGCTTTCGGGCGTCGTCAGGTTGACGATGATGTCGACCTGCGGCTCGGCGAGCACGGCCTCCAGGCTTTCATAAGGCCTCGCGCCGTGAAAGGCGCAGAACGCACGGAGGCGGTCCGGCGAGCGATCATAGACGCCGGCAAGCTGAAGCCCGGGATGGTTGGCCAGCGTGGTCATGTAGTAATCGGCCACGAATCCTGTGCCGATAAGCGCGATCTTCATCACGGTGTCCTGTCTGGCGATCGATGGCGACGGCGGCGCTCAGGCTTCGTTTCTGACGAAGCCGCGGATCTTGGCTGCGTTCCGGCCCAGCGCCGTACTTGCCTGCTGGAGTTCGCCCGCGCCGACCTCACCCTCGCGAACGACCAGCACGATGTCGTCGACCGCATCTGCAAAACGCTCCGTGAAAGCGTCGGAACCCAGCGAGGCACCATCGATGAAGACCGGCCCGAAGCGGCGGGCCGCGCCGAAGAAGTCGTGGCTGATCTGTTCGGCTGTGACGAGTTCCGGATGCCCTTTGCGCGGCACGAAGAACAGGCCGGTGCCCTCGTCCTGCAGCGCCGCACGGATCAGGCTGGCGCTGCCGGAGACGATCTCGTGCACACCTGCCTGCGCGTCCGGCGCGAAGACCGATGTCAGGCTGTTTCCGCCGAGGCCGGCATCGACCAGCATGGCCGGCAACCCCGCTTGCGCGGCATCGAGCGCGAGGTTGAGCGCCAGCGTCGAGGCGCCGGCATTGCGGCGCAATCCGACGACGAGAATCCGCCGACTGGGACTGCCCTGGCTGGCGAGTTCGGTTCGGATGCCGCGGATCGCCCGGGCGAAGGAGGCATTCGGCTTGTCGATGACGTCGACGAGATGAGCCTTGGCCTGAAAGACCGAGCGCACTTCGCCATCCCGCCGCCAGCGTCGATGCCTCACGGCAGGCAGTTTTGCCAGCAAGGCCAAGGGGGGAGCTGCGGGGGCTCGCACGACCTCCGGAGTACGGGCTGGTTGACCGCCTTGAATCGCCATGAAACGCCGCCATCCGGTCCTGGCGGGGGCCGCGACCGCATCAGGGGAAGGCGGCTCCGTGGCCGCAGCGACCACAGGGACGGGATCGGCAGGAGCGGGCGGGGGCGATGCCTGAGCGGCAACAGGCTCGTGGCGATTGCGGAATGGCCAGCGGCGCAGCCCGGCAGGCGGTGCAGGCAGGGAGCCGCCAAACAGCGCCAATCCGAGTGCGGCGATCGCGCCCAGACCGCCCCCGGCGATGCCTCCGAGCATGACGACGGTGCGCCTGCTGACGCCGTTCTTCTCGAGCGCCGGCATGGCCATGCTGATGACGCGCGCATTGGTCGTGTCGATACCGGACAGTTCCCCGGTCTCACGTGCCCGCCGCAGGAAGGCGTCATAGACGGCGCGCGAGGATTCGATCTCGCGTTCGAGCTCGCGCAACTGCACCGAAGCGCGGCCGGCGCTGTATTGCTGCCTGGTCAGCTCCTCGACGCGCCGCGCGATCTGCCTCTCGGCATCGACGGCGCGGTCGTATTCGATCTTGGCGGCGCGCGCGATCCGGGCAAGTTCCTCGTTGATCTGCCGGCGCGCATCGCGCACCTGAGCCTGCGCCGCGGCGAGCGCGGGGTGACGCGAGCCGAGCGAGGCCAGCAGATCGGCTTCCTTGCTGAGCGCCGCGCCCAACTGGGACCGGAGTGCAGTCATGGTGTTCGAGGCGACCGCCTCGGGTATGGCGCCGGCCTCGATGCTCGAGGCGCGCGTCGCAAGCGTCTGGTCGTATTTCGCCTTGGCTTCGCTGACCCTGGTGCGCAAGGCGACGAGCTGGGCATTGTTCAGCGCAAGCTGTTCTTCGCCGATCGACTTGCCGCCTGCACCGACGAGGCTGTTGGCTTCCTTGTATTTCTCTGCCTTCTCCTCGGCGATGCGCAGGCGGTTGCGCAATTCCTCCAGGCGCCCGGTCAGCGCGCCGGTGGCGCGTTGCGCAGCCTCGGCACGGACGGAAGCCTGGTCGTCGAGATAGGCGGTGGCAAGCGCATTGGCGATCCGCGCTGCCTTATCGGGATCGCGCGAGGTCACCGAGATGTCGATGACGAAGGTCCGCTCGCCACGCCGGACCGTGACGTTCTTGTCGAGGGCCGCGAGCGCATAGAGCAATCCATCGCGGGAAGAGGTGCTGTTGCTGCCAGAGAGGAGTCGACCCAGCCCGCTCTTGGCGGCCTCGCCCCCGAATTCCGGATCCTTGTCGAGGCCCTCGCTCTTGACGACGCGCGCCTTGATGCTGTCCGAGGCGATGATGCGCGCCTGGCTTTCGAGATAGGCCGTAAGCGAGGTCGGGTCGCTGCCGACCGCATTGGGCGAGACTTCGTTCTGCAGCACGCGCAGATCGCGCGGATCGATGAAAAGCTGGGCGGTCGAGACGTATTTCGGCGGAATGAACAGGCTTGCCAGGGCGGCAAGGAGGGCGCCCGCCAGCGCTGCCGCGATGATCAGTCCCTTTCGGCTCCACAGCGTCTGAAAGAGCCAGGCCGGGTTGGTCAGGCGCGCCAATGCTGACGGCACAGCTCCGCCGGCCGCCGGCTCCGTGCGGCTGCCGGCCTGTTCGGTTCTGCTGAGCTCGCCATCGGCGGTCTCGGTCGTGAACATGACGCTACGCTTCACTCAAACCTGCCCGGCCCGGGATGATGATGGTCGTCACCCCGGCGGACATCGAACTCACCAACACCGCTCAGCTCGTCCCCAGCCGATAACGGTCAAGTACCTTCATCATCGGCTTCGGCCTGTAGTCCTCATCGAGGGGGAGTGGCCGGGCCTTGGCAGAATCCTTACGCGCGAAGGTCTCTCCGATCCATGAATAGCGGTCGCTGAGGCCCCAGGTGACGATCGCCTTGGGCTGGCGCGCGGGGACCACCGCATTCAGGAAGGTCGAAACGAGGTTTGCCGCGGTGCTGTCGCGCTCCCGCGCTACAGCCGGCAGCTTCCAATCGATCACGTCGAGTTCGGTAATCTCGACATCGACGCCGAGCGTGCCGAGATCCTGCATGAAATGCTGCAAGCCGGGCGTATCGATGGCGCGTTCGCCGTACAGATGGGCCTGCATACCGAGCCCATGGACCGGGATGCCCTTGTCGCGCAGGTCCCGGATGATCGAGAGAGCCGCGGCGCGGCGCCTCACGATGCGCGGATCGGTATCCTCGAAATCATAGTCGTTGATCACCAGCCGCGCCTCTGGATCGATCTGGGCCGCGGTCCGGAAAGCGATCTCGATATGTTCGGGGCCGAGCAGGCGCTGCCAGATCGTGTCGCGATAGGGCTCCTCGAGGGTCGGATCGTGAGCGATCACCTCATTGACCACATCCCAGGTCGGTATGACGCCCTTGTAGCGGTCCACGACGGTCTCGATATGGCTGATTAGCTCGCGCTCGGCTTCCGCCTTCGTGCTCATCTCCTTGGCCCAGGGCGGCAAGGCCATGCCCCAGAGCAAGGCGTGGCCGCGCAGGGCCTGCTTGTTGCCGCGTGCGAAGGCGACCAGCTCGTCGGCTCCGGAGAAGTCGAACCGGGAGCGGTCATGCCGGAGCGCTTCCCATTTGAGGTCGTTCATCGGGACGATGACGTTGCAATAGGTCTTCAAAGCCTCGCGATAGCGCGGGTCGGCGCGGAAGGGCTCGATCTGCGCGGCCGAGCCGAATGGAATGGCGGGTCGGCCGACCTGCGCGAGACCGGCGCTCGGCCACGCCAGGGCGAGGCTGGCAGTTCCGGCCAGGGCGTCGCGCCTGGTGATGCGGCTCATGTTCCGTTCCGATTCAGGCAGCTGCGCGGGGCAGCGCTTCCCGGGCTTCGTTTAGGGTCGCTCAATGCCTTTGCGTTAAGCGAGGTTCGGGCTCAATTTTGGCGTGAGCAGGGCCCGAGCCAGCTCTCGCCGCCGCCGCAATGGACTCCATGTCGCCAGATCGTGCCACCATATCCGCCTACCTTACGATCCTGAGCGGCTCAGCCGGTCGTCTCATTATCTCTCTTGTATATTTCCTCATCGTTGCGAATACGTTGACCCTTGGTGAGTTTGGCCTGTTCGCGACGGCCTCCTCGACAGGACTCATTCTCTCGCGGTTGCTGGCTTTCGGCTTCGTCTCGCCGGTCTATCGCGTCGCCACGGTCAAGCCGCGTCTCCTCGGCGCCTATCTCGCCGGCTTCGGCGGGCTTGCCGTCCTGTCGCTGCCGCTGATCGCTGCAGTTGCCGCCCTGGCCTATGTCGCCTTGTTTAGGGAGCGGCTGGATCTTCTTCCCTTCGCCCTGATCATCGTCGCCGAGGTGCTCGGCTGGCGCCTCGTCGAGGTCGTCGCCATCATCAATAACGGCCTGAGGCGTTTCAGGCAGTCCGCCCTGCTCGTCATCATCGGCTCCTCGCTGCGCACGCTTGCTGCGGTTGCCTTCTATGGTCTGGGCCATGCGAGCCTGGAAACCTGGGTCTGGGCCTATCTCGGCACTACGATCCTGTCCGCGGTGATCGCGCTGACGCTGTTTCTGCCGCCGCTGCGCCTGCGTTTCGTTAGGGCGCTCTATCCCCGCCGCATGGCCGATGCCGTATTCGCGGGCGCGGCCGACATCGTGTTCTACGTCCAATCCGAACTCGACAAGCTGCTGATGCTGGCGCTCGCGGGAGAACGCACCGCGGGGCTCTATGCCATCGCCATGCGCGTCATCGATCTTACCGCGATGCCGGTGCGCAGCTTCAACCAGATGCTGGTCCAGAAGATCATGAAGGATCGCGGCCTCGGCGGCGGCTGGCGACGCAAGATGCTGGTCGAACTCGCGATCGCGTTGGTCTCGATCGGCGGACTGGTCGCCATCGTCATTCTGCTGATGCCGTTTCCCGGCGCGCTCGGCCGCAACGTCTCCGAGGCCGCCTATCTCTTCCTGCCGATGTTCGCGGTGCCTGCCTTCCGCAACCTCGTCGAGTATCACGCCGAGTTGCTCTATGCGCGGGAGCGCACCGGCTCGCGTATCGCGCTGCTCTGCGCCATCACCGCGCTCAAGGCGGCACTGATCGCCTGGGTGATGATTCGCTTCGGCCAGGAAGAGGCCTGGGCCCCCTGGTTCAACGCCGTCTTCGGCGCAGTCTATCTGCTCTCCGTCACGGTCACCTATCGGTTGCTTGGCCGGGCCCGCTGAACCGGGACTATTGTGCTTCGAACAGCGCCTTCAGGCGCTCGACGGGCTGCCCGATGAAGGATTGCACGCCGACCGCGACCTGTCCCGGTTCCAGGATGTCCTCGAAGCTGCGCAACGTCGCCAGCTCGCCGACATCTTCGGGAAACCAGTAAACCTTGCAGAGCTCGTGCTCGTCCGGCCAGTGGCCGGCGGCTTCGAGCCCGAGCACGCGTTCGACGAAATAGCCGTAGATCATGTATTCCGAGAATTGCCGGTGCGTGGCGATCGCTTCGACCCAGCTGCGCCCGGCTATCTCCTCGATGCGCGTCATCATCGCCAGCACGGCGTCCCGTCGCCAGCTGACGAGATTGTTGATGTAGTCGGGACTGGGAAATGCTGGTTCCGGCAGTCCGAGCAGGCGGGCCGCCATCATGCACCAGTCGGTATGCTGGGCCATGGCGCCGGTGATGCCGTCGGGCTTGCGGTAGAGGCGGACCGTCCCGTCCCGGCCGAGGCGCGTGACGTCGAAGGGCCGCAGGAACATCATGTCGGAATCGGCGAAGATCACCACGTCCTCGTGGCTCTTCATCGGAAAGGCGAACTTGCGCAGCTGTTGTGCGTGCCAGCCGCGCAGCGGCGGCAGACCGCGCCGCAGGGCACCGAGGCCCGTCCAGACCCGGCGACGTCCGAGGCTCAGGAGATCGGGCCGGGGTTTCAGCCAGGAGGGCAGAAGCTCCGCCTCCGCGATCACCCGCCGGTGCGGACCTTCCAGCTGCTTGAACAGCGCGACGTCCCGATCCTCGACCAGAAGGTAATGGGCCGTGTGGCCGGTGACGAAACGGTCGATGCTGGCGCAGAGCAGCCGGCAGCGTTCGAAGTCCCCGGCATAGCTCGGCGTCGCAATGGCGTAGCTGAGGCTCATTGCGTCGGACCGCGGGGCTGGAACCTGATGCGCAGCATCCGCAGCAGGAACGCGGGGTTGCCGAGCACATAGCGCCGCCACAGCCGGCGGGGCTCCAGCAGGAGGCGGTAGAGCCATTCCAGCCGCAGACGCCGCAGGACGTCTGGCGCGCGCTCGACCTCGCCTGCCAGAAAATCGAACAGCGCACCGATACCGGCAGCGATCGTCGCGTGCTGGAGCGTGATCTTCTCTGCAATCCAGCGTTCCTGAAGCGGATTTCCGAAGGCCACGAGCAGGAGATCGGGCGGGCTTTCGGCCAGCTGCGCCAGAAGCCCGGCCTCTTCGCTCTGAGCAAAATAGCCGTGGCTCAGCACGGTGAAGCCGTGCCGTGGGTAATCCTGAGTCAGGCGCGCCGCAGCGCGCTCGGCCACACCTGGCTGTCCGCCCAGCAACGTCACGCGGAGCGAACGGTTCTGCGCGGCGAGCAGGGCCGGAATGAAGTCGGTGCCATTGAGATTTGCGGGGAAGGACGCGCCATAGAGAAGCCGGGAGCCGATATCGACGCCGATTCCGTCCGCAAGCACCAGGAAGTCCTTGAGCTGCGCCTGCAGCCTTGCGTCCACGGCGGCCAGGTTGACGAGGTTCGCATTGCAGAAGGCGAGCTTCACGTGGCGGTGACGGGCAAGTGCCGTGTCGAGCACCGCGAGCGCCTGCGCGCGATCGAGCACAGCCACACCAATGCCGCCGATATCGCGGCGGGCATGGTCGGGATGGTCGGCTGGCTGCGTGTGCGATGACATGTCGAAGAATGAAATGGCAGTCACGATCTCGTTCATTTCGAGGCGTTTTCGGTTCCTGTCTTGGCCGCTCACGGCGGTGGATCACGCCAAGCCCGATGGACGGTGAACAGCCCTTGACCCTGACTACCATCAGACCGGCTGCCGAGGAGTTGCGGAACGGGATTGGCGCTGTCTCATAACGGGACGCCGTCATGTCGGTCGTTGCAGCCGGATTCCCTGACCCCTTCGTGTCGCGGCCGAACTCCGCTCTCGGCGTCTCATTCCGGCGCGTGACCGGGCGGCATGGCGCTTGCCGCTCGCAGCCGTGAGAGCAGTTGGAAGGGAGCGTCCTGTTCCGTTCCGGAGCGCTCGCCGCCGGCCGTCAGGCCGTTGTGGCTCCGGAGAGCCTGCCGCGATGATGAGCGTCAACGATCTGAACTATGCGGCGGCGGCTGCCGACGAACGCGCCAATGCCTGGCGGCACTGGATCGGTCTCGTCACGGCGCTGACAGACGCGGTCGTGGTGCTGACGATCGTGTCCCTCGCCTCCGTGGTCTACCACCTCCTGGCCTACGGCCATTTCGGCGATGTCAGGATCACGCGCGAGCTGGCGATGATGATCGCGGCGATCTTCGTCTTCACCAATGTGATGCGCGGTCGCTACCAGCTCAGCCATTATCTCTCTGCGAAGGGGCAGATGGCCTCGGCCTTTACGGTCTGGAACATTACGATGGTGGCCTTCATCGCCGTCGCGTTCCTCGCCAAGATCGTCGATCATTATTCACGCGCCGTCGTGCTCGTGACCTATCTGGCCGGCATTCCGCTGATCACTCTGGCGCGTGCCGGCATTGCCCGCATCATTTCAGTGGCCAGCAAGACCGGCCGCATCACCACGGAGCGGGTGTTCCTGATCGGCCGTGAACCCGACGTGATGTCCTTCGTCTCGCGCCATCAACCCTGGAACATGGGCTTCGCCATCGTCGACGTCGCTTTCCTGCACAGCAACGACGCGCGCCGCATCAATGATCCGATGGCCGCGCTCAAGGCCGATCTGGTCACCGCTGCAGGGCGCTGCCGGCAGATGCGGCCGGACGCGGTCTTCATCGCCTTGCCCTGGTCGGATCAGGAGACGATCGATGCCTGCATCGATGCCTTCATGAACCTGCCGGTCGCGATCCACCTCGCGCCCGAGCGGATCATGGATCGGTTCGACAGTCCCCATATCGTGCGCATCGGCTCGTTCGCCAGCCTGCGGCTGACGCGCCCGGCGCTGTCCACCGCTGCGATCGTCGCGAAGCGCGGCTTTGACATCGTCGCCGCTTCGACCATCCTGCTTCTGGCGTTGCCGGTTCTGCTGATCATTGCGGGGTTGATCAAGCTCGACACGCGCGGACCGGTGTTCTTCCTGCAGCGACGCTACGGCTTCAACCAGCAGCCCTTCCGGATCTTCAAGTTCCGCACGATGACGGCGACCGATGACGGCGACGTCATTCGTCAGGCGACGCGTAACGACCCGCGCATCACGCGCATCGGCCGCTTGCTGCGCCGCTTCAATCTCGATGAGCTGCCGCAACTCATGAATGTCATCGCCGGTCAGATGTCGCTGGTTGGGCCGCGCCCGCATGCGCTCGCCCATGATCACGCGTTCCAACGCAAGATCGCCCTCTATGCCCGGCGTCACAATGTGAAGCCGGGCATCACCGGCTGGGCTCAGGTCAACGGCCTGCGCGGTGAGACCGACACGGACGAGAAAATGGCCAAGCGGGTCGCATTCGATCACTGGTACATCGACAATTGGTCGTTCTGGCTTGATCTCGGCATTCTCCTGCGCACTGTGTTCAGCGCGCGGGCCTATCTCAACGCCCAATAGTCGACGCGCTGATCTGCCCCGATTTGCGCAGACCGGCATGGCACCGAGCGCGCTGGCCTAGCGGAAATCAGGCCGCTACCGTGCAGTCCGACTTCTCAGCCGGGGGCTTGCCATGAACCAAATCGATTTAGACGGTCGCGTCGCCATTGTGACCGGTGGAGCGCAGGGGATTGGCCGTGCGGTTGCCGAGCGCTTCGCGGCGAGTGGCGCCAAGGTCGAGATCTGGGACCTCGATGGCGCGCTCGCAGCAAAGGCGGCGGGCGAGATCGGCAAGGGGGCGACCGGGATCGCCATCGATGTCACCGATGCCGCCGCCGTGAAGCGGGCGGCCGACGCGCTCGAGGCTCGCCTCGGCAGCGTCGATATCCTCGTGACCAGCGCCGGCATCGCGGGCCCCAACCTGAAGACCTGGGAATACCCGCTCGACGAATGGGCGAAGATCATGCGCCTGAATGTCGATGGCACGCTGCATTGCTGCCAGGCGGTGATACCCGGAATGCTGAAGCGCAATTACGGCCGGCTGGTGCTGGTCGCGTCGATCGCCGGCAAGGAAGGCAACCCCAACGCCTCGGCCTATTCCGCCTCGAAGGCGGCGGTGATCGCCTTGACCAAATCGCTCGGCAAGGAACTCGCCGACAAGGATATCGCGGTCAACTGCATCACGCCCGCAGCGGCGCGGACCCGCATCTTCGACCAGATGAGCGAAGAGCATATCGGCTACATGCTGGCCAAGATCCCGCGCGGCCGTTTCCTGCAGCCTGACGAGGTCGCCTCGATGGTCGGTTTCCTGGCTTCCGCCGAGAACAGCTTCACCACAGGCGCGGTGTTCGATCTGTCGGGTGGGCGCGCGACTTACTGATCCCGATCCGCGCCGCGCGGTTCTGCGGGGCGCGGTTTGCCTTTTCGGTCAGAGGCGCTGGCCGACATCGATCCGGTTGCCGTCCGGATCGGCGAAGACGAAGGACCGCAGCCCGTATTCCTGGTCCCGCAGCCCCTTGATGATACGCAGCCCTTCGCGCTGGCAAATCGCGTGCAGGGCCTCGGCATCGCCGACCATCAGATGGGCGACGTTGAATGGCGCGGCGAGATGCGTCTTCTGCAGGGTGAGATGCAGTTCGGCTTCATCGCGCTTCAGGATCATGAAGCCGACGGGGACACCGTTCTCGAAGGTTTTTCGGAAGCCGAGCACCCGTGTGTAGAAGTCGTGGGCCTTGTCCATGTCGCGTACTGGCAACATGGCGGCAATCCGTCCGAAGCGGATTCCGTGGTCGATTGGGTCGGTCATGGCAACGTCTCGCGATGGGGAGCCGCTTCACCCGGTACCGGCGGTGCGGCGCGGACGAGTGCTTTCCAGGGGGTGAAGAGAGACGGTGCTCCGGCTGGATGATTAGCAGGCGGATGGGCTGTCGCGCCAGTCATGGAAATTCGACCTGGGGACGCCTCTGGCTGCTTCCCCCGCAGGGCCGATGCGCTATGGTTTCGCCATGACCGCCTCACTTCCCTCCGCCGCCGTCCTTGGTGCCCGTGCCTTTGCCGCACTCGATGGACTGAACCGCTTCACCGACGAGCCGGGCAAGATCACCCGTCTCTACCTCTCCCCTTCGCATCGGCAGGCTGCCGAGTGGACGAAGGGCGCGATGGAAGTGGCGGGGCTCGACGCCTTCATCGATGCCGCCGGATCGGTCCAGGGCCGTCGCGAGGGCGCAAAGCCTGGTCTTCCCGCCGTGCTGATCGGCTCGCATATCGATACGGTGAAGGATGGCGGCCGGTTTGACGGCAATCTCGGCGTCGTCGCCGGTATCCTTGCAGCGCAGGCGCTTCGCGATGCCGGCATCGTCCTGCCCTTCGCACTGGAGGTGGTCGGTTTCGGGGACGAGGAGACGGTGCGTTTTCCGACCTCCCTTTCGACCTCGTCGGCTTTGATCGGGCACTATGATACGGCTTGGCTCGACTCCCGGGATGCGGATGGCGTGGTGCTGCGTGATGCGCTCGTCGCCTTCGGCGGGGACCCATCGGGAATTGCTGCGCTGAAGCGCAAGCCCGGCTCCGTAAAGGCTTATCTCGAAGTCCATATCGAGCAGGGTCCGGTGCTGGAGAGCGAGAACGAAGCCGTCGGCATCGTCACGGCCATCAACGCCCAGAAGCGGGCCCGGGTCCGCGTCACCGGCGAGGCCGGCCATGCCGGGACGGTTCCGATGAAGCTGCGCAAGGATGCACTTGCGGCTGCCGCGGAGATGGCGCTGGCGCTCGAGGATATTGCGGCTGCGCATGAGCAGGCGGTCGGCACGGTAGGGGTGTTCAGGCCTGATCCGGGCGCCACCAATGTCGTGCCCGGCGCGGTCGACTTCACCGTCGATTTCCGCTCGCCGCGCAACGAGACGCTGGCGAGCATGGACAAGGCCATTGCCGAGCGCTTCGCCGCGATCGCGGCTCGGCGCGGTGTCGGGTTGGAGATCACGCCCTATTCGCAGGAAGATGCGACGCCGATGGCGGAGCGGCTGCAGGAGGCCTTTGCGACGGGCATCGCCCGTACGGGCTCGAACCTCAGTGCTCGCCGTCTCCCGTCCGGCGCCGGCCATGACGCCATGGCGATGGCACGGCTCTGTCCCTCAGCCATGCTCTTCGTCCGCTGCGAGAGGGGCATCAGCCATTCCCCGCTGGAGAACATGACCGAACTCGACGCCGGCATCGCGATCCGGGTGCTGCTCGAGACCGTCCTGGAGCTGGCGCGGCAGGAGGGGTAACCCCTCGTCCTGCTCGGCTGTACGCGCCGAGCAGCTATTTTCGTGCAAAAACCGCGTGACGGCTGGCCTTACTCGAGCGTCCCGACCACCGCCTCGACCGCCTCGACGATCGCGCCCGAGCGCACCAGCGCCGTCGCCTGATTCATCTCGGCAGCGTACCAGCGGTCGCCGTCGAGCGCGGGCGGGATCGTCTCGCGCAACGCGTCGAGCGCCGCCTGCGTGCCCCGGCCGAGCGGATGGCCCTTGGCGGTCTCCGCGATCAGGGTCAGCGCCTGGCAGGCCATCAGGATTTCCATGGCAATGATCATCTCGACATTTTCGACCACGGTGCGGGCCTTTCGGCCGCACCAGGTCGAATTCGAGACATGGTCCTCGGCATTCGACTTGCCGGGGATCGAATCGACGGATCCCGGCGACGACAGCGTCCGGTTCTCCATCACCAGCGCCGACATCGAGCACTGCACCGTGGCGAAGCCGGTATTCAGGCCGCGCTTGCCGGCGAGCAGGTTGCGCGGCAGGCCGTAGCTGAGCGTCGGGTCGATCAGCCGGGCGAGGCGACGCTCGCAGATCGAGCCGAGATCGGTCATGGCCATGGCGAGTAGGTCCATCGCCTGCGCGACGTATTGGCCGTGGAAATGACCGCCGGAGATCACGGTGTAGCTGCCGCTTTCCTCGAAGATCAGCGGGTTGTCCGTGGCCGAGTTGGTCTCGGTGCCGATGACGCGCAGCACGTAGTCGAGCGCCTCGCGTGCCGGGCCATGCACCTGCGGGCCGCAGCGCAGCGAATAGACATCCTGCACGCGTGGTGACGGCGGCTTGCCGGGCGTGCGGCCGATCTCGTCGGGGTAGATCGTCTCGCGGGCCGAAGCCGAGCAGCGCTTCGAGCCCTGCGTCAGTTTCAGGATATTGCGGGCCACCAGCCCCTGGCCCGGATGGGGACGCGCGGCGTGGACGCGCGGATCGAAGGCTGCAAGCTCGCCCCGCATCGCCTCCAGCGAAAGCGCGAGCCCGATATCGGCCGCCTTGACCAGACGTTTGGCATCCTCGCTCGCCAGCACGCCGAGCGCGAGCGAAACCGTCGAGCCGTTGATCAGGGCAGAGGCATCCTTGGCGCCGAGCGGGAAATCCGGCGTGAGGCCAGCCTTCGCCAGCGCAGCGCGCGCCGGCATGCGCTTGCCCTTGTAGATCGCTTCGGCTTCGGCGAAGCCGCAGACAGCCGCCGACATATGGGCGAGCGGGGCGAGATCGCCGGAGGCGCCGACCGAGCCCTTCTGCGGGATCACCGGGTGCACGCCGGCATTGAGGCAGGCGAGCAGGCGCTCGACGAGCTCGACCTGGGGGCCGGAATAATTCGAGGCGAAGGCATTGGCGCGCAGCAGCATGGTGGCGCGCGTCACGTCTTCAGGGAAAGGCTCTCCGATGCCGGTCGCGTGCGCGTAGACGCTCTTGCGCTGATATTCGGTCATCTCCGACATCAGCACGCGCTGGTCCTTGAACAGGCCGACACCCGTGTTGAAGGAATACATGAACGGCGCATCGTCGGTCATGAAATGCGCATCGATATGGGCGCGTGTCGCCGCAATGCGCTCGCGTGCCGCCTTGGCGAGGCCGGCCTTCTCGTAGCGACCGGAAGGGCCCGGCCTTGCGACCTTGAGAACCTGCTTGCCCTTGAGCGTGCGCCCGTCGATCGAAACCGCCATGCTCGTCCCTTCCGCGTGGTCCGTTCTGTTTCCTCTGGTCTAGAGCATGGCATCCGAAAGGGGAAACCGGCTTTCCGGCGGTTTTTGCGCCCTAACTCCTTGATCCAAGACGGATTCAGGTTTCAAACCAAGCAGCTTTGCCGTTTCGTGAATAATCGGCCGGTCCTTGTGGCGTGGCTGCAGCAATGAAAAAGGCCGTGCACTGATGGGCGAGGTCAAGATTTGGAATTGGTGGCTCAGCCCCCGGCAGCGCATTGTGCACCGAACGCCTCATCTTGAGCGCTCCTGACAACGGATTCGCCTGCCAATGCCTCGCATGATCGACTATTTCCTCACGCTGTCCTCGCCCTGGGCCTATCTCGGCCATGCGGCTTTCCTTGAGACCGCCAAGCGCCATGGCGCGACGGTGACCTACCGGCCGATGCCGGTGCGGGCGGTTTTCGACGAGACGGGCGGACTGCCGCTGCCGAAGCGCCACCCCTCGCGCCAGCGCTATCGTCTCGTTGAGCTGCAGCGCTGGCGCGAACGGCGTGGCCTGCCGCTGGTGTTGCAGCCGAAGCATGTGCCGTTCGATCCTTCCCTGGCGGATCGCTTCGTCACCGCCGTGGTGGCGGCTGGCCATGATCCCGATGCGTTCCTGCGCCGCGCCTTCCACACCATCTGGTCGGACGAGCGGGACATGGGCGATCGCTCGGTGATCGCCGGGCTGGCCACCGCGGAGGGGCTTCCGGCCGAGGCCCTGCTGACGGCCGCCGAGAGCGCGGCGAGTTCTGAGCGCTATGAAGCCAATCGCGTTGACGCGATCGCCGCCGGTGTCTTCGGGGCGCCCTCCTATGTGCTCGATGGCGAGGTCTTCTGGGGCCAGGACCGTATCGAACTCCTCGACTCCGCTCTGGCGAGCGGGCGGGCTGCCTATCTCCCGCAAGCCTGATCAGGCTCTCGCAGGCCTGATCTGACGCGACGCCTCGGGTGCCCTGCGACCGAGGCGCTGGCATGCCGTGCCCCAGGCGATATGGTTCAGGAACGCCTCCTAGGCGTGCTCAAGAATTCAATCGATTAAGGGAGAGCCGAGCGCGATGACACAGGATCATTCGACACCGAACTGGCCGCAATTGGCTGATCTCAGGGGCAAGAGAGTACTGATCACCGGTGCCAGCACCGGCATTGGCGCGGCGGCTGCGCGGGCCTTCGGTGCCAATGGCGCTCGCGTCGGCGTTCACTACAATGCCAGCCGTGACAAGGCGGAAGCGGTGGCCCGCGAGATCGAGGCGGCCGGTGGCAAGGCTGTGCTGATTGGCGGCGACGTCACGGAGAGCGGCGAGATTCCGCGCATCATGGCCGAGGCGCTTTCGGGCCTCGGCGGACTCGATGTGCTGATCAACAATGCCGGCGGGTTGGTGAAGCGCGTGCCGGTCACCGATTATGACGATGGCATCATCGACGACATCATCGATCTCAACATCCGCCAGGTCGCGCATTTCATGCGCGAGGCGGCCAGGACCCTGATCGCGCAGGCACGGGCGGCAGCATCGTTAATGTCAGCTCGGTCGCGGCGCGCATTGGTGGCGGCCCAGGCTCCGTGCTCTACGCCGCCTCAAAGGGGTTCATCTCGACGGCGACCCGCGGCTGGGCTCCCGAACTGGTCAAACACAGGATCCGGGTCAACGCCGTTTCGCCCGGGGTGATCATGACACCGTTCCACGAGCGCTACTCGACCCCCGAGCAACTCGCCGCGATGCAGGCCGGCATCCCGATGGACCGGCTCGGCAAGGCGGATGAATGCGTCGGCGCGTTCCTCTATCTCGCCTCCGAGACACTCGGCAGCTTCGTCACCGGCCAGATTCTCGAGGTCAATGGCGGCCAGTACATGCCGTAACCGTCGTTCCGTAACGGCCCCCGCGACACCGCGCACCATTTCGCGTTAGGCTCCTCTCTCGTAGGAGAGGCCCGTCGCAGGAGGCCACCCATGGACTACGAACACTTCTTCCGCACGGAGCTCGACGCGCTTCGCAAGGAGGGACGCTACCGGGTCTTCGCCGATCTGGAGCGCATCGTCGGGCGCTTTCCGCGTGCGCGCTACCATGGCGCGGACGGGCCCCGCGAGATCACGGTCTGGTGTTCCAACGACTATCTCGGCATGGGCCAGCATCCCGACGTGCTGGCCGCGATGCAGGAGGCCCTTGCCGGTTGCGGCGCTGGTGCCGGCGGCACCCGCAATATCAGCGGCACCAACCACTACCATGTGCTGCTTGAGCGGGAACTGGCCGACCTGCACGGCAAGGAGGCAGCGCTTCTCTTCAACTCCGGTTACATGTCGAACTGGGCCTCGCTCTCGACACTGGCCTCCCGGCTCCCGGGCTGCGTCGTCCTGACCGATGCGCTGAACCATGCCTCGATGATCGAGGGCATCCGGCATTCGCGCGCGGAGAAGCTGATCTTCGCCCATAATGATCCCGACGATCTGCGCCGCAAGCTGCAGAGCATCGATCCGGCCCGGCCCAAGCTGATCGCCTTCGAGTCGGTTTATTCGATGGACGGCGATATAGCCCCGGTCGCCGCCTTCTGCGACATTGCCGACGAGTTCGGTGCCATGACCTATATCGACGAGGTCCACGCTGTTGGCCTCTACGGGCCGCGTGGCGGCGGCATCAGCGAGCGCGACGGCCTCAGCGATCGCCTGACCCTGATCGAGGGCACGCTGGCCAAATCCTTCGGCGTGATGGGCGGCTATATCGCTGGCTCGGCCGCGCTCTGCGACTATGTCCGCAGCTTTGCCTCGGGCTTCATCTTCTCGAGCTCCCTGCCGCCGAACCTTGCGGCGGGGGCGCTCGCCGCGATCCGTCATCTCAAGACGAGCTCAGTCGAGCGCGAGCGCCAGAACGACAGGGTCATGGCGTTGAGGAGCCGGCTCGACGCGGTCGGCATCGCGCATCTCGCCAATCCCAGTCATATCGTCCCGGTGATGGTCGGCGACGCGGGGCTGTGCAAGGCGATCAGCGACGAGCTGCTGGCGCGCTTCGACATCTATGTCCAGCCCATCAACTATCCGACGGTGCCGCGCGGCACCGAGCGGCTGCGCATCACGCCGTCGCCGCTGCACAGCGATGCGGATATCGATCAGCTCGTGGTGGCGCTGACCGAGATCTGGAGCAGGGTGGGACTGAAGCGCGCGGCATAGCCGCGCCGACCTCTCCCGAACGGGAGCTCCGGAACCCATTCCGGAATGCTCTGGGTCCCGGCTCTGCACTTGGCTGAGGGCGGCCCTCAGACCGCCGCCAACGCACGCTCGAAATCGGCGATCAGGTCGTCGGGATGTTCGAGCCCGACCGAGAAGCGCACCAGCCCGTCGGTGACGCCCATGCTGGCGCGAATCTCCGGCGTGAAGCGCTGATGGGTCGTCGTGGCGGGGTGCACGATCAGGCTCTTGGCGTCGCCGAGATTGTTGGAGATGCGGATCAGCTTGAGCGCATTGAGCAGGCGGTAGACGGCCTCCTTGCCGCCACTGACCTCGAAGGCGATCAGGGTCGAGGGACCGCTCATCTGGCGCGCAATGATCTCGGCTTGCGGATGATTGGGGTCGCCCGGAAAGATCACTTTCGGCAGCTTGGGCTGCTTGGCCAGCCAGGCGGCAAGGATCGCGGCGCTCTGCGCCTGCCGGTTGACGCGCAGCGGCAGCGTCTCCAGGGCCTTCAGCATCACCCAGGCGTTGAAGGGCGACATCGCCGGCCCGGTCTGGCGCAGAAAGATCTGGATCTCGCTCTGGATCAAGTCCTCCGAGGCGAGGACCAGTCCGCCGAGGCAGCGGCCTTGCCCGTCGATATGTTTCGTTGCCGAATAGACGACGCAGTCGGCACCGAGTTCGAGCGGACGTTGGAAGAGCGGGGTCGCGAAGACATTGTCGACCACGAGCTTGGCGCCGACCTCCTTCGCCAGCGCGGCGACGGCCGCGATGTCGATGACCTCGAGTGTCGGGTTCGCGGGGCTTTCCAGGAAGAAGACCTTGGTGTTGGGCCGCACGGCCTTCCGCCAGGCCTCGAGATCCGGGCCGTTCACCAGCGTCGATTCCACGCCGTAGCGCGGCAGATGATCCTCGACGACATAGCGACAGGAGCCGAACAGGGCCTGCGCCGCGACGACGTGGTCGCCAGCACGCACCAGGCTCATCACTGCTGCCGTCACGGCGGCCATGCCGGTCGCCGTAGCGCGGCAGGCTTCGGCCCCCTCGAAGGCGGCCATGCGCTGTTCCAGCATGGTCACGGTCGGGTTCGAGAAGCGGGCATATTGGAAGCCCGGATCCTTGTTCAGGAAGCGCGCCTCGCATTGCTCGGCGCTGTCATAGACATGGCCCTGCGTCAGGAAGAGCGCTTCCGACGTCTCGCCGAACTGCGAGCGCAGGGTGCCGGCATGAACCAGCCGCGTTTCGGGATGCAGCGCCTTTGCGCCAGCGTCTGGACCTGACATGAACTGAACTCCGGCCGTTCGTTATAACGGACAAAGGGAATAACAGCTCAGCCATCGTTCGTAAAGACGGACAAAAATTCTCCGGAAGGAACGCCCGAGATCTGCGCCTTAGATCATCGGGCCGGATATAGTAACCGGTCCGATGATCTAACTATCTGTGATTGCATCGGCTTCCCCGAAAACCGCAATCCACTTTTCGGGCCGATGTCTTAGCGTGACGGTTTCGGCGGGCGCCCGAGCGGGGTGAGGAAGCCGGTGAGGTCGGTCGTGACGTGGTGGACATGGCCGGCTTCAATCGCGGCCTGCTCCCAGGCTTCGCGGAACGGGTCCGGCGTCTGCGGCAGGATCAGCACGGTCTTCATGCCGAGCGCGTTGGGGACAAGCAGGTTCCTCTCGATGTCCTCGAACATGGCCGCGCGGCTGGGATCGACCGCATGTTTCGTCAGGAAATGCTCATAGGTCGCGCGCTCGGGTTTGGGCAGGAAGCCAGCCTCGACGATGTCGAAGATGTCCTCGAAATGGTGGAGGATACCGAGCTTGCCCGCGACATTCTCGGCATGTCCGCGCGAGCCGTTGGTGAGGATGAGCTTGCGCCCCGGCAGGGCGGCGATGGCGTCGCCAAGCGCGGGGTTGGGATCGAGCAGGGAGAGGTCGATCTGGTGCGCGAAATCGAGGAAATCGTCGGGATCGACGCCGTGTTCCTCCATCAATCCCTTCAGGGTCGTGCCGTAGCGCTGGTAATAGTATTTCTGCAGCGCCCGCGACGACAGCCCGTCGAGCCCGAACAGCTCGCCGAGGAACAGCGTGATGCGCTCATCGACCTGCGGCCAGACTTTTGCCTCGTGCGAATAGAGCGTGTTGTCGAGATCGAAAACCCAGTGCTCGACATGCGCAAAGGCTTCCGCATTCGGCAGGAGCGGCGTAACGGCGGATATGATCGGTTTCTGATTCATGGGCTATGTCATGTGGCGACGTCAGCGTCGCATGCAAGTCTTCCGCAAAGGTTTACCGACGTGCGACGACACTGGCCGATCGGCGGTCAGGCTGCTGACCCGCGATCAGAGCAATGATCAGGCCGTTCTCTCAAGCGCCGCATGTGGCGTGAACGGGTCGCGCATGAGACACATGCGGCCCGTCTCCCTACCTTTCGTCCCGAAACGACCTGGCGCTTCGCGCCGGGACACGCGCGATATCCTCTCGCCGTCGCGACATGGTGCGGACGAGTGCAAGACCGACCATGGCCAGCGAGAGGCCGAGGCCGAGCGCGATGGTGATCGAGTAATCCATGATCGCTCCTCCCGAGACGCCCCCCGGGAGGATGATGAACCTGTCGCTGCCGGCACGCATCACCGGCAAAGGTGGATCACCTTCTGATGATGGTGCCCGAGCCGGTATCGGTGAAAAGCTCGATCAGCGCCGCGTGCGGGATCTTTCCGTCAAGGATGACGACCGCCTCGACGCCCTTTTCGAGCGCGTAGATGCAGGTCTCGATCTTCGGGATCATGCCGCCGGAGATGGTGCCGTCCGCGATCAGGCGGCGGCATTGCTCCACCGTGAGCTCCGGAATCAGGTTCTTGTCCTTGTCGAGCACGCCGGGCACATCGGTCAGCAGCAGCAGGCGCTTGGCGTTGAGTGCACCGGCTATCGCGCCCGCAAAGGTATCGGCATTGACGTTGTAGGTCTGGCCGTCGGCGGCGGCACAGACTGGTGCCAGCACGGGGATCAGCTCCGCCTTCAGCACGGCCTCCAGCACGCTGATGTTCACCGCTTCAGGCTCGCCTACAAAGCCAAGATCGAGCACCTGCTCGATCTTGGAATCGGGATCGACGACGGTGCGGGTCACCTTGCGGGCGGTCACCATATTGCCGTCCTTGCCGCAGAGCCCGATCGCCTTGCCACCCTCGCGCGAGATGTAGCCGACGATCTCCTTGTTGACCGAGCCGGCCAGAACCATCTCGACGACATCGACGGTTGCGCGGTCGGTGACCCGCAGGCCCTGCTTGAACTCTGACTTGATGCCGAGCTTGTCGAGCATGCGGGCGATCTGCGGGCCGCCGCCATGGCAGACGACCGGCTTCAGGCCGGACTGCTCGAGCAGGACGATATCCTCGGCAAAATCCTCGGCGGTCGCGGCATCGCCCATGGCGTTGCCGCCATATTTGATCACGATGATTTCCTGATCGTAGCGCTGCATATGCGGCAGCGCCTGAACCAGCAGTTCTGCCGATTGCGACGGCGTCAGGTGGACGGCGGGATTGATCATCGGCAGGCTCCGCGGGACGCGAGGATCGCGCGCCGGGCCTTCTAGCCGAAGAATGGCCGGGGCGGAAGCCGGCGGGCGCGGTTCAGCTACGCCGCGCGAACAGGGCGGAGAAGGCCAGAGCGAGCCAGCCGGCCAGCATCAGGAAGCCGCCAGCAGGTGCGGCGCCCGCAAAGAGCCGCTCGTCATAGAAGCCACGCCGGGTGAGATCGGCGGCAAAGAGCGCGACGCCGAGGATGATGACGGAGAGCGCGACACGCGCCAGCAGATCGGAGAGCAACCCGGCCTTGCGTGCGGCCGTTGCGCCCAGGATCACGGGAGCGTGGGTCAGCAGCATCTGGCCGGCGGTCTGGAGGCCGCTCGTGCCTGGCCCATGCGCTGCCGCAGCCAGGAGCGTCACGCCCGCAAGGCCCATCAGCGCGGCCAGCGTGAGATGAATCTTTGCGGCGCTCATGGCAGGATCACTTTCTCTGGACCGGACCGAAATGCTGGCGTGCGGGGCCTCGCGAGGAGGACTGGCCGGATTGCCTCGCCTCCCTCGCCATCACGGCAGCCGCGAGGCTTATGCCCGCTCTGCCAATACGCGCGCGATCGCTGCGCGCAGCTCCGGAATGCCGAGGCCCTTTTCGCTCGAGGTGAGCAGCACCTCGGGGAAGGCGGCCGGCCGGCGCTTGATCTCGTCGAAGGTCGCTTCCTGCATGAACTGCTGGTCGGCCTTCTTGATCGCGTCGCCCTTGGTCAGCACGACCTGATAGGAGACGGCGGCCTTGTCGAGCGTCTCCAGCACCGCGCCGTCGACATCCTTGATGCCATGGCGGGCGTCGATCAGCACATAGACCCGCATCAGGTTGGAGCGGCCGCGCAGGTATTCGTGGATCAGATTGGTCCAGGCCGCGACCTTGTCGCGCCCGACGGCGGCGTAGCCGTAGCCGGGCATGTCGACGATGGTCAGGCGCTCATCATGCCCGACCTGGCGGAAGAAATTGAGCTGCTGGGTACGGCCCGGCGTATGCGAGGTCCGCGCCAGCGCATTGCGCCGCGTCAGGGCATTGATCAGGCTCGACTTGCCGACATTGGAGCGCCCGGCAAAGGCGATCTCCTGGCCGACCATGGGGGGCAGGTCGTCGATCTTGGTCGAGGCCCAGACGAAATCCCAGGGACCTTCGAAGAGCTTGCGAGCGCTCTCGATCTCGTCCGGAGTGAAGGGGGTTGTCGTGCTTGTTGTCATGGGTCCTGCCTACACGGCGGCGCGCAAGGCGTCGATGTTGGCGCCGGCGATTGCACCGAGATTGCGGGAGATTGTCTCTGCATCCCAATCCCACCAACGAATGGCGAGGAGTTCCGCGATCGTCTCGGCCGGGAAGCGCATCTTTACGATCTGGCCGGGATTGCCGACAACCACCGCATAGGGTGGCACATCGCGCGAGACCTGGGCCCGCGTCCCGATGATGGCGCCGTCGCCAATCGTCACGCCGGGCATGATCACCGCCTCGCGACCGATCCAGACATCATTGCCGATCACCGTGTCGCCACGCAGGCCAAGCCTGTCCGGCGTCATCTCGGGAGCGCCCTCGAATCCGAACATCTGGAATGGATAGGTCGAGAAGCCGCCCATCGGGTGGTTCGCGCCATTCATGATGAACTGTGCCGCCTGGGCGATGGCGACGAATTTTCCGATGATCAGCCGGTCGCCGATGAAGTCGAAGTGATAGCGCACGCAGCGGCCGACGAAATGCTCCGGCCCGCGCGAGTCGTCATAATAGCTGTAGTCGCCGACCTCGATCAGCGGGTGGTCGACGACGGCCTTCAGGAAGGCCGTGCCCTTCCAGCCCGGGATCGGGTGAAGGGTCCGCGGATCGGGAAGCGGCATGGAAGGCTCCCTTTCGAAAGCAGCGGGAACAAGGTCCGAAAAAAGCAAAAGCCCCCCTCCCGAGGGAGAGGGGCGCCGCGTCGCAGCCCGGAGGCTTACTTCGCCTTGTTGCTGTTCGCCGGCTTTCCGGGCGCCGGCGTGGCCGTTGCTGCCGCCGCAGCCGGCTTCTTGCCGAACATGCTCTTCAGATTGTCGAACAGTTCGATCTTCACACCGTGCTTGCGCATGATGAAGCCCTGCTGGACGATCGAGAGCAGGTTGTTCCAGCTCCAGTAGATCACCAGACCGGCGGGGAACGAGCCGAGCAGGAAGGTGAAGAACACCGGCATCCAGGTGAACATCATCTTCTGCACCGGATCGGGCGGCTCCGGGTTCATCTTCATCTGGATGAACATGGTGATGCCCATGAAGATCGGCCAAGCGCCAATCATCAGCATCGCGGGGACCGCGAAGGGCAGCAGCCCGAACAGGTTGAAGACCGAGGTCGGATCGGGCGCGGCAAGATCCTTGATCCAGCCGAAGAACGGCGCGTGCCGCATCTCGATGGTGATGAACAGGATCTTGTAGAGCGCAAAGAAGACCGGGATCTGCACCAGTACCGGCCAGCAGCCGGCGAGCGGGTTGATCTTCTGGGTCTTGTACAGCTCCATCAGAGCCTGCTGCTGCTTCATCTTGTCGTCGGCGTAGCGCTCGCGAATGGCGAGCATCTCCGGCTGCACCGCCTTCATCTTCGCCATCGAGGCGTAGGACTTGTTGGCGAGCGGGAAGAACAGGGCCTTGAGCAGCACGGTGACGATCAGGATCGAGACGCCGAAATTGCCGACGTGCTTGTAGACCCAGTCCATCACGAAGAAGAGCGGCTTGGTGATGAAATAGAACCAGCCCCAGTCGATCATCAGCTCGAAGCGCTTGATGCCGAGATTCTTCTCGTAGCCGTCGATGGCCGCGACTTCCTTGGCGCCGGCGAAGAGCCGGGCATTGGCGGTCGCGCTGGCGCCCGGCGCGACCGTGACGGCCTCGCCCAGGAAATCGGCCTGGTAGGTGTGCGAATTGCCGGTCTGGACCGAGGAATAGCGCCCGTCATACTTGCGCTGCTGATCGGGGATGACCGCGGCCGCCCAGTACTTGTCGGTGATGCCGAGGAAGCCGCCGACGGCGTCCTTCCAGACCTTGCCGGTGGTGCCGGGCGAGAGCGTCGGCTCCTTGTCGATCTTGTCGTAGGTGTATTCCTGCAGGCCCTGCTCGCCGAGATTGCCGACGAGGCCTTCGTGCAGCACGTAGTAGCCAAGCGTATGCGGCTTGCCGTGGCGAACCACCTGGCCGAACGGATACAGCGTGACCGGCGCACCGCCCTTGTTCTCGACCTCGTCGCGGATCGAGAACATGGCGTTGTCATCGACCGAGATCATCCGCTTGAACAACAGGCCCTGGCCATTGTCCCAGGTCAGCGTCAGCGGCGTACCGGGGCGCAGCACTTGGGCGTCCGCGGTCCAGACGGTCGTCGCATTCGGCAGCACCACATTGGCGCCGGGTGCGGCGACCCAGCCGAAATCGGAATAATAGGCGTTGGGTCCGCCGAGCGGCGAGAGCAGCACGATGTTCGGGCTGCTGCGGTCTACGGTCTCGTGATAGGCCCTGAGCGAGACGTCATCGATGCGCGCGCCGGTGAGCGAGATCGAGCCGGCGATCTTGGGCGTGTCGATCTTGACGCGCGGACCGCGTGCGAGCGCCTGCTCGCGGGTCTCGACAGCAGCGACGGCCTGGGCCGTGCCGGGAGCGGCGGTCGCTGCCGGCTGGCCTGGAACGGTCGCCGGAGCCGGAGTAGCCGACGAGCCCGGCTGGGCCGTCTGGGTCTGCGCCTGCTGGCTCTGCTGCGCGGCCTGCTTCTGCTTTTCCATCTGCGGCACGCCGTAGAAGAACTGCCAGCCGAGCAGCACGACCACCGACAGGGTGATCGCCAGAAGCAGGTTGCGATTGTCTTCTTTCATCATGACCGGAAACGGATCTCGCTGAATGCCCCGAAGGGCTTTTGGCCTAAGGCTGGGGACGGGTGCCACCACTGGTGGGGCGCTTGTCGGTCGGCCTGCGGCCGGGTTTTGCGGGTCTGGCGCGATCGAGCGCGACGGAAAGATCGGCGATCAGCGCGGAAAACGGAGCTGTCAGCACCTCGCGCCGCGCGACGATCACGAGATCGCAGGGCCGGTCGGCCTGGGCGGCAAGGGCTTGTTTCGCGGCGGCGCGCAGACGGCGCCGGATGCGGTTGCGCTCAACGGCATCGCCGACCTTGCGGGAAGCGGTCAGGCCGAGGCGCAGGCCGTGACGGCCTTCTTCACCCGCGGCATCGCGCACCTGCGCCGTGAAGGCAGGCGAACGAAAACGGCGGCCATGCTCGGCCGCCGCCAGAAACTGTTTGCGTTCGGTCAGACGGGCGTGGCGCATGGCGATGGGCCTGTCTTCCGGAAACGGCGCGCAGGTCACGCGCCGGTCGCTCAGGCCGACAGGCGCTTGCGGCCATGCGCCCGGCGGGCGGCGATGACCTTGCGGCCACCCTTTGTCGCCATACGGGCGCGGTAACCGTGGCGGCGCTTGCGAACCAGCTTGCTGGGTTGATAGGTTCTCTTCACGGTCCGTCTCCGGGGCCTTGTTCCGGCATGGCGACCGGGTTCCCGCTGGGGAAAATCGGCCGGCCAAGCCTGTCATGCAAAAGGGGCGGCGCCGCCCGAAAGGCTGCGCAGGTCGCGGGCTTATGGCGGAAGGGCGGGGGCGAGTCAATGCCGAAGGCGCATCCTGCGACGATGCCGCGCGGATCGACAGGCCCGGCTCCTCGGCCCGCCCGTGCCTTGAAGACGTTGATCATCAGGAGCCGCGACGCAGTCGGCGTGCAGAGGGCCTTCGATCGTGAAAAGAGGCAGGGCGTCGCCAGGGGCCGCCCGTGCGGCAAGGCTGACGACGCCGAGGTTCATCGGGCCGGCTCTGTCATAGAGCGGCTCGCGCCGGCGTTGGGGAGGCGGCCGAGCGGCTGGTTTCGGTCGGATGCGATCCTGGATGCCCATGCGCAACATCTCTTCGCGCGGCAAAATCATCTCTTCGCGCGGCAAAATCTCTTCGCGCGGTAGGAGGGGAAGCGCCCGGGCGAACTGCGCGACAAGGCGTAGCTCGCGCTTGCGCTCTCGATCGACATGCACGATATAGCGCCCGGGAGGTTGGCGAGGGACGTCTCACTCGCCAACCGGGTCAGGTCCGGAAGGAAGCAGCCCTAACGAGACCGAACGGGTCTTCGTCCAGCCTCCCACTTTGCGGCTGCCTTGCGCGCTGCTCCCGCTTGCCAGGTCTTCGATCCAAGCCTTGGATCGGGGCCGCTCCTGCCTCGTCCCGGCCGGAGTATTGCAAGTCCGGCGTTGACCGTCGCCTCCCGATTGGCGAAAGCATGCGGATGACCGACGAGACCGCCGCTGCCGATTCCGTTGAAGAGCTGGGTTTTCCCGGCCTCGCGCCAGCGCCCGTCGCGACCGCGGCGCCTTACCGGGTGCTTGCGCGCAAATACCGTCCGGCCCATTTCGGCGACCTGATCGGCCAGGACGCCATGGTGCGTACTCTGACCAACGCCTTCGCCGCCGGCCGCATCCCGCAGGCATGGATGCTGACTGGCGTCCGCGGTGTCGGCAAGACGACCACGGCCCGCATCCTGGCGCGTGCCCTGAATTTCCAGAGCGCGGATGGAGCGGGTGGGCCGACCACCGATCTCTCGCGTTTCGGCGTGCATTGCCGCGAAATCATCGAGGGCAGGCATATCGACGTGATGGAGATCGATGCCGCCTCGAACAATGGCGTCGACAATATCCGCCAGATCAACGACAGCGTGCGCTATGCGCCGGTCTCCGCACGCTACAAGGTCTACATCATCGACGAAGTGCACATGATGACCGGGGCGGCGTTCAATGCCTTCCTCAAGACCCTGGAAGAGCCGCCGCCGCACGCAAAGTTCATCTTCGCCACCACCGAGATCCGCAAGGTGCCGGTGACGGTGCTGTCGCGCTGCCAGCGTTTCGATCTGCGCCGGGTCGATGGCAGCCTGCTCGTCGGCCATCTCTCGAACATCTGCAAGGCCGAAGGGGTCGACGCCGAAGAGGAGGCGCTCGGTGCCGTCGCCCGCGCCGCCGAAGGCTCGGTTCGCGATTCTCTCTCGATCCTCGACCAGGCCATCGCCCATGCGGCTGGCCGAATCACGCTCGAGGATGTGCGCTCCATGCTCGGCCTCGCCGACCGGGCCCGCGTCATCGATCTGTTCGAGTCGGTGATGAAGGGCGATATCGCGGCGGCACTGGGCGAACTCAGGGCGCAATATGATGCCGGTGCCGATCCGGTCGTGGTGCTGACCGATCTCGCCGAGTTCACCCATCTGGTGACGCGTCTGAAGCTCGTGCCTGAAGCCGCCCGGGATAACGGCCTGAGCCAGGCCGAGCGCGTGCGCGGCGGTGATTTCGCGGCCCGACTGTCGGTGCGCGTGCTGGCTCGCGCCTGGCAGATGCTGTTGCGCGGCATGGCCGAGGTGAAACAGGCCGACAGGCCGGTGATGGCGGCCGAGATGGTGCTGGTCCGTCTCACCCATGCGGCCGACCTGCCGACGCCCGACGAGGCCATGCGGATGCTGCGCGACGGCAATGGCTCTCCCGCCGGATCGGGCAATGGCGGGGGGGGCGCAGCGCCCCGCCCTCCCTCCGGTGGCGGGAACACGGCGCTCGCGGCACGGCCTGTGCTCGCCAGCGCGAACCCCGCGCCCGCTGCCGCCCCTCGTGCGGTTGCGGCCCCGGCCGTGCTCGTCGCTTCGATCGAAGATATCGTCGCGCTCGCCTCGCAGAATCGCGACATCACCTTGAAGATTGCGCTCGAGCGCGATGTGCGGCCCGTTCGCTTCGAACAGGGGCGGATCGAGTTCGCCCTGGTCGAAGGTGGTTCACGCACGCTCGCCAATGATCTGTCGCGCCGCCTCAAGGAATGGACGGGACAGACCTGGATGGTCGTCATCGTCAATACGGAGGGAGGCGCGACGCTGCGCGAGCAGGCCGTTGCCGCCAAGGACCAGCGCGAGAGCGACGCTGCCGCTCATCCAGCGGTGAAGGCTGTCCTGGAGCGCTTTCCCGGCGCCCGCATTGTCAACGTGCGCGATCCGCGCGCGGCTGAAGCTGCCGAGGCGCAATCCTCGGGCTCGGCCGACGATGATTACATGTCTGATGCCGAGCCGCTGTTCGACGACAGCGAGCCGGATTTCGACGGCGTCGATTTCTGACACTTTCGCATACGGAGAGACACCATGCGCGACATGATGGGCCTGATGAAGCAGGCGCAGCAGATGCAGCAGAAGATGGCCGATGTTCAGGCCGAGCTCGACACCATCGAGGTAGAGGGCGCCTCCGGCGGCGGCATGGTCACCGTGACGATGACAGCCAAGGGCGCGCTCAAGTCGGTCCGGATCGACCCGAGCCTGATGATGGCCGACGAGCGCGAGATACTCGAGGATCTGATCGTCGCGGCCAGCACCGACGCCCGCGCCCGCGCCGAGCGGGTGATGCAGGAGCGCATGGCTGAGATCACCAAGGGCCTGCCGATCCCGCCCGGCATGAAACTGTTCTGAGCTGCAGGCCCGCATGTCACGCGCCATTGCCGGCCCCGAGATCGAGCGGCTGATTCAGCTTCTCGCCAAGCTGCCGGGCCTCGGGCCGCGTTCGGCCCGGCGCGCTGCCCTGCATCTCGTCAAGAAGCGCGAGCAGCTTCTGGGCCCGCTCGCCGAGGCCATGGCTACCGCGCGCGAACGCATCGTCGTCTGCACGACCTGCGGCAATATCGATACCAGCAATCCCTGCTCGGTCTGTCGCGACGCCCGCCGCGACGATGGGGTGATCGTCGTCGTCGCGGACGTCTCCGACCTATGGGCGCTCGAGCGCTCGGGCGCTGTTTCAGGGCGCTATCATGTTCTGGGCGGCGTGCTCTCGGCGCTCGACGGCATCCGGCCCGAGCACCTGACGCTCGATGCGCTGGTGGCCCGTGCCTCCGACCCGGCCGTGAAGGAGGTCATCCTGGCGCTCAACGCCACGGTCGACGGGCAGACCACGGCGCATTTCATCACCGATCTGCTTGCCCATTTGCCGGTCAAGGTGACGAAGCTCGCCCATGGCGTGCCGGTCGGCGGCGAGCTCGACTATCTCGACGACGGCACGCTCGCTGCCGCCATTCGCCAGCGCACGGGCTTCTGATCCGGGCTTCGTCCCGTCAGAACTTGTAGCTCAGGCTCGTGCGGACGCTATGCAGCGTCGAATCCTGATCGGTCGTCACGCCAAGGAAGGCGCCGCGCGCCAGGCGGTTGAACCGGCCGAAATCGGTGTAGCGGTATTCGACGCCGGCGATCAGGTGGTCGGTCAGCGCAAAGGAAAGACCGCCGCCCACGCTCCAGCCCGAGCGCGATGTCTGGGCGCTGTCACGTGCTCCCGAAGCCGGATCGAAGAGCTGCTGGTCGAACTCGGTGAAAGTCGCGCCACCCGTGGCATAGATCATGAAGCGGTCCATCGCAAAGCCCAGGCGACCGCGCACCGAAGCCTGCCAGTCGCGTTTCACCTCACCGATGCCGAGGGCATGACGGAAGCGCCCATCGCTATTCAGGGCCTCGATATCGCCTTCGATGCCGAGGACATAGGAGCCGAACTGGTAATTGAAGCCGGCATGTCCGCCGCCGAGCACCGAATCGGTATCGGAGGTGAAAGCCGCGCCGATGCCGTTGGCGGCGATGAAGCGGGTGCGCTCCGAGCCCCAGGAATAACCGATCTGGCCGCCGGCGTAGAACCCGGTCCAGGAAAAGAATTCCGGCAGTGCAGGAGCCGGCGGCAGCGTGCCCTTGCGATAGGGCATGTCCGCCGCGGAGGCCGCGCCGCCAGCCAGAAGTGCGAGGCTCGCAAGGCCGGCTTTCAGGAACATCTTCATCGCAGGTCTCTGTATGTCGTTCGCCGATCGGGTGGCCAGATGCGGTGCCTCCCGTCATCCGGGACGAGGAGGTCGCAAGCCTTTGCTGACGCATGTGAAGCGCGCGTTTTCTGGCTCTGATTAGGAACTGTTAAGGTTAACAAACGGATAAGCGGCCTGGGGTGGCCCGCCGCGCAGGGAACAAACTCGTCGTCCGCCCGGTTTGCCCTAGGCTGGTGCCAGGCCGCGTGTCGACCCACCGCGGCGGCGGAGACTTTTCATGGCCTTCTTGAAACGCATCACGGGCGCAGCGGGCGCGGGGGTGGCGCTGGGCTACGTGGCCGAGGCGATCTCGCGCTGGCGTGCGCGGCCTTCGCGAGAGGAGGTTGCACGCGGCCGCGACGCGGCTTCGCCGCTCGAGATGACCTGGCTTGGCTGGAAGGATGTCCTGCTGCGCTTTGCCGGCAATGTTGCCGATAACCGTCTCAGTTCTCTGGCTGGTGCGGTCGCCTTCTTCACCTTGCTTTCGCTTGTCCCGGCGCTCTCGCTCCTTGTCGCGCTGTACCGCTATTTCACCGACCCGCTGACCATCGCCGGCCAGCTCGACAGCCTCACCACGGTCTTTCCAACTGCCGCACGCGAGTTGATCCGCGAGCAAGCGATGCGGCTTGCGACACAATCCAGCACCGGCCTGTCCCTTGCTGTCCTTGTCAGCCTGCTCGTGGCGGCCTGGAGTGCGAACGCCGCGGTGAAGGCGGTCTTCGATGCGCTCAACATCATCTATCGCGAACGGGAGAAGCGCAGCTTCTTCAAGCTGAACCTGATCTCGCTGCTGACCACGCTGAGCGGGGTCGTGCTGCTGATGGCGGCGCTGATCGCGATCGCCATCCTGCCGGTCATCTCCGCGTTCTTCCCGTTCCACTACGAACTCGAGCAACTGGTCCGGCTGGTGCGCTGGCCGACCTTCGTCGTGATGGCGACGCTGGCGATCGCCTGCCTCTACTGGATCGGACCGAGCAGGCGGCGGCCGCGCTTCGCCTGGGTCATGCCAGGCGCGATCGCCGCCTCGCTGCTCTGGGCGGCCGCGTCATGGGCCTTCTCCTGGTATGTCGGCACGCTCGGCAATTACACGGCGACCTATGGCTCGCTCTCGACGGTGGTGGTCTTCATGACCTGGCTCTGGCTGTCGGCGATGATCGTGCTCGCCGGTGCCGAACTCAATGCCGAACTCGAGCATCAGACCGAGCGCGACACCACGATCGGGCGACCCAAGCCTCTCGGCCGCAGGGGCGCGACCATGGCGGACAGGGTCGGTGCTGCCATGGCGGACGAGTAGGCGATGCTGGATCCCGACGACACGCGCCAGAGCGACCTGCGCAGCGGTTCGAGCCCCTGGCGCACAGATGCCGGACATCCGCGAGGCGAGACGCTCGAAGCGGATATTCGCTGCGACGTGGCGATCATCGGCGGCGGCATCACGGGGGCGATGCTGGTGGAACATCTGACCGCGCGTGGGCGGCAGGTCGTGCTCGTCGATCGTGAAAGACCAGGCTTCGGCAGCACGGTGGCCAGCACTGCGATGCTGCAATGGGAGATCGACCAGCCCTTGCGGCGGCTTTCGGCGCTCTACGACTTCGAACGGGCGGCGGATATCTATCGGCGCAGCCTTCGGGCCGTGGCGGGGCTTCGTGAGCTGGTCCTGGGCCAACAACTGCGCTGCGCCTTCCATCCCCGTGACACGGTCTATCTCGCAGCTGGCGAGACCGGGGCGCGTGAATTGCTGGACGAGCATCTCCTGCGGGAGCGCGCTGGCCTGCCCGGCTCCCTGCTCGGCCATGACCTGCTGCTGCGCGAGTTCGGGTTCGACCGGGCGGCAGCCATCGTCTCGCCCGGATCGGCGGAAGCAGACCCCCTCAGCCTGTGCCATGCCCTGCTCGGCGTGGCGGCAGCGCGGGGCGCGCGTCTTATCCGCGACGAGGCGGTGGCATTCGATGGCCAGGGTCGCTCCGCCATGGTCCAGCTCGGCGCTGGCCACACGATCGAAGCCGGTCATGTCGTCCTGGCAACCGGCTATGTCATGCCAGATTGCGTCCGGAGCGATCTGCATCGCATCGCCTCGAGTTGGGCATTGGCGACGCAGCCGCAGCCCGCACAGGCGCTCTGGCCTCGGCGTGCGCTCGTCTGGGAGGCTTCGACGGACTATGTCTACTGCCGGACCACGGCCGATGGAGGCATCGTCATCGGAGGCGAGGACGAGGGGAGCGATGACGCCGATCTGCGCGAGCGTCTCGGGCCGGAGAAGACAGAGGCGCTGCTCGGCAAGCTCGCGGCCCTTGTGCCGGCTGCGCGGCTCTCGCTTGCTCACACCTGGTCCGGGGCCTTCGGCCAGACCGGGGACGGGTTGCCGCTGATCGGGCGGGTCCCTGGCCAGCCACGCCTGCTGGCGGCCTATGGCTATGGCGGCAACGGCATCACCTTCAGCTTCCTCGCGTCTCGTCTCCTCGGCGCCCTGCTAGAGGGCAGGGAGGAGGCCTGGTTCTCTGATTTTGCGATCGACCGGCCGAGCCCGGTCTGACGGCCCCGCGATATTGCGCGGCTGCAATCTTGGTCTTGCCATGCCAAGGGGCGACAATGGCTCGGTTTCTTGCCATTTGAAGACTGCGGCGGACGTCGGGCCGCATCATTTTCGGAGGCGGCGATGCTCACGGTTAAGGACAAGGTTTCGTCACCGGTACGGCTTGAGGCCTATGACGCGCCCCTTCACATTGGCGCGGTCTCCTTGCGGGTGCGCGATCTGCCGCGCCTGACGGCCTTCTATCGCGACGCGATCGGGCTGACGCTGATCTCGGAAGAGCCCGGCCTCTCCGTGCTCGGTGTCGACGGCGTGCCGCTGGTGCGGCTCGAAGGGGGGGCGAGCGCACCGGTATCGGCCGCCGGCCTCTTCCATCTCGCGATCCTGCTGCCATCGCGCCGTGACCTCGCCAACTGGCTGGCGCATGCGGCCAGGACCCGAGTGCCGCTGGAAGGCGCCTCGAACCATCTCGTCAGCGAGGCGCTCTACCTCTCCGATCCGGAAGGCAACGGCATCGAAATCTATCGTGATCGCAGCCGGCCGGAATGGCCGCGACTTGATGGCGGCGCCATCAAGATGTCGACCGATCGGCTCGATCTCGACCTGCTCCTGCGTGAGTCGGACGGAGCCGCCTATCCCGGCATGCCGACTGGCACGGGCATGGGGCATGTTCATTTGCGCGTCGGCGACACCGCGCAGGCCGAGGGCTTCTACCGCGATGGGCTCGGTTTTGACGTGATGGTGCATTATCCCGGCGCCAGCTTCCTCGCGACCGGTGGCTACCATCACCATATCGCCGTCAATGTCTGGGGCAGCCGGGGGGCAGGCCTGCGGGCTGACAGCGATGCGGGGCTCGCGAGCTTCGAGCTCGTCGCCGCCGACGACCCGGCCTTCGCGGCGATGCGGACGCGGATGATCGCTGCCGGCGGTCGTGATCAGGGAGGCACCGTCACCGTTGCCGACCCCTGGAATAACCGTCTGATCCTGCGTCGCTAACGGATCGGCCCGAAAAGTGGGGCGCGGTTTTCGGGAAAGCCGATGCAAACACGAAAGCCTCGGCCCGAAAGGTGGGGTGCGGTTTTCGGGACGCCGATCCAGGCTTCGATCCTAGCGCGTGAGCAGATGGCTGCGGCGTGTACCGCCGCCATCGGGCTTGAAGCCCATGGCTTCCCAGAAAGCGGCCGCGCCGGAATCCGCAGCGTTGAGCGAGAGCCTCGGCGCCAGCGACAGCCCTTGTTGCACGAGTGCGCTCGCCAGCAGGCGGCCGACGCCTCGGCGCCGGCCGGTCGGCCGGACATAGACATGGCGAATGCGCAGGAGGTCGGGCGCTGGGTCATAAGGGTCCGGCGTCACCGCGCCGATCGCGGCGAGCACCCCATCGCGAAACACCGCAAACAGGGCATTCCGCTCGTCGGCGTCACGATAACGGCCGGATTGCCACTCGTCCCGCAAACCGTCGACGAAGCGGTAGCCTTCGGCCGCCGCTTCGTCCTGCAGGGCAGAAAAATCGTCCGGCAGCGTTTCGCTGAGCCGGACGACCTGAAGCGCGCTGGAGATCACAGGCCTTCGAAGAGAGCGCTCGAAATATAGCGCTCGGCGAAGGAGGGGATGATCACGACGATGGTCTTGCCTTCGTTGCCGGGACGCGCGCCGATTTCCAGCGCGGCAGCGACTGCCGCGCCCGAGGAGATGCCGGCCGGAATGCCTTCGAGGCGGGCCAGCGCGCGAGCCGTGTCGAAGGAGGTCTGGTTGCCGACAGTCACCACCTCATCGATCACCGAGCGATCGAGCACGCCGGGAACGAAACCGGCGCCGATGCCCTGGATCTTGTGCGGACCGGGTTGGCCGCCGGAGAGAACCGGGGAGTCTTCAGGCTCGACCGCGATGACCTTCAGCCCGGGCCGGCGGGGCTTCAGCACCTGGCCGACACCGGTGATCGTGCCGCCGGTGCCGACACCGGAGACGAAGATGTCGATTTCGCCGTTGGTGTCGTTCCAGATCTCTTCGGCGGTCGTCCTGCGGTGAATCTCGGGGTTGGCCGGATTCTCGAACTGCTGCGGAATGATCGCACCCGGGATCTCGGCCTTGAGCTCTTCGGCCTTGGCCACGGCACCGCGCATGCCGCCCGGGCCGGGCGTCAGCACGAGTTCGGCGCCGAGCAGGGCCAGCATCTTGCGACGCTCCAGCGACATCGTCTCCGGCATGACCAAGATCAGGCGGTAGCCGCGCGCGGCAGCGACGAAGGCGAGCGCGATGCCGGTATTGCCCGAGGTCGGCTCGATCAGCGTGCCGCCCGGCTTCAGAACGCCTGAGGCTTCGAGCGCATCGACCATGTTTACGCCGATACGATCCTTGACGCTGGAGATCGGGTTGAAGAATTCGAGCTTGGCAAGGATCGTCGCCTTGACGCCGCGTTCTGCCGGGAGACGGTTCAGCCGCACCAGCGGAGTGTCACCGATCGTATCGGTGATCGACTCATAGACCCGGCCTCGACCGGGCGCCTTGTCCTGTGCGGGATTGAGCTTCTGTGCTGCTTCGGCCATAGCGGCCTCCCTTGCGTCATATGGTCAGGATGGAAGGGCTAACGTATTTCACATCTTATGTCGAATAATTAGTTTAATAACATAATTATATTGTGAAATCGGCTCTCTGGGCGATCTCTCCGAAGACCGACTTCTGCTCGGACTGGCGACAGAGATCTTCGACGGTGACGCTGTCGAGCTCGGCCAGGAAGGCATCGGTCGCCCGCCTCAGCGCCGGGCCGACCACCTCGTCGATAAGGCGGGACTGCGGCAGGGGCGTGGTTTCATCGCTCGTTTCCTGCATGGCCGCACGCGCGATATCGCCGGCGGTGATGCGGCGGCGTTCGCGAGCGAGCTCATAGCCGCCGCGCGGACCGCGCACGCCCTTCAGGATGCCGGCGCGCACGAGCGCCTGCAGCATGGTTTCGAGATGGCGCGGCGGCAGGTCGTGGCGTGCAGCCAGGAATTTGGCGGCGACGGGCGACGGGCGAGCATGCAGCGCGATATCGACGACTGCGGCGACGGCGAGGAGGCTGCGGTGCGAGAGCGGCATCATTGGCCGCCACCTTGCGCCGTCGCCTTGCTCCCAGCGATGCCGGTCGAGCCGAAGCCGCCGTCCCCGCGCGCGGTCTCGTCGAGTGTGGCAGCCTCGACCAAGGCCGCCTGTGAGACCGGGGCGACCACGAGCTGGGCGATGCGGTCGCCGTGCCGGATCACGAAGTCTTCTGCGCCGAGATTGATCAGGATCACCTTGATCTCCCCACGATAGTCGCTGTCGACGGTGCCGGGCGAATTCAGTACCGTGACGCCATGCTTGAAGGCGAGGCCCGAGCGCGGCCGGACCTGCGCCTCGAAACCCTGCGGCAATTGCAGCACGATCCCCGTCGGGATGAGACCGCGTCCGCCCGGCGCCAGAACGCAGGGCTCATCGGCGGCCAGGGCGGCACGGAGGTCCATGCCGGCGGCGCCGCTGCTCTCATAGGCCGGCAGCGGCAGGTCGGCGCCATGGGGCAGGCGCTTGATGGGAAGCGTGACCATGGCGCTCAGCGGTCCGTCTTGCTGGCCTGCGGCATGCGCGCCAGATGCGCAATCAACCGGCTCGCGACCTCGCCCTTGGGCAGGGTCGGCCAGGTTTCGACATTGTCGGAGGTGACGAGATGCACGGTGTTGGCGTCGCCGCCCATCACTCCGGTGCCGCCGACATCGTTTGCGACGATCAGGTCGCAGCCCTTCTTTGCCAGCTTGGCGCGGGCATAGTCGATCACGTGGTCGGTCTCGGCGGCGAAGCCGACGACGAGGGCGGGGCGATCGATCTCGCGTGCGGCGATCGTCGCCAGGATGTCCGGGTTCTCGACGAGGGCGAGGGCAGGCGCGCTCGCGCCGGCCTGCTTCTTGAGCTTGCCGGGCGCCTCTTCCGCAACGCGCCAGTCGGCGACCGCGGCGGCGAAGATCGCGATATCCGCCGGCAGCGCGCCTTCGACTGCGGCCAACATATCGCGGGCGGATTCGACATGGATCGTGGTCACCCCCTCCGGATCGGCGATCGCGACCGGGCCGGACACCAATGTCACGCTGGCGCCCGCGGCCGCGGCGGCGGCTGCGATCGCGTGACCCTGCTTTCCGGAGGAGCGGTTGGCGATGTAGCGCACGGGGTCGATCGGTTCATGCGTCGGCCCGGAGGTGATCAGCACGCGCTTGCCGGCGAGCAGCTTGGGGGCACCGGACGCGCCGCCCGGACTGCGACCGAGGAAGCCGATCGTTCCACCCGGGGAGAGCCGGGTTTCGCCGGCCAGCGCCTGTTCGATCGCCGCCAGCAGCTCATGAGGCTCGGCCATGCGGCCGGGTCCGTTCTCGCCTCGCTCGGCCATGGCACCGGAGTTCGGCCCGACGACGAGCACCCCGTCCTTCTCGAGCTGCGCCATGTTGCGCCGTGTCGCCGGATGCTCCCACATGCGCGGGTTCATCGCGGGCGCGATCAGGATGCGCTTGTCGGTGGCGAGCAGGGCCGTCGAGGCAAGGTCATTGGCAAGGCCCGTCGCCATCTTGGCGATCAGGTCGGCGGTCGCGGGAGCGACGACGACCAGATCGGTCGAGCGCGACAGCGCGATATGGCCGATATCGGCTTCGTCGGTCAGCGAGAACAAATCGGTGAAGCAGCGTTCGCCCGCCAGCGACGATACGGCGAGCGGCGTCACGAACTCTTCGCCGGCTTTGGTCAGGATGCAGCGCGAGGTGATGCCGTGGTCCTTCAGGCGCCGGATCAGCTCCAGCACCTTGTAGGCGGCGATACCCCCGCCGATGATCAGCAGGACGGAGCGAGATGCGGACAAGGGCGGGCTCCCGAGGCAAGAAGCCCTTCACCTAGCATCGCGGAGGCGCGGCTGTCATGGGGCGGACGTGCAGGGGCCTCTAGCGGAAGGGCGGCTCGTCGAAGGAACGCAGCTTGCGTGAATGGATCGTGCTGCCGGCTTCCTTGAGCTTCTCCAGCGCTGCAAGTCCAATTTTCAGGTGCTCGCCGACAGCGCGCTCATAGAAGGCGTTGGCGGCGCCCGGCAGCTTGATCTCGCCATGCAGCGGCTTGTCGGAGACGCAGAGCAAGGTGCCGTAGGGCACGCGTAGCCGGTAGCCCTGTGCTGCGATGGTCCCGGATTCCATGTCGACCGCGATGGCGCGCGACAGGTTGATACGGCGGCGCTCCTTGGTCCAGCGCAGCTCCCAGTTGCGATCGTCCTGCGTCACGACGGTACCGGTGCGCAGCCTCTGCTTCAGCCGGTCGCCCTTCTCGCCAGTGACCTCGGCCGCAGCCTGCTGCAAGGCGACCTGGACCTCGGCGAGCGCCGGAATCGGAATGTCCGGCGGCACATGGTCATCCAGGATGCCGTCCTGGCGGAGATAGGCGTGGGCCAGCACGTAGTCGCCGATGATCTGCGTCTGCCGGAGGCCCCCGCAATGGCCGACCATCAACCAGCAATTCGGCCTGAGCACCGCGAGATGGTCGGTGATGTTCTTCGCATTGGACGGGCCGACGCCGATATTGACCAGCGTGACGCCTTCGCCTCCAGCGCGGATGAGGTGATAAGCCGGCATCTGGAAGCGATGCCAGGGCGCGGACATCACGCGCTCGGCGGCGCTGACATCGATGCCTTCGCGGTCGATCCGGATCCCGCCCGGCGCGACGAGCGCCTCGGCGGTGCCGGCCTCGATCTCGGCCAATGCCAGCCGCACGAACTGGTCGACATAGCGATGGTAGTTGGTCAGCAGCACCCAGGGCTGCACCATCCGCCAGTCGGTGCCGGTATAGTGGACCAGCCGCCGCAGCGAATAATCGACGCGCACCGCATCGAAGAGCGAGAGCGGGCGTGGCTCGCCCTCGATGATCTCGAAGGTGCCGTCGGCGATCTCGTCGCCGACCAGCGAGAGCAGCGGCGTCGGGAAATGCCGCGCAAGCTCCGCGGGCGAGATCCGGCCGCCGCCCAGTTCGTCGCCGCCCTCGATTGCATAGGGGTAGGGAATTTCCTGGGTGCTGATGCCCGTCTCGATGGTGGCGCCGTATTCCGTCACCAGGGGGTCGAGCTGGTCGAGCAGATAGGTCCGGAACTCGGCCGGCTGGGTCACCGTGGTCGAGTAGATGCCGGGCGCCGCAAATTTGGCGAAGCCGCGGCGTGTCGCTGCGGGCAGCTTCGACGGCTCATAGGTGACGCGCAGCATCGGGTAGCGATAGCGGGCGCGCTCCTCCGGCGTCGGCGGCTGTCTCGTATCGAAGAAGCGTTGGAGATCGGCGCGGAGCGCGTCCTTCGCTTCGGCATAAAGCGCCTCCAACCGGTTGATGGCGTCATGCGGCGTGGCGGCGATCTCGAAGCTCATGGCTGACTCTAGCCGGCTGCGGGCGCTCCTGACAACAACCGGCATCGCACCGGCCGATGGTCGGCAGGCCGGGCGTTCAGCGGTCTCGCAACGGGCGCTTGACGTTACGGCTTTGGTGCATTAGTAAACCGGTCAGTTAATTAACCGATCGGTTTAGTTGATGTCGCCGGACCACCTCAGCGCCACGCTCTCTGCCCTCGCCGATCCCACCCGGCGGGCCATCCTGGCGCGCCTCGCGCTGGGGGAAACCTCGGTCAAGGAGTTGGCGGAACCTTTCGCGATGAGCCTCCCGGCCGTCTCGAAACATCTGAAGGTGCTCGAGAAGGCCGGCCTGATCTCCCGTGGCCGCGAGGCGCAGTGGCGGCCCTGCCGGCTCGATCCCGGCCCGCTGCGCGATGTGGCTGCCTGGCTCGAGCACTACCGGGTCTTCTGGGACCAGAGCCTGGACAGGCTGGAGAGCATGATTCTGGAGCTGAGGACTGAGGACCAGAATGCGGCGCTGTCGTTGAGCCCGCCTTCGAAGGGGACGGACGGACAATGATCGCGGCCCGTCATCGCCCCGGAATCCAGGCGGTTTTGCCTGCTCGCCAGGCGGTCTTGTCTGCTCGCAATGAGATCTTAGATCCCAATCAAACAACTTTGGAGAGCATCATGTCTCTATCGATTACCGAGCCCGCCTTCGCAGAGCCAAGAGCCAAGCTCTGGACGGGACGGGTGCTGAGCGGTGTCGTCGTCGCGTTCCTGCTGTTCGACGGCGGTATCAAGCTGGCGCCCCTGCAGGTGGTCAACGATACCCTGCAGCAGCTGGGATATTCGGGAAGCAATGAGCTGGCCCGGGGGCTCGGCGCCATGACGCTGATCATTGCGCTGCTCTATGCCTATCCCCGCACATCCATTCTTGGCGCCGTGCTGCTTACGGGGCTGCTTGGCGGCGCCATGGCGACGCATCTGCGCGTCGGCAGCCCGCTCTTCAGCCACCTCTTCTTTGGGCTCTATCTCGGCCTCATGGCCTGGGGCGGACTCTACCTGCGCGATCCGAGGCTGCGCGCACTCATCCCGCTGCGAAGCGCCTAGCAGCTTTCGCCACTCCCTCTCGATCCGTCACAGGAGCGTTCCGTGCTCAGCACCCTTCTTTGGGCCATTGTCGCCATTCTCGCCCTCGCCATCGTCGTCGTGCTCGTCCTGGCCGCGATGAAGCCCGACAGCTTTCGCGTCCAGCGTTCGCTCGCCATCAACGCACCGCCGGAGCACGTCTTTCCGCTGATCAACGGGTTCCGGAGCTGGGGTGACTGGTCGCCCTGGGAGAAGAAGGACCCGGCGATGAAGCGCAGCTTCAGCGGCGCGGAAAGCGGCCTCGGTGCGGTCTATGCCTGGGACGGCGACAAGAATGTCGGGCAGGGCCGCATGGAGATCGTCGAGGCCTCGGCTCCCCGCAAGGTTGGATTGAGGCTCGATTTCATCAAGCCCTTCGAGGCTCATAACGACGTCACATTCGCGCTCGAGCCTCGCGGCGGCGCCACCGAGGTGATCTGGACCATGACCGGCCCAGCGCCGTTCCTCACCCGGATCATGCATGTCTTCTTCAACGTCGATCGCATGGTCGGGCGCGATTTCGAGACCGGACTCGCCAATCTGAAAGTGGCGGCCGAGCGCTAGACCCATCTCAGTTCCCGAAGAACCAGCAAGGAGGAGGCTATACCCATGCAGACTGTCGAACCGCAGGACGAACATCGCTGGCTTCAGCAGCTCGTCGGCAACTGGGCTTATGAATCGAACTGCTCGCCCGACAAGCCGGAGGAGATCTTCAAGGGCTCGGAGACCGTTCGCTCCATCGGCGATCTCTGGATCGTCGGGGAGAGCAAGAGCGAGCTGCCCGACGGAAATCCCGCGACCATGCAGATCACGCTCGGCTTTGACCCCCAAAAGGGCCGTTTCGTCGGAACCTGGCTGGGCTCGATGATGGCGATGATCTGGACCTATGAAGGTTCTCTCGACGACAGCGGCAAGATCCTGACGCTCGAATCCGAAGGGCCCAGCTTCTCCGGCGATGGCACGACGTCGAAATATCGGGACATCATCGAGATCGGCAGCCCGACCGAGCGGTTGTTCTATTCGAAGGTTCTCGGTGCCGATGGCAACTGGAGCGAGTTCATGAGAGCTCGCTACCAGAGAATCTGATCCACCAAGCCATCCAAGGCCGGCGCGACCGGCCATTTCTCAAGGGAACAGCCCAATGAAGCTCTCGACTTATCTGATGTTCAACGGCAATTGCGAAGAAGCGTTCACGACCTACCAGAAGGTGCTTGGCGGCAAGATCACCGCGATGATGAGCCATGAAGGCACGCCGGCGGAGAACGACGTCTCGCCGGAATGGCGCAAGAAGATCATCCATGCCTGCCTGGAGCTCGACGGCCAGATGCTGATGGCGTCCGATGCGCCGCCGGACCGCAGCAGCGGCCCGATGCGCAGCGTCTATGTCAACGTCATGGTTAAGGAGGTCGCCGAGGCCGAGCGCATCTTCAAGGGGCTCTCGGAGGGCGGCCAGATCCAGATGCCGATCGGGGAGACCTTCTGGTCCAAGAGCTTCGGCATGCTGACCGACCGCTTCGGCACGCATTGGATGGTCAATGCCGAGTTCAAGAACGGATGAGCGCTGGCTTCTCCGAAAAGGCCCTCGCCGACACGGCCGCCGCGATGCGCGGCCATGTCACGCGCGGTGCCGTCGCCGGGATCGTCACGCTGATCGCCCGGGCGGACGACGTGCATGTCGAGACCTTCGGCCTGGCCGATTTCGACAGTGCTGCGCCGATGCGTCGCGATGCGATCGTCCGCATCGCCTCGATGACCAAGCCGATGCTGGCGGTGGTGGCTCTGTCGCTCGTCGAGGATGGAGCGATCGGGCTCGATGACGCCGTCGAGCCTTGGTTGCCGGAGCTGGCGGACCGCCGGGTCCTGCGCAGCATCGCTGGCCCGCTCGACGACACCGTGCCGGCCCGCCGATCAATCACGTTGCGCGATCTGCTGACGCTCAGGCTCGGCATCGGCGCGATCATGGCGCCGCCGGGCCGTTACCCGATCCAGCAGGCAATGGCCGATGCCGGCGTCGCGCCCGGTCCAATGAGCCCCGAGATGTCGCCCGACGCCTGGATGAAACGGCTCGGCTCCCTGCCGTTGATCCACCAACCCGGGGACGTCTGGATGTATCATACCGGCTTCGACGTGCTCTCGGTGCTCTTGGCCAGGGTTTCCGGCAAGCCGCTTGATGATCTCATGCAGGAACGTCTGTTTCGACCGCTGGGCATGGTCGATACCGGCTTCAGCGTGCCGGCGGGCCAGGCCGGACGACTGGCCAGCGCCTATCGTCTCGATTCGGACGCGGGCCGGCTCGTCCTGTTCGATCGCGGCGCCGGAAGCGCGTTTGCCCGCGCGCCCGCCTTTCCCTGCGAGCTTGTCTCGACGGCCGACGATGTCCTGAGATTTGCGCGCGTGCTCCTGGCGCGCGGGCAATACGGCGGGCAGGGCATCCTCTCGCCAGGGATGGTCGAGCAGATGACGCAAGATCAGATCACGCCGGAGCAGAAGGCGGTTTCACCGTTCTTCCCGGGCTTCTGGGAGAGCACGGGCTGGGGCTTCGGTCTTGGGATCGCGACGCAGCCCGATCCGATCTCGGCGGTTCCCGGGCGCTATGGCTGGGAAGGCGGGTTCGGCACCAGTCTCAATATCGACCCGCATCGGAACCTCGTCACGGTCTTCCTGAGCCAGAGACTGATGCAGGGTCCGGAAGACGCCGCCCTCGGCCAGGAATTCCAGGTCCTGGCCTATCGGGCGGTCGCCGGCTGAGGGGCGTCAGCTGAAGATGCTGTAGGCCAGCAGGCCCGCGATCAGCCACAATGCCCAGTTGCCCCAGCGGTTGCGCCGGGCTTCGGCCCGGCCAATCTCCTGGATGCTGCGTTCGTCCAGGACAAAGCCCTGGCGCGAGGCGTCCTCGAGTTGGCCCAGCACACGCTCGGCCCGAGCGGCCGTTTCAGGAAGGCTGGCGAGCGTCGAGAGCATGGACTGGGCGCCTCGGCTGACTTCCTCGATCTTGCCGAGAGGGCCGAGATTGCGGGTGATCCACTCGCGCACCACCGGCTCGGCCGTCTTCCACATATCGAGCTGCGGATCGAGCGAGCGCGCTACACCTTCGACCACGACCATGGTCTTCTGCAGCATGACGAGTTCGGTCCGGGTCGCCATATCGAACAGCCCGGTGATCTCGAAGAGAAGGGTCAGAACCTTCGCCATCGAGATCTCGTCGGCACGCCGGTCATGGATCGGCTCGCCGACGGCCCGGATCGCCTGGGCGAAGTCAGCGACATCGTGATGGGCCGGAACATAGCCGGCCTCGAAATGGACCCGGGCCACGCGGGCGTAGTCGCGCGTGATGAAGCCGAGCAGGATTTCGGCGAGGAACCGCCGTTCCTTGAGGCCGAGCCGGCCCATGATGCCGCCATCGACTGCAACCAGCCGGCCCTGCGCATCGACGAACAGGTTCCCCGGATGCATATCGGCATGGAAGAAGCCGTCGCGGATCGCGTGCTTCAGGAAGGACTGGATGACGGTGCGGCCGAGCGCCACGAGGTCATGGTCGGCAGTACGCAGCGCTTCGACATCGGAGAGGCGAATGCCGTCGATCCATTCGTCGACGAGCACCTCGCGCGCCGTCAGCTGCCAGTCCGGCTTCGGGACGCGGAAATCGGCATCGTCCCTGGTGTTCTCGGCGAATTCCGAGAGCGCTGCAGCCTCGAGGCGAAGGTCCATTTCCATGGTGACGGAGCGCGCCAGCGTCTCGACCACGCCGGAGAAGCGCAGGCGGCGCGCCTCGTGCGAGCGGCTCTCGGCGAGTTCGGCGCCGAAGCGCATCGCCGCCAGGTCGCGGTTGAAACGGTCACGGATGCCGGGCCGAAGCACCTTGACCGCGACCTCCGAGCCATCCTTCAGCCGTGCGCGATGGACCTGGGCGATCGAGGCGGCCGCGACGGGCTCGCCGAATTCGGAGAACAGCGCCTCGACCGGCTCGCCATGCGCGGCTTCGATCGCGGCGCGGGCCTGCTCCATCGGGAACGGCGCCATCCTGTCCTGAAGCGCCGACAGGTCTTCGGCGATCTTCATCCCGACCACATCTGGCCGCGTCGCCAGAAACTGGCCGAACTTGACATAGGACGGACCAAGCCGGGTCATCGCAGCGGCAAGGCGCGTGGCCGAGGAGCCGGCGCCCCGGCGTTCGATCAGCCGGCCGACCCTGATCAGCGCACGTGCCGCGGGCGGCAGAACCGACGGATCCACCAGCGCGAGCGCGCCTTCGCGAGCCAGAACGAAACCAACCCGCGCCATGCGGGTGAAATGGGCGATTGAGGAGATCATGCTGGAAGGCGGGCCGTCACAGCTTCCAGCCGGAATGCAGTGCCACGACCCCACCGGTCATGGGCGTGAAGCGCGCCCGCCGGAAGCCGGCTGCTGCGATCATGTCGGCGAAAACCTGTGGTTTCGGGAATTTGCGGATCGATTCGACCAGATAGCGATAGGGCTCCGCATCTCCCGTCACGAGCCTGCCCATCGGTGGGATCAGGTTGAAGGAATAGGTCTCGTAGATCTTGTCGAGCACCGGCACGTCGACATGGCTGAATTCGAGGCAAAGGAAGCGCCCGCCGCGCTTCAGGACGCGATGCGCCTCCGTCAGCGCCTTGTCGATGCGTGGCACGTTGCGAATGCCGAAGGCGATCGTATAGGCGTCGAAACTGTTGTCCGGCAGGCTGAGCTCCTCGGCATTGCCCTGGACGAAGCGGATGCGGCCATCGCCTGGAAAGCGCTTCTGCGCGCGTTCGCGCCCGACGCTCAGCATCTCGCCATTGATGTCGAGCACCGTCACATCGGTTGCCGGGCCGCCGGCTTCCAGGACCTGGAAGGCGACATCGCCTGTGCCGCCGGCCACGTCGAGATGGTGGAAAGCCCGGTCGCGCGGCGGCTTCAGCGTCGAGATAAGGGCATCCTTCCAGAGCCGGTGCAGGCCCGCCGACATCAGGTCGTTCATCAGGTCGTAGCGGCCGGCGACCTTGTGGAAGACGTCGTCGACCTTGGCCTGTTTCTCGGCGAGCGGCACGGTCTCGAAGCCGAAATGGGTGGTATCGGAGGCTGCTGTCACGGCTTGGCCCGGAGCTTGTGTTCTGGTGAGGCGGTAACTAGAGCCGGATGAATAGCGAAACGAGCGAGCCTTGTCGCGGCCCGTCTCGACGCATGCTGAAGAGCGAAGTGCAATGCCCGAGCTTCCCGAGGTCGAAACCGTCCGCCGTGGGCTGGAGCCCGCCATGCTCGGCCAGGTGCTGGCCCGGGTCGAGCAGCGCCGGCCTGATCTGCGCTTTCCATTGCCTGAGCATTTCGTCGAGCGCCTGACCGGGCGGCGGGTCGAGGGCCTGTCGCGCCGCGCCAAGTACCTGATCGCCGATCTCGATGATGGCGAGGCGCTGATCATGCATCTCGGCATGAGCGGCCGCTTCGTGGTCGAGGCGCCGGGCACGCCACCCACCGAACCTGGCGCCTATTACAACGAGATCGGCCGGCACCTGCAGCACGATCATGTCGTCTTCCATCTCGGATCGGGAGCGCGCGTCACCTATAACGATGTCCGTCGCTTCGGCTTCATGGATCTCCTGCCGCGGGCCGAGCTGGAGAGCTCGAAGCATTTCGCGGGAATGGGAATCGAACCTCTCGGCAACGAGCTCTCCGGCGAAGTCCTGGCAAAGCTCTTTGCCGGCAAGCTCGCGCCGCTGAAGGCGGCGCTGCTCGACCAGCGGCTCGTGGCAGGCCTTGGGAATATCTATGTCTGCGAGGCGCTGTTCCGGGCGGGGCTTCATCCGGAAGCGGCGGCCGGTACGATCACGACGCCAACCGGTCGGCCCCGCGAGGCAGCCCATGCGCTCGCACAGATTATTCGCGAGGTTCTCGAGGAGGCGGTGGCCGCTGGCGGCTCGACCTTGCGCGATTTCGCCCATGCCGACGGCTCGCTCGGTTATTTCCAGCACCGCTTCAAGGTCTATGACCGCGAGGGCGACCAATGTGTCACGCCCGGCTGCGGCGGCCTGGTGAAGCGGCTCGTCCAGTCCGGCCGCTCGACTTTCTATTGCGAGCGCTGCCAACCGAAGCGCTGAGCCAACGTCATATCGCGCGGAGCGGTGTCGGCGGCACGGCTTCCGCAGGGTTCGAAAGCCGCCTTTGCGCGGCCGCGCATGGACCGCGCCCGCGGGCCCCGTTAATGCTGCACGCGAAGCATCATCCGGGAGGCCGCCATGGCTTATGAGACCATTCTCGTCGAGGTGAAGGGCAAGGTGGGCGTCATCACGCTGAACCGCCCGCAGGCGCTGAATGCGCTCAACGGCCAGCTGATTGGCGAGGTCAACACGGCGATCGATGGTTTCGAGAAGGATGCCGGCATCGGCTGCATCGTCATCACCGGCTCGGAGAAGGCCTTTGCCGCCGGCGCGGACATCAAGGAAATGCAGTCCCGCACCTTCCCCGAGACCTATCTCGACGACAAGTTCGAGCCGTGGGACCGCATTGGCCAGCGCCGCAAGCCGATCATCGCGGCGGTCGCGGGCTTTGCGCTCGGCGGCGGCTGCGAACTCGCCATGATGTGCGATTTCATCATCGCCGCGGACAATGCCCGCTTCGGCCAGCCGGAGATCAATCTCGGGGTCATTCCCGGCGCCGGCGGCACGCAGCGCCTGACCAAGGCGATCGGCAAGGCCAAGGCCATGGATCTCTGCCTCACCGGCCGCATGATGGACGTGAACGAGGCGGAGCGCTCCGGCCTCGTCGCCCGTATCGTTCCGCTGGCCGACCTGATGACGGAAGCGCTGAAGGCGGCCGAGGCGATCGCGGCGAAGTCGCTGCCCTCGGTGATGATGGTCAAGGAATCCGTCAACCGGGCCTTCGAGGTCACCCTGAACGAGGGGCTGCGCTTCGAGCGGCGCGTGTTCTCCTCGCTCTTCGCCACGCAGGATCAGAAGGAAGGGATGGCCGCCTTCTCCGAGAAGCGGCCGCCGGATTTCAAGAACCGCTGAACCCAGTCATGAGCGGGGCGAATGCCGGGGCCGACGATCTTTGATTTGCGGCTCAGCCCCGCTTGCTGACACGATGGGGGTTCTCTTCGAAGCTTAGGGATACCAGATGAACGCTGCCGCTCCTTCCGCCACGGGCGGGCTCGTCCTGCCGACCTATGAGGATGTCGTGACGGCGGCGGGTCGCCTCCAAGGCATCGCACACCGGACGCCGGCACTGACCTCGCGCACGGCCAATGCCCGCACCGAGGCCTCGCTGGTCTTCAAGGCCGAGAACCTGCAGCGCATGGGCGCCTTCAAGTTCCGTGGCGCCTTCAACGCGATCTCGGCGCTGAGCGCCGAACAGAAGCGTGCTGGTGTCGTCACCTTCTCCTCGGGCAATCACGCTCAGGCGATCGCCCTGTCGGGCAAATTGCTCGGCGTGCCGACCGTCATCCTGATGCCGCAGGATGCGCCTGCCGCGAAGGTTGCGGCGACCCGTGGCTATGGCGCCGAGGTCGTGCTCTTCGACCGTTACAGCCAGGACCGCGATGCGCTCGGCCGCGAGCTGGCCGAGACCCGCGGCCTCTCCCTGATTCCGCCCTATGACCATCCCGATGTCATTGCCGGCCAGGGCACCGCCGCCAAGGAGCTGATCGAGGAGGCTGGCCCGCTCGATATCCTGCTGGTCCCCCTCGGCGGCGGCGGTTTGATTTCCGGCGCGGCTCTCGCGGCCAAGGCGCTCAACCCCGGCATCCGCGTCTTCGGCGTCGAACCGGAGGCCGGCAATGACGGCCAGCAATCCCTGCGCAGCGGCAAGATCGTCAAGATCGACGTGCCCAAGACCATTGCCGACGGCGCCCAGACCGCCTTCCTCGGTCAATACACCTTCCCGATCATCCAGAACCTCGTCGAGGATATCGTCACGGTGCCGGATGCGGCGCTGATCGAGACGATGCGCTTCTTCGCCGAGCGCATGAAGCTCGTGGTCGAGCCCACCGGTTGCCTTGCGGCTGCAGCGGCCTTCACCGGGGCGGTTCCGGTCACGGGCAAGCGTGTCGGCGTCATCATCAGCGGCGGCAATGTCGATCTTGCTGCCTTCGCACGCTTCGTAGGGCCTTCGGCATGAGCAGGATCGAGACCATCGCCTCGCCCGAGGTGCCGGCCCCGGCGGGGCATTATGCGCATGCCGTGGCCTATAAGGACCTCGTCTTCGTCTCCGGCCAGCTCGCTCCCCGCCCTGACGGCAGCCATAGCTCGGCCGAGCCCTTCGCCGTCCAGGCGCATCAGGCGCTGGCCAACATGCTCGCGATCCTCACGGCGGCTGGCTGTGCGCCGTCCGATGTCGTCAAGGTTACGGCCTATCTGGTCGGGGTGGGCAACTGGCCCGAGTTCAACCGGATCTACGCTGAGGCCTTCGGCGATCACCGCCCTGCGCGCTCGGTCGTGCCGGTGCCCGAGCTGCATCATGGCTACCTGATCGAGATCGAGGCTGTGGCGGTCCGAAGGGGCTGATCTGGCGCTCCTGGCGTGATACGGCCATTCCGGCGTTGACGCGGCCCGCACAAGATACTATAGGCCAGCGTCTCGCGACGGCTAGCGCAAGCAACCGCCGCCGCACATGCATTTCAATCAAGGTAGCGGCCCGAACCCGCCAGGCAAATCCGCCGGGTGTTCGGTCGCAATGAAGACGAGGACGATCGATGGCCAATACGACGTCGGCCAAGAAGGCCACGCGCAAGATCGCGCGGCGCACCGAGGTGAACAAGGCGCGCCGCAGCCGTATGCGCACCTTCCTGCGCAAGGTCGAGGAGGCAATTGCCTCGGGCGACAAGGGTGCCGCTGCGGAGGCGCTCAAGGCCGCTCAGCCGGAGATCATGCGCGCCGCTCAGAAGGGCGTCGTTCACAAGAACACCGCTTCGCGCAGGGTCTCGCGCCTGGCGCATCGGATCAGCGCTCTCGCTTCCTGAGCGGCGTTCTGCAGAGCAGTTTCGGACTAAGAAAAGCCCGGCCGTCAGGTCGGGCTTTTTGTTTGCTGTGTTAACCGACCGTTAGGCAAGCCTGACTGCCGCAGACGAGAAAAATCTCATCTGCGGGGCCGATTCAGTAATCTTTCCGCTGCGTTATGGGGTTGACTTCGGTTGTGGTTTCAGGGCGCCAAAAGGTGCTTTTTTCGCCTTTTGGCCGCGCAAATAAATCCCATATTTTTCATGACGTTAGCGGGCAAAGGAATCTGTTGTCGGGAATCGCCGGAGCTTCTACCTGCGTCTCCGTCGCTTCCCGAAAAAAAGATTCGCGCTCCGCGCGCAGCCTCCGCCGTAAAAAAAACGTTAAGTTCCCCAACCTATTGGGCCTGCCTTGCCCATAGGTCATGAGGGCTCTGAAAGGGCTTGAGTCTCCGAAGCCGGCTGACTGGGATATTGCCCCCGTTCGAGGCGCCCCTGTAAGGTCCCTTCATCGCCGGGCGGACAGCAATGACCTCCGGTGGTTTCCAAAGATTAACGGCGTTTTTGGCTCACGCCCCAGAGGGGAGAGGATGCGGCTCTTTGTCTGTTTGAGTTGAGATGAAGTAGCGGCTCCGTCCTTCGGCGAGCCTTCTAAGCGTAATCAGAAATGGATCGAGAGCCTGTCACCCGCCGGCGCATGCCGTCGAGTGGGCGTCATTCTCTTTGTCCAAACAACAGCTCCGGCAGGCGGTCCACCAAGAGCCGCCGCCGATAGCGCATCTCTTGATATTGAAATGGGGCACGAAATGTTCGAGCGGCAAGCCATGGACGAGATTACCGATGCGAAGGCTGTGCCGGCGTCTGTGATCGCGACCACGACTGCGAGCATCCAGGGGGAGGGAGCAGCGCTTTCCCTGACTGAAGCCTGGGACCGCGTGCGCCGCCGCCTGCGTGCCGAACTCGGCGAGGATGTTTTCTCCAGCTGGTTTGCGCGTGTCGAGATCGGCGGCCTCGTCGATGGCGTGGCCTATCTCACCGTGCCGACCCGTTTCCTGAAGAGCTGGCTGGAGGCGCATTATGCCGAGCGCCTGCGGGCGCATTGCCTGGCCGAGTTGCCTGCTGCCAATGGCATCCTGCTTTCGGTGCGCCAGGCTGCCCGGGATGCCATTCCGGCCGCGGTCCGCGAGGCTGCCATGGCTGCCCCGCGTGCGGCGGCACCCGAGCCCGTCATGGCCCTTCGCTCGGCGGAGGCCGGATCCCTGCCCTGTGAGCAGGAGCTTGTTGACGCCTGCGGCACCATGCTCGACCGGCGCCTCAACTTCCAGAGCTTCATCGTCGGCAAGTCGAACCAGCTGGCCTTTGCAGCGGCCGAGCGAATTGCCGCGGCCCCGGCCGGATCGACCCCCTATAATCCGCTCTACCTTCATGCTGGGGTCGGGCTCGGCAAGACGCATCTCCTGCAGGCGATTGCTCAGGATGCGCGCAATCATGGCAAACGCGTGGCCTATTTCACGGCCGATCGCTTCATGTACGGTTTCGTCGCGGCCCTGAAGTCGCAGACGGCGCTCGCCTTCAAGGAAAAGCTGCGCGGCATCGACCTGCTGATCGTCGACGACGTACAGTTCATCCAGGGGCGCTCGATCCAGCAGGAGTTCGGCCACACGATCAACGCCTTGATCGATGCCGGCAAGCAGATCGTGGTCGCGGCCGATCGGCTTGCCAATGATCTCGAAGCGCTCGACGAGCGCATCCGTTCGCGGCTGGCCGGCGGGCTTGTCGTCGAGGTCGGCGAGCTTGACGAGGCGCTGCGCGTGAAGATTCTCGGAAGCCGGCTCGAGTCGCTGCAGGCGGCGCATTCGAGCTTCCACGTCAATTCCGACGTGATCGCCTATGTTGCCCGCGTCATCACCGCCAATGGCCGCGATCTCGACGGCGCCGCCAATCGGCTGCTGGCCCATGCCACCTTGTCCGGCAATGCGGTGACGCTGGAAACGGCCGAGGCGGCGATCCGTGACCTGGTCCGGACCCGCGAGCCGCGCCGCGTCAAGATCGAGGACATCCAGAAGCTGGTCGCCACCCGCTACAATGTCAGCCGGGCCGACATCCTCTCCGAGCGCCGCACCGCGGCAGTCGTGAAGCCGCGCCAGATCGCCATGTATCTGTCCAAGGCGCTGACTCCGCGCTCGCTGCCGGAGATCGGCCGCCGCTTCGGTGGCCGCGATCACACCACCGTGCTGCACGCCGTGCGCAAGATCGAAAAGGCGATCGCCGAAGATCGCCTGCTGCATGACGAGGTCGATCTCCTGAAGCGGATGCTGCAGGAGTGAGCTGCCTGCCGCGCTATGCCCTGAAGGCGAGCGCGGCTTTGGCTGTGGCCGGTTGTGAGAGCGCCCTTGCGCCACCGGCGCGCGTCCTGCAATGTCGCGGGCCATTCCGTCGCCCGCGCAGCCGCTGCTCGGGCGCTAGCACGCCAGAAGACAGACGATGAAGGTCACGGTCGAACGTTCTACGCTGTTGAAGTCGCTGGGTCATGTCCACCGCGTGGTGGAACGCCGCAACACGATCCCGATCCTGTCGAACCTTTTGCTGAGCGCGGACGGTGCCGGCCTCAAACTGAAGGCGACCGATCTCGATATCGAGGTCGTCGAGACGGTGCCTGCCGATGTCCCGGAGCCGGGCGCGACGACCGTGCCGGCACATACGCTCTACGATATCGTGCGCAAGCTGCCCGACGGCGCCCAGGTCTCGCTCGAGACGACGGGTGAAGCGGGGCTGACGCTCCGCTCCGGCCGCTCGCGTTTCATGCTGCAAACCCTGCCCGAGGGCGATTTCCCCGACATCACCGCGGGCGAGATGGCGCATCGCTTCACGCTCGCCGCGGGTGAGCTCAAGCGCCTGATCGACAAGACCCAGTTCGCGATCTCCACCGAGGAGACGCGCTACTATTTGAACGGCATCTATCTCCACACCATCGAAGTCGAAGGCCGCAGCCTGCTGCGCGCCGTTGCGACGGACGGGCACAGGCTTGCCCGCGTGGATACCGCGGCTCCGAGCGGGGCTGCCGGCATGCCGGGCGTGATCGTGCCGCGCAAGGCCGTGGCGGAGATCCAGAAGCTGCTGGAGGATGGCGACACCGAGGTCTCGGTCGAGCTCTCCGCCACCAAGATCCGTATCGCGACGCAGGCGGTGGTGCTGACCTCGAAGCTGATCGACGGCACCTTCCCGGATTACCAGCGGGTGATCCCAAGCGGAAACGACAAGCGCCTGACCGTCGACAAGGGCGATTTCGCTGCCTCGGTCGATCGTGTCTCGACGATCTCCTCCGAGCGCGGTCGCGCGGTGAAGCTGTCCATCGCCGATGGCCGCCTGACCCTGTCGGTCACCAATCCCGATTCCGGATCGGCGACCGAGGAGGTCGAGGTCGATTATGATGCGAGCCCGCTCGATATCGGCTTCAACGCCCGCTACCTGATGGATATCGCCGCCCAGCTCGATGGCGACACGGCCCTCCTCAAGCTTGCCGATCCCGGTTCGCCGACCGTGATCCAGGATCGCGAAGGTGCGTCTGCGCTCTATGTGCTGATGCCGATGCGGGTTTAGGCCGCGCTCGCATCTTGACCACGGTCGCGCGCCTGATCCTTCAGGATTTCCGCTCCTATGAGGCCCTCGATCTCGCGATCGGGGGCCAAATCGTTGCGCTTGTCGGTGAGAATGGCGCCGGCAAGACCAATCTGCTCGAAGCCGTGTCTCTGTTCGCGCCGGGCCGGGGGCTGCGCCGCGCCGATCTCTCCGACATGGCGCGCCAGGCGGGCCCGGGCTCCTTCGCCGTATCGATTGCGCTCGCGGAGGATGGGCCGCGCCTCGGCATCGGGCTTGGCAGCGAAAGCGACGGGCGGCGTGCAAGGCTTGCCCGCATCGACGGGGTCCAGGTCGGCTCGGCGCTGGCTTTCAGCGACTATCTCCGCGTGGTCTGGCTGACCCCGGATCTCGACGGCTTGTTCCGTGGCTCGGCCGGCGACCGCCGCCGCTTCCTCGACCGGCTCGTGCTTGCGGTCGATCCAGGCCATGCGACACGCTCGAACGCGCTAGAACGGGCTTTGCGCTCGCGCAACCGGATCCTCGAGGACACTCCGCAAGAGTCGTCCTGGCTTGAAGCGATCGAGCGGGAGATCGCCGAACTCGGCGTGGCCGTGGCTGCCGCGAGGGCCGAGACGGTTGGCCGACTGGCGATGATCATCGCGGCCAATGGCGACGACGCATCTCCCTTCCCCCGTGCCGCGCTCGGCCTTGAAGGCGAGATCGACCGGCTTGTGGCGGGGCTGCCGGCACTCGATGCCGAGGATCGCTATCGCGACATCCTGAGGCAGGGGCGCCAGCGCGACCGCGCGGCCGGGCGCACCCTTGTCGGCCCGCAGGCGTCGGACCTCCTCGTTCGCCATGCCGCCAAGGATATCCCGGCCGAGCAGGGCTCGACCGGCGAGCAGAAGGCCCTGCTGATCGGGCTCGTGCTTGCGCATGCGAGGCTGGTCCGGAGCATGAGCGGGCTTCCGCCACTGGTCTTGCTCGACGAAGTCGCCGCCCATCTCGATCCGCGTCGGCGCGCGGCGCTCTACGCCGAACTCGGCGAGCTGGGCTCGCAGGTCTGGATGACGGGTGCCGATCCGGCGTTGTTCACCGATCTGCCGGCAGGGGCGCAGTGTTTCACCGTGACATCCGGGCAGGTCGAGGCCATCGGCTGACGTGCTTGAGCTGGGCTGATCGGTCAGATCACGCGTCGCAATGAGACGCCTCGGGTGCATTCTGCTAGGGTTGCCGCTGCTCTGAAGAGGCTGCTCCCATGGAACTTACAGGCCTTCTGGTATTTGCCGGCGTCTATTTTCTGGCGGTCGCTTCGCCTGGTCCTGCGGTCGCTGCCCTGGTTGCGCGCTCGCTCGGCACCGGCTTTCGCCGCTCGCTTCCCTTTGCGGCGGGAATCGTCGCAGGCGATCTGATCTGGTTCTCCTGCACGGCGCTTGGCCTTGCGGTGCTGATGCAGGGCTTCCATGGACTCTTCGTCGCGATCAAATATGTCGGCTGTGCCTATTTGCTCTATCTCGCCTGGAAACTCTGGACCGCCCCGGCCGAGGCGCCGCGTCAGCCGCCGAGTGCCCGCGGGGAGGGCTTGCGGCTGTTCTTCGGCGGCATCGCGCTGACGCTCGGCAATCCCAAGGTCATGGTGTTCTTCCTGTCGATCCTGCCTCTTGTCGTCGATCTCGGCCGGATGACGATGCTCGCCTTCGTCGAGGTTGCGTTGCTGCTGACCCTGATCATAGGCTCGACGATGCTCGCCTATGCCTATGCCGCGGATCGGGCTCGGCGGCTGGTGGCGAGCCCGACGGCGATGCGTCGGATCAATCGCCTGACTGGCGGCGTCATGGCCGGTGCGGCGGCTGCTATCGCCGCTAGGGGCTGAAAACCAGTTCCAGCGCCCCCAGGATGGTCGCGGCTTGGGGCTGGCCATTGCCGCCAGCCTCGGGCAAACCCTTCGGCATGCCGCAATCTCGCGAATCACAGGCGCGCGCGACGCTGAAATCCGTCTTCGGCTATGACGATTTCCGCCCGGGACAATGGGAGGTCATCGCGGCCGCGCTGGCGGGAAACGACGTCTTCGCGGTGATGCCGACCGGCTCCGGCAAGTCGATGTGCTATCAGCTGCCCGCACTGGTCACGGGCGGGCTGACGCTCGTGGTCTCGCCGCTGATTGCGCTGATGCGGGATCAGGTCGGGCAGTTGACGCGGGCCGGTGTCGCGGCGGCTTCGCTCAACTCGATGAACAGCGAGAGCGAGGCGGCGGACGCCTGGGCGAAGCTCAACGCCGGCGACCTGCGTCTGCTCTTCGTCTCGCCGGAGCGATTGGCGGGGGAGGGACTGGTCGCTCGGCTGCGCAGGCTCGGCGTTGCCCGGCTTGCCATCGACGAGGCGCATTGCGTCTCGCAATGGGGGCATGATTTCCGCCCGGAGTACCGCCTGCTTGCCAAGGTTCGCGAGGCGCTCGGCGGCGTCCCGGTCACGGCACTGACGGCCACTGCGGATCGGCAGACGCGCGATGACATCGCCCAGCAGCTGTTCCCGAAGCCGCCTGTCACCGTCATTCATTCCTTCGATCGGCCGAATCTGAAGCTCGCCTTCGCCCCGAAGGACCAGCCGCGGCGCCAGATCGCCGATTTCCTGAAGCGACATCGCGGCGGCAGCGGCATCGTCTATTGTTCGTCGCGAGGCCGGACCGAGCGCCTCGCCGAAGGCCTGCGCGAGCAGGGCTACAAGGCCTTTGCCTATCATGCCGGCATGGAGCAGCAGGAGCGCAACCGCAACCAGGACCTCTTCCTGCAGGAGGATGGTGTGGTGATCTGCGCCACCATCGCCTTCGGCATGGGCATCAACAAGCCCGATGTCCGCTTCGTCGTCCATGCCGACATGCCGGGCTCGATCGAGGGCTATTATCAGGAGATCGGCCGCGCCGGCCGCGACGGACTGCCGGCCGATACGCTCACCCTCTACGGCGTCGAGGACATGGCGCTGCGCCGCCGCCAGATCGACGAGAAAGCGATCGACGACGAGCGCCGGCGCATCGAGCATAGGCGTCTCAGCGCGATGACCGACCTGTGCGAGTCGGCGCTCTGCCGGCGCTCTTCCCTGCTTGCCTATTTCGGCGAGGAGACGCCGCCTTGCCGGCATCGGGAAGCACAATTCCGCTGCGATCTCTGTGCTGGAGAGGCGACGCTCCAGGATGCCACGCTGGATGCCCGAAAGCTGCTCTCGGCAGTGGCGCGCTCGGGACAGCGCTTTGGCGCCGGGCATCTCGCCGATATCCTGACCGGCACGATGAGCGAAGCGGTCCGCCGCCAGAACCATGACGGGCTGAAGACCTTCGGCGTCGGCAACGACAAGCCCAAGGCCGCCTGGGCAGCCCTGACCCGCAAGCTCTTCGCCGCCGGCGCGCTCGCGGAAGCCAGCACCGAACATGGCGGTTTCCGCCTGACGGAGAAGGGCGAAGACATCTTGTTCGGACGCGAGCCGATCGCGCTCAGGGCCGATGCCCTCCCCGTACGGCGCGGTCGCCCTGCCGAGCGTGGCGCGCGGGCCGATGGGCTCGATGAAGGCACCGCTGCCCTGTTCGAGCATTTGCGCCAGCTCCGGCTGACGATTGCCCGCGAGGAAGGCGTGGCGGCCTATATCATCTTCACCGACCGCACGCTGATTGCCATGGCGCGCGAGCGGCCGCTCGGGCTCGATCAGATGCGCGGGATCGAGGGCGTCGGCGAGCGCAAGCTCGCCCAGTATGGCGAGGTCTTCGCCGATGCGATCGCTGGCTTTCGGGGATAGCGGGGCAGTCTCGTCACGATGCGCCGGGGCTGCCCCTGCGCGCACGTACGCGTACGCGCGTGAAAAAGCCACCGTTCCCGCCTATATTCATGATACGAATCAAGACGATCGCGGGCATAGCCTCGCCCGCTGAAGGACCCCGACATGAGTGATGCTGCCCGCGACCTTGAAGACGCTGCCTATGGCGCSGAKTCCATCAAGGTYCTCAARGGCCTGGATGCGGTGCGCAAGCGCCCCGGCATGTAYATCGGCGACACCGATGACGGCTCKGGCCTGCACCACATGGTCTAYGAGGTGGTCGACAACGCCATCGACGAGGCGCTGGCAGGGCACGCCGATCTCGTCACTGTCACGCTGAACGCCGATGGCTCGGTCACGGTCACCGATAACGGGCGCGGCATCCCGACCGATATCCACAGCGAGGAGGGCATTTCCGCCGCCGAGGTCATCATGACCCAGCTCCATGCCGGCGGAAAGTTCGACCAGAATTCCTACAAGGTTTCGGGTGGCCTGCACGGCGTCGGTGTCTCCGTCGTCAACGCGCTCTCGGTCTCGCTCAAGCTGCGCATCTGGCGTGGCGGTAAAGAGCATTTCATGGAGTTCCATCATGGCGACGCCGTCGCGCCGCTCGCCATTGTCGGCCCGGCCGGCGACAAGCGCGGCACCGAAGTCACCTTCCTGCCCTCGACCCAGACCTTCACGATGGTCGAGTTCGACTACAAGACGCTCGAGCATCGCCTGCGCGAACTCGCCTTCCTGAATTCGGGCGTTCGCATCGTCCTCACCGACGCACGCCATGCCGAGGTCGTCCGGGAGGAGCTGAGATATGAGGGCGGCGTGGAGGCCTTCGTGCGCTATCTCGACCGCGCCAAGACCCCCGTCGTCGACAAGCCGGTGGTGCTCGGCGCCGAAAAGGATGGCATCACCGTCGATGTCGCCCTGTGGTGGAACGACAGCTACCACGAGAACGTGCTCTGCTTCACCAACAACATCCCGCAGCGGGATGGCGGCACGCATTTAGCCGGCTTTCGTGCTGCGCTGACTCGCCAGATCACCGGCTATGCCGAGACCTCCGGCATGATGAAGAAGGAAAAGGTCTCGCTCACCGGTGACGATTGCCGCGAAGGACTGACGGCCATCGTTTCGGTGAAGGTGCCGGACCCGAAATTCTCCTCGCAGACCAAGGACAAGCTGGTTTCCTCCGAGGTGCGTCCCGTCGTCGAGAACATCGTCAATCAGGCGCTTTCGACCTGGCTCGAGGAGCACCCGAATGAAGCCAAGACCATCGTCGGCAAGGTGGCGGAAGCTGCCGCGGCGCGCGAAGCGGCCCGCAAGGCACGCGATCTGACCCGGCGCAAGGGCGCGCTCGATATCGCCTCGCTGCCCGGCAAGCTCGCGGATTGCCAGGAGCGCGACCCCGCCAAATCAGAACTCTTCATCGTCGAGGGTGACTCGGCCGGTGGCTCCGCCAAGCAGGGCCGTGCCCGTGAATACCAGGCAGTGCTGCCGCTGCGCGGCAAGATCCTCAATGTCGAACGCGCGCGCGTCGACAAGATGCTCTCCTCCGAGCAGGTCGGTACGCTGATCATCGCGCTCGGAGCCGGCATCCGCGAGGAATTCAACATCGAGAAGCTGCGCTACCACAAGATCATCATCATGACCGACGCGGACGTGGACGGCGCCCATATCCGCACCCTGCTGCTGACCTTCTTCTTCCGGCAGATGCCGGAGGTGATCGAGCGCGGGCATCTCTTCATCGCCCAGCCGCCGCTCTACAAGGCGGCGCGCGGCAAGTCGCAGACCTATCTCAAGGATGAGCGCGCGCTTGAGGAATACCTCGTCGACTCGACCTTGGACGGTGCTGTTTTCCGGACAGGAGACGGCATCGAGCGCGCCGGTCCCGACCTGCGCAGTCTGATCGACGAGGCGCGCGGCGTACGCAACACGCTGTCGCAGCTTCATTCGCGTTATGACCGGCGCATCGTCGAGCAGATGGCGATCGCGGGCGCGCTACATCCGCTGACCAACGAGAGCGAGGCGCAGGCCAGCGAAGCCGCGGCCTATGTCGCGCGGCGGTTGGACGCGATCTCCGATGATCTCGAGCGCGGCTGGGAAGGCCGGGTGGAGGACGGCAGCTTCACCTTCTCGCGCCTCGTGCGCGGCGTGAAGCAGGTCGCGGTACTTGATGCCGGCCTGCTTGCGAGCGCCGAAGCGCGCAAGCTCGCTGCGGCAGCCGTCTCGCTGCAGGAAGCCTATGCCACGCCGGGCGTGCTCAGCCGCAAGGGCGATGATCACATCGTCAATGGCCCGAGCGATCTCTTCGACGCGGTCAGCGCCATCGGCAAGAAGGGCGTCTCGCTCCAGCGCTACAAAGGCCTCGGCGAAATGAACCCCGAGCAGCTCTGGGAGACGACACTCGATCGCGACGTGCGCTCGCTGCTCAGGGTCAAGAACGACCAGAATGACGAGGCTGACGATCTCTTCGTCAAGCTGATGGGCGACGTCGTCGAACCCCGTCGCGACTTCATCCAAAGCAACGCACTGAACGCGACCGTCGATACGTGACGGCGCGGCCCTGGCGGTCCGTGACCCGGACCGATCGTGCCGCCCTGCTCCACGGACGCCTCCCTCGAGTGGTGTGCCAACACCACCACTCAAGCACGCGGGTGCCGTCGGATGGGGGCGTCCTGGGATGCCCATCAGATCGGCTGATATCAAATCTGTGCGACAGCGAGGTTAGGGAAAGAAAACAGAGGCGTAGCGAGATGCGCGCGGACGGAATCGCGCTGCGGGCTCCCGCGGCTACGCGGGCAGTCGCTGAGGCCTGAGGCGAGGGCATCAGGGTTTCTTTTCGTTGGGTGCCTGCGTTGCCGCGGTGATTGCCGCGATCAATCGCTGGCGATTGTCGAGCACGAAGGCCGTGAAGGTGTCCTGACTGACGATCGACCTCAGCATGGTCGGCAACATGCCGTAGAGCTTGAGGGCGAAACCGGTCATTGCAGCGTCGTCGTTGATGAGACCGGAGGCCTTCTGCCCCACGAAGTCCGTGATGAGATGCTGGTTCTGGCTCACCAGCGCGACGATCTCCGCTTCGATTTTATCTTTCACGGCTTCGAGCATGAATCACCTCGGTCGGCACGATCGGGAAACCAAGAGTATCGGCCCGCAAACGGGAATGTGGCTCTCAGGCTCATGCTAGACGCTATCCCGATCAGGCGGGCGTGTCGCCGAAAGGAGGCAATTGGCTTCAGAGCGCGTCACCTGAACCGAGATGCCGACACGGTTTCCGATGATGTCCGCGGATGTTGCCCTTTCAGCGTCGACTGGTTCGCGTCAGGCGGGTCTGCAATCTGCGCTGCAGGCCCTCGACCGCTGCGATGATTGACCCACCGTGTCTCGCTGTCACCGCGAGCGAGATCAAGGCCGCTGGAATGGCCACGATAATCGCGCCGAAGAGGTCGGATGGGTAGTGGACGCCGACGTAGACGCGCGACCAGCCTACGAGCGCACCAATCGCGGCAGCAAGGCAGGCCACCCCATATTGCCGCACCAAGGCAAGCACAGCGACAGCCACCGCGAAGGCGAGGGCGTGATTGCTCGGGAAGGAGGCGCTGGAGCGGTGATCGACCAAGCTGTGCCCGAGGCTGACCATGAAAGGACGAGGCCGAAAGGCGATGAGCCCGATCACAAAACTCATGGTCATTGCGATGACCAGAGCGAGAGTGAGGGCAAAGGCGAGAAGGCGCCGCCTTCGAGAGCCGCGGATCCACAGGACGACGATGTAGCAGGGAATCAGGAGAATCACGAAGCGAGTGACCGCTATCGCGAAAAGAGCGACATAAGAGCTTGGGCTCGGCCCGGCATTGAGAGCAAGGAACAGTTCGGTATCGAGTGCGAGCATCGGCGAGAGAATCGGTCACGATCTTGGGGGACGGCTGTCGCACACGATGCGGTGGCGGGCGAATGAAATTTACCGGCCTTTCCTCGACCGTATGGAGGCCGTGCGCCTGCGGCTCCTTGGAGGGTGAGAGCCTGTCTCGGCCCGATTTTCATCGCAGCCTTCGTTCTCGACGCTTCCGGGATCGTCTTCGTCCTGATGCCGAGCCTGTTGCCGCTCTGCTGGAGATCGAGCCCGTCTCAGAGGGATGACACCGGTCGGGACCGCCGGCTTTCTGCTTTGCAACGGCGACATCAAGGCCTCCGCATCGATCGAAAGCATGGCGCGATGAGCGCGCGGCGAGCACGGCTGGACCGCTCGTAACGGATGTCCGATTCCGGGCCGTGACGCCTCGGCAAGTGGCGCTTGAAACGCGGAGATATTTAGCCGTCTGCACATGCTTGCGTTCAGCAGAAATTATTACGATCTAACAATAATTTCTGCTGGTAGAGACCTCGTTCGGTTCCATTTTTGGGAGCCCTGTGCAAATTTGCACAGGAGCGCGCCAAAGGGTTCCCTATGAACAAGCCGATTCGTCCGCCGATCAACGCCCAGCAAGTCGCCGATCGCGCCGGCGTGTCGCGTTCGGCGGTGTCGCGCACCTTCACCGAGGGCGCCAGCGTGTCGGAGTCTACGCGCGCCAAGGTGCTCCGGGCAGCCGCAGACCTCGGCTATCACGTCAACCATCTGGCTCGCGGCCTGACCAGCCAGCAATCCGGCATCGTCTGCCTTTTGATCGGCGAAATCGCCACGCCTTACCAGTCGGCCTTGCTCGATGTGGTGACGCGGCGGCTGCAAGCCATGGGCAAGGTCGTGATGGTCTTGAACACGGCGGGGCAGGCGGAAGCGACAGAGGCCGCGTTACGCCAGACGCTCAATTACCGCGCGGACGCCACCGTGGTCGTGTCGGGCAGTCCTTCATCCTCGCTCGTGGAGACCTGCGTCGCCAACGGCCAGCGCGTCATCCTGATCAATCGCGACGATCTGCTCGAAGGAACCCAGCAGATCCTCGTCGACAGTTCCGGCGCCGCTGCCGAGGCGCTGATGATGCTGCGGCGCGCTGGCTGCGAGCGCATCGCTGTCGTCAGTTCGACCGCCGGCACGCCCAGCATCGTGGCGCGCGAAGTCAGTCTTTCGGTTGCTGCCGCCAAGGCCGGGGTCGACGTGCAGCTGTGCCGTTTCGGCCCGACGGGTTACGCCACGGGCGCTGAGACGGCGCGTCAGCTTTTCGCCTCGGCGGCGCGGCCGGATGGCGTCTTCTGCGTCACCGACCTGCTGGCATTGGGCTTCATGGATGCGGCGCGGAAGGAATTTGGCCGGCGCGTCCCCGAGGATCTCTGTGTCATCGGCTTCGACGATATACCGCAGGCCGGCTGGGCTGCCTACGAGCTGACGACCTTCCGCCAGCCACTCGACAGCATGGCCGACCATATCGCAACAATCCTGGAGGGCGGCTGCCTGGTCGAAGGCCCCATCAACCTGCCGGCTCAGACGGTCTGGCGGCGCAGTGTCCGCCCCTGAGACGGCGTGACGACGAGCGCCTTGAGATCCAGCGCGACATCAAGGGTCGGCATGCGGTCGAGATAGCGCCCGAGCAGGCTGATGAAGGCGATGAGCCGCCCGGCCAGCCCCATGGCTTCGGCATGATGCAGTTCGTCGATCCAGCGGCGATAGACGGCAAGGCGCGCTTCAGGCACCAGATCGAGCGCGAGGTCTGCTGCCTTGCGCAAGCGGTACCAGTCCTCGGCGAGGGCGGTCAGGGCTATGTCACCCGTGCTGGCAGCCGGCGTTGCCTGTGGCCAGAGCAGTCTCTCCAGATCGGCGAAGCGGTGGGTGCGTGCGAACTCCGCCATATCGCGCGGCCATTCGCGTGCCATGTAACGGGCGCCGACGAGGGCGCACAGATGACGGTCGAGAAAGCCAAGATGGCCGCCGGCGCTGACAGCCTTCGGTGACGGATCGCCGGCGGCGCCCGCCTCGCGGCTATAGTCATCGAACGCGGCATCGTGACCGGGCACGTCGTCGAGACGGATGGTGCGTAACCGCACGTGGTCCGTGGTGACATCGAGCAGCTTCATCGCCGGAGCGAAGCCGACCGGCGATGGCACGGCGATGTTGAAGAAGCCCCCATATTCGTCCCGGAACACGGCGGTATCGTTCACGTGCAGATGGCCGGAGAGGTGAAGACGCACGCCGGTCTCGGTGAAGCACCGCGCCACCTCCATGGTCGGCGCGCGCCGGGCGAGGCCGGAACTTGGGAAAAGTGTGCACTCCAATGCCGAGGCGCCGGCGAGTGCGTCCAGCACCGGATAATGCGAGAATGCGACGAGAGCCTTGCCGCCGCGCCGCGCTCGCTCGGCGACGTCGCGCATCCAGGGGAGCAGATGCGGACGCGTGCGCAACACTGCAGACCACCCGCCATCCGAGGGATCGAGCATCTGCGCGGGATCATCGAGATCAGTTGCCCCGTCGCGCGGCGCGACGATGTTGGCGTCGATGGAGAGCAGCCACAACCCCGCAACGGGCTCGATCAGATATGATGCGTCGATCATATCAAAGCTCTTGGCTCCGTCAGGGCTGGCGGCACGGACCGTTCGCGAGCTCCAACGGGCATCGCTGCCAAACGGCGTTTCAAAATGCAGGTCGTCGGTGCGAGGTTGGAAGCCGAGATCGGCCATGAGCGTCAGCGCCTCGGGCGCGCCGAGCATGGCAGTCTCCGGCGACGAGATCGCGGCGCCACCCGGTGCGGCGTGGCTCCCGACGATGACCCGGCTGCCGTCGCGCCCGACGAACTCCTTGCGCTGCGGCCGGCCCTTCAGCGCCCAGAAATCGTGATTGCCGGGTGTCATGAATACGCGCAGGCCATGGCGACGCTCGTACTCGGCGATGAGCGCGACGGCGACTTCGATATTGTGCCGCTGACCATCGTCGGTGAGATCGCCGGGAACGATGACAAGCCTCGCGCCTTCCGCAACAGCGCAATCGAGCGCGGCGCGGAAGGCAGGAAGGCTCTCGTTGAATACGCGGGTGGACGCAGCTGTATCGGCCCAGCTGCGCACTGCGCCCGTAAGCCCCGCCCCCGCTGGTCGCCAGGCGACGTCATGCACATGCGGGTCGGCGATGACGGCGATGCGGTATGTTGGGTTCAATCAGCCAACTCCGGCAGAGGGCCATGCTCTTCCGGGTGCGCGGCGATGTCGTCCTCGATCATGCGCGCCCAGCGAGCAGTCCGCGCGGCGGCGGCGATCAGCATGGGCTTGGGCGTCTCATGCCACTCGTCGGGACGGAGTTCGCGCTTGCCGCGAACGTAATTGATGGCGTCCTCCAGGGTGGGAAACTCCGCTGGGAGACGCAGATGCAGAAAGAGCGCCACCAGGATGACGGAACGCGAGCGCCCGGCCCGGCAGCTGACCAGCACATTGCCGCGCTCGCGCACGGAATAGGATGGCTTCTCCGGCAGAATCTGGTCGAGTGCGCCCTTCAGCTGAAAATAGCCGGCCAGCATCATGGTTTGCGGGTTGCCCGGTCCGTCAACGATACCAAGCTTGTAGTAGCGGATCGGGGCATGCCCGAAATCGACGTCGTTCAGCGCGTCCGGCGCCGGCTCGGCCACGTAGTTGAAGTCGAGATTGACGGCGCAGTTGAGCACCGTGGTGATTCCGTGCCGCTTCAGCAGCGGGATATCGGATGCGCCTTCACGCCCGCCGACATAGAGATCGATGCCATAGCCGGGCAGGTTCTCGTAGACGCGCGAGATGTGCGGCCGGTCATAGCGGGGCGTGGGCATTTCAGGGGCAGCAACGTCTCTTGTCGGAGCCATAAGGGGTACTCGCCAATTCCGGATCGAATGAGTTTGCACAGCTGTTCATTATCGCTCGCTCGCAGCCGCTCGTGCAGATGCGATGACGCAGTCCACTCCTGCGGTGACCGCGCCGCCGCAACGGCACGGCCATCTAGGCGACGCGTCGCCTTCGCCCTTCGGAGATCTCGCGCGCGACGCGATCGAGCGTCGGATAATTCGCCCCTGCGCCTACAGCGACATAGCCCGGGTGGAGGAACGCCGGCGCGGTCGGCGCGACCTTGCCGAGGTCGTGCGGGGTGTAGCGGCCGCCCGCCTTCTCTAGGATCAGGATGGCGGCGGTGACGTCCCAGGCGTTGACGCCGAAACCGGCGGCGGCGTCGACCCAGCCGGCCGCGACATGGGCGATGCTGAGTGCGGCGCTACCCGGTCGTCGCAGGGTCGCGAAGGTGCGTGTCAGTTCGCCGAAACGGCCGAGCGCGACCGCTTCGCCGTCGTTGCGGAAGTCGCGCGGCACCGGATAGCCGGTGATCAGTACGGCGTTGGCCTCGTCGGGGGCGGCACGGCTGGCGAGCGGTTGCCCGTTGAGCCAGGCCCCGTTCCGATCGGCGAGGAACAGGTTGCCACCGATCGGATCGAGGATGGCCCCGGCGACGGTCTCGCCGTCGACCACCGCTGCCACCGACGTGCACCAGAACGCCATCCCGCTGGCGAAATTGGCCGTACCGTCGATCGGATCGACATACCAGTGCACCGCGCCGCTCCCGACCGAGCCGCCTTCCTCGCCGACAAAGGTCGAGTCGGGAACCTCCCGGAACACGAGATCGCGGATCACCGCCTCGGCGCGGCGGTCATGCTCGGTGACGGGGTCGTGCCGGTCGCGCTTGAAATCGACCACCATGCCGGCGCGAAACGCGGCCGTGAGCGGCTCCTGAACGGCGAGAACGGCTTTGCGGGCAATATCGGCGATCGTCGTATGCAGCATTGTCTGGACTTCCGGCTCAAGGGGCGCGGTGTGTTAGCGCTTGTAGTGGATCTGCCAAAAATCCTGCCAATCCTGCCGCTTGTCCCAGTCGTCGAGGCCTGTCTTGGCGTCGTAGGGAAACAGGCGGTCCAGCACGACGGCAACACCCGATGGCTCGTCCTTGGGGACCGGGATCGCCTTGCTGGTCGGCAGCTTGCCATCTTGCATCTGCGGCATCAGCCCCTCTTCCGTCAGAATGTAGCGGACGAAGAGTTTGGCGGCGTTTGGGCTTTTGGTGCCTTTGGCGATGAGCGCAAGCTTGGTGTAGCTCCAGCCGACCCAAGGCTGAAGCGTCTTGCAAAGGCCAAGCTTGTAGCCCTTGTCGGCGTTGTCGCGGAACTTGGCGGAGCTCAGCAGCCCCATGAACGGCGCCTTCTGCCCGGGCGCCCCGACTGCGTCGGAAATGCGGTCGTCATTCTCGGACACGAGCGGCGCATTCTTCGCCAAAGCCGCGAGCCATTCGGCGGCAGCGGTCTTTTGCTGCGGGACGAGCGGCTTGCCGTAGTGCGCCTTGTAGGCGGCAGCGAGCGCCTCGTTGCCGTGCTGGGCCAATTGGTTGAACCAGTCAGTATAGGTTCCCTTGGTCAGCGGATCGATGAAGGCGACGCGACCCTTCCATTCCGGCTCGGTCAGCTGCCAGACATTGGAGATCGGGCAGGTCGCGCCGTGGATTTCGGTGTTGTAGGCCCAGACATTGGCGTTGACGGAAATGGCGAGCGGGTCGCGATAGCCGGCCGGGATTTCGCCGGCGAGGTCGGCAGGCAGGTAGCTTTCCAGCACCTTGGCCGGCAGCATCTGGCCGATGACGGCCGGCGTGTCGGTCAACAGCGCCACGTCTCCCTTGACGTTGCGGCTCTGGCTCTCACGCAGCAGCATTTCGAGCTGGCTGTTGGCCGACACCTTCTGCCCCGTGGCACTGAGGCCGTACTTGGCCGAGAACGCCTTGGCCATGTCGACGATCTTGCCGGTGCTGTCGTAGATGGTGATCGGCGGCTCTTTCCTGGCCGCGGCGATCAGGCTGTTGAGGTCGAGCGGCTCGGCGGCGATGGTCGGAGTGGCGGCGGCTGCCAACGCGACGGCCAGCAGCGGTGCTCTCCAGTAGGCGCTCATGGTCGTTCCTCCCTTGTGCGGCTTGCGAGCTGTTGCACCCGCGCCGCTTGCTTGTTGGGTTCGCGTGCAGGGCGCCGTCAGCGCCTGAGGTTGACGCGCCACAGGTCCTGCCAATCCTGGCGGCGCTCCAGGTCGCTCACGGACGACGCCAGATCCCACGCCATCATCCGGTCGAGGGAACGGCCGATGCCCGAGGGCTCATCAGCGGGCAAGGCGATCTTGGGGTGCGTCGGCACCTTCCCGTCGACGAGTTGCGGCGCCAGTCCCGGTTCGGTCAGCAGGTAGTTGATGAACAGCTTCGCCGTGTTGGGGCTCTTCGTGCCGGCCGCAACGACAGCCATGCTGGGATAGAGCATGCCGGCGAAGGGTTGCATGTCGCGGCAGATCGTCAGGCTGAACTTCTTGTCGATATTGTCGCGGAACTTGGCGACCGGCACCATGCCAAAAAACGGCTGCTTTTGTCCGGGCGCGCCGACGGCGGCGGCGACAGCGGTCGAATCGGCGATGAGCGGCCCGTTGGCGGCCAGCGCCTTCACCCAGGCGGAGGTCGCCGAGCCCTGCCGCTTGTCGAACGGCTTGCCGAAATGCGTCGCATATGCGGCGGCCATCGCGGCGTCGTGGTGCGTCTCCAACTGGTTGAACCAGTCGGCATAGGCCGGCCTCTCCAGGGGGTCCATCAGGGTCACCAGACGCGACCATGCCGGTTCGGTCAGTTCCCAGACGTTCTTGACTGGGCAGGATTGCGATGCCGCGCCGTTATAGCTCCAGACATGCGGATCGGTGACGAAGACCAGCGGATCCCGCGCATTTTTCGGCAACAGGTTCGCCGCGTCGTCGGGCACGTAGGAGGTGACGACCTTCTTTGGCAGCAACTCGGCCGCGACCGACGCCGTGTCGGCCGCAAGCGAGATGGAGGCGAGCGCGGCACCGGCGCGATGCTCCCGAATGAGCAGTTCCACCTGGCCTGCCTCGCTGACCTTCTTGCCGGTGACTCCAAGCCCATAGATCTTGTTGAAGGCGTTGGCCGTATCGACGATCTTGCCGGTAACGGCGTAGACCGTCATCGGCGGCTCGGCCTTCGCACGCTCCGCGAGCAGCTTCAGATCCTCGGCCATGGCGGCCATTGCAGCGACCGACGCGGCGACCGCCAGGCCGGTGCGGAGTGCAGCCCTCGTCATGACAAGCATGGATCCCTCCCGTTTTCTGTCGTTGGGGGCGTTCATTGGACAGCTGTTTGCGCGAGGACGTCGTCGGCACGTTGGAGACGCTGGCCGTCGCGCGAAAACACATGCAGCGCTGCCGGTCGGACGTGGAACCAAATCGTGTCGCCGACCTTGTGGCGCGGCGCCTCGTTGGCGGTCGCGAATGTCTTCTTGCCGCCCGAAGTCAGCTCGACGATCCAACTGCCACCGGTCGGAAGGATGCCGGTCACGACCGCCTCGTCGGCGAAGTTGCCGAGAGGCACCGCGTCGGCCGAGTCGGCAATCTGAATGGTTTCGGGCCGGAGCCCGAGCGAGCCGATATCGGCATCGGGGCCCAGTCGGGCCGTGAGAAAGGTCACCGCGTGCCGCCCGACGACGTCGTGCGAGGCAGCGCCGATCTCGAAAATGTTGATCGGCGGGCTGCCGACGAACTCGGCAACGAAACGGTTGGCTGGCCGGTCATAGATGTCGTTCGGCGTCCCCATCTGTTGCAGCGAGCCCTCGTTCATCACCGCAATTGTGGTTGCGAGCGTCATCGCCTCCCATTGATCGTGCGTGACGAAGACGATGGTGGTGCCGAACTCAGCATGGATGCGCTTCAATTCGGCGCGCATTTCCAGCCTCAGTCGGGCGTCGAGATTCGACAGCGGCTCGTCGAGCAGCAATACGCCCGGATTGACCACAAGCATGCGGGCAAGCGCCACACGCTGCTGCTGGCCGCCGGAGAGCTGCGACGGATACCGTCCCCGGTATTTTTCGATGTCGAGCGCCTTCATGACGCGGGTGACGAGAGCCTCGCGTTCGGCCTTCGGCACCTTGCGCAGGCGCAGGCCAAAATCGGTATTGCGCTCGATGGTCAAGTGCGGCCAGAGCGCGTAGCTCTGGAATACGAGGCCGAGCTCGCGCTTTTCCGGCCCGACGAACAGGCCCTTGGAAATGCTGTCGACGACGCGCTCGCCGATGCGGATCTCGCCGCCGGAGAGGTTCTCCAACCCCGCGATCATCCGCAAGGTCGTCGTCTTGCCGCAGCCGGATGGGCCGAGCAGGCACATGAACTCGCCATTGGCGATCTCGAGATCGAGATTCGACACTGCGTTGGGCGAACCGGCGCCGTAGCTCTTATTGGCGTTTTCCAGGATGATCGCGGGCATCAGCTGCCTAGTCCTTCCGCCAGGTTCGTCTTGGTGAGCTTCTGCGCCGCCAGAGTGCCGAAATAGGCGATGGCCGCGATGATCAGGACGACCGCGTTGGCCGCCTGCGTGTAGTGATAATCGACGAGGCGCATCGAGAAGGTGGTCAGCACGTCGGTGCTTGGCACGGCGAGCATGACGAACAGGCTGAGCCCCTTGATGCCGGAGATGAAGGGCAGGAGGATGCCGGTCATCAGCGAACCCTTCTGGATCGGTACGACGACAAGGCGCATGCGCGCGAGCCAGCCTGCGCCGACGACCTGGGCCGCCTCCTCCGGATCTCTGCCGAGTTGCATCATGGCGGAGATGCCGGCGCGCGAGGCATAGGGCATCTGGTCGGCGATGAGTGCCAGGATCAGGATGAGCGAGGTGCCATAGAGCGCCGGAATCGGCCCGCGCGGCACCGCAAACAACGAGAGATAGGCGGCTGCGAAGGCGATGCCCGGCACGAGATAGGGCATGAACGTCACCTGGCGCAGGACGGCGGCGAGTGGCCGGACCGGCGTGCGCACCACGACATACCCGGTGATGATGCCGAGCAGGCCCGAGCAGGTCGAGGCCAGGCCGACGATCCATAATGTATTGAACGCCRCCTGCCACAGGTCCGGGCTGAGCAGGATGCCGGTGCGCATGGCGACCGTTGGCAGATTCCAGCCGATCCAATAGTCGAGGGTGAAGTTCGACCATGAAAAATCCGCCGGTACACGCATGACCGTCGACAGGAACAGGGTCAGCAGTGGCACGCCGACGCTGGCGGCGTAGACGCCCGCGGCGAAGCCGGTGGCCGGCCAGCGCCAGATGCCGAGCCGCGCCGGCCGGTTCATGGCGCCCTTGCCGCCGACTGTGACGAAGCGTTGCGCCTCGCGCACCAGATAGGCGTCGATCAGGATCGTGATGATGCCGATCAGCATGATGGCGCCGGCAATCACCCCGGCCACGCCGGTCTGGCGCGAACCGATCGAGCGGTACAGCGAGGTCGCGAGAACGTCGTACTTCACCGGCAGTCCGAGCACATAGGCGACGCCGAACTCGCCGAGGCACTTGGCGAAGATCAGCACCACCGCCGACATCAGCGCCGGGCGCATCAGGGGCAGGATGATCTTCAGCGCGATAGCTCCGCGTCCGGCACCGAGGACGCGAGCCGAATCCTCGAGCTGACTGTCGAAGCGGCGCAGCGCCGACCCGAAGAGGAGAATGACGAACGGCGTGTAGTGCAGCGCCAGGATGAGCGTGATCGGCACCTGGCCGTAGGCGAGCCAGTCCGGCGGGGTGAAGCCGAGGCTCTCCATCCAGCCGGCCTGGCCGCCGACCGTGCGGTTCTTGAACAGCGTCGTCCAGGCGAGCGCAAAGGTCCAGGCCGGCAGCATATAGGGCACGATGAGGGCCGTCGCGAACCACTGCCGCGCGAACATGTCCGTGCGGCAGATCAGCCAGGCGATGGCCGTGCCGACGACGACGGCGATACCAATGGCGCCGGCGGCCACCATCAAGGTGTTGCGCAGCGGTTGCCAGAACAGGTTCGCCGCCACCGGCGATGTGAAGGCGCGGGTGAGGTAATAGGTTGTGAGGCTGCCGACCTCCGCGGCGGTCCGGCGCTCGTCGCCGAACTGCACGGTCACCGCATCGCGCAGAATGGAGACCACCGGCACGACGATGAGATAGGCAAACAGAAGCGCGGCGAAGAGGCCGATGATGGTCGTCGGCTCGCGCAGCGCAACGCGGAGCCGGTAGCGCAGCCGACATGTCCAGGCCGGCGACGGGATAGCATTCGTCCGGGCCCCTTCCCGGCCACTCTCGCGGCGTGGCGCGACGGCATTACCGGTGGTCATCGAGGCGCCCTATTCCGCGCAAGGGCGGGCGCCCGCTGAAGCGGGACACGTCTTGGCCATCGTACCCTCCCTCTCCCCGCACAGCCTTGCAAAGAACGCTCTGCTGTGGGGCAGCTCTTATTTAGCTCTGATCGTGGGGCTGCACGCAGCTTGACCGGATCCGTTGCGTATCAAGCTCAACGCAAACGGCAGGCCTGTCAATCGCAATTTTGCACATGCGTGCAAGCGCGAACCTGGGCAGGTTGTGGTGAACCTCGACCGTGGTTTGCGACGCGATCCTCGCGTTTGAGCACGTTGGGCGGGCGCCGTTGGCCAAAGCCGCTACGGCCCGGCGGATGCGATCATCCGCCTCGGCGGAACCGTCATGGGAGCACTCTCATCATGGGAGCTCTTGGCGGTCCGACCTCCTCAACCGGGCGGGCCGGACGTCAGATCCAGGCAGCCCGGCGGGGCCGTCACTCCGCATCCAAGCCGGCGTCGCATTCGTCGATCAGCCAGGAGCGAAAGCTCGAGACCTCAGCACGCATTCGGGAGAGCCTCGGCGTGAGAAGATAGAAGGCCCGCTCCGACGCGACACGCAGGGCCGTGCCGAATGGTGCCGCCAGGCGTTGCCCGGCGAGATCCTCCGCAACGAGAGCAGATGGCGCAAGCGCCACGCCCTGGCCGTCAAGCGCGGCAGCAAGGGCCAGCGCGGTCTGGTTGAATCGGCGTCCGACCGTTGGTGGGGTCGATGCGTTCGCCAGTTCCAGCCAGAGCGGCCATGCGTCGTGGGCGTCGTGAAGGAGCGTCGCTCCTGCAAGGTCGTCCAGGCTCGAGAGTGTCTTGGCGATGGATGGGCTGCAGACTGGAAAGAGATCGTCCGCAAGCAGGCGCCGGGCATCGAGCGAGCGCTCGAAGGGCGGAGCTGACAGACGCACTGCGAGATCCGGCAGGCCATGTCCTCCGAGGCGTTCGGTCGATTCCGACGCCAGGACGCGCACCTCGACATCCGGCGCAATCACCGAGAATTTCCCGAGCCGCGGAATGAGCCATCTTGCCGCGAAGGAGGGAGTGACAGTGACCGTCACGCCGCGTCGTTCGCGTTCCTGCGTGGGTTCGATTGCGACCATGGCGCCCGCGATAAGTGCGAAGGCCCGTCTGATCTGCGGATGAAAGGCCCGCCCGGCCGCGGTGAGCGCGAGGCCGCGCGGCTCCCGCTCGAACAGGGCGACCCCGAGGCTGGCCTCCAGGGCGCGAACTTGTTGGGCGACAGCGCCATGCGTCACATTCAGCTCTTCCGCCGCAAGGCGAAGATTGAGATGGCGCGCGGCCGCATCGAATGCGCGCAAGGTCGCGAGAGGGGGCATTCGTGACATGATGAGGGTGTAGCAACGCTACAGGGACACCGCACGGAAAATCCATGGTTCGGGGCGTCCTCGTCGCCTACGACCAGCTGCAGCAGGCAACCAGAGGAAAGTCCATGACTCAGAAAGTCGCGATCATTACGGCCGGTGGCAGCGGGATGGGGGCTGCCGCCGCGCGCCGTCTCGCCAAGGACGGTTTCGCGGTTGCCATCCTGTCCTCATCCGGCAAGGGCGAAGCCCTGGCCCATGAGCTCGGCGGCATCGGAGTGACCGGTTCGAACCAGTCCAATGACGATATCAAGCGCCTCGTCGATGCGACCGTCTCCCGCTGGGGGCGCATCGACGTTCTCGTCAACAGTGCAGGCCATGGCCCGCGCGCGCCGATCCTGGAGATCCCGGACGAGGACTGGCATCGCGGCATGGAGGTCTATTTCTTGAGCGTCGTACGGCCGGCCCGGCTGGTGACGCCGGTCATGCAGGCTCAACGCTCGGGATCGATCATCAACATCTCGACGGCATGGGCCTTCGAGCCCGACGCTATGTTCCCGACATCGGCCGTGTTCAGGGCAGGGCTCGCCTCCTTCTCCAAGATCTTTGCCGACAAGTACGCAGCGGACAATATCCGCATCAACAACGTGCTCCCCGGCTGGATCGACAGCCTGCCGGCCACCGATGAGCGACGCCAGCGCGTGCCGCTGCAGCGCTATGGCAGGAGCGACGAAATCGCGGGCACGATCGCCTTCCTTGCCTCCGACGATGCCGGCTACATTACCGGACAGAATATTCGCGTCGACGGCGGCATCACGCGCGGGATCTGAGCAACAGCGCGCGCTGGGCTCTTGAACATTTGGGGGCTTGCGGAAAACGCTCGCGGCCCCCTCAGGCGCGCCCGGAAATGCCCTTTCCCCCCAGAAGGCTCCTTCCGACAGAGGGCTCTTGCCCGGTTGCCCTCGGGGGGAGTGGCTCCCGGGTCAGGGCGGAGGTGCAGGCCGGTGACGTGCTGTCTGGATGCTGCCGACCGCTCAGGGGTGGCCGCCTCCTGATGGGCTGAACACCGACCAGCCCGTCGCTTCGGCAATGCGCTCCAGCGCGAGGGTGCCGAGGCGGGAATTGCCGCATTCGTTCAGTCCGGGCGACCAGACGGCGATTGCGGCCTTGCCCGGCGCGATCGCCAGGATGCCGCCGCCGACCCCGGATTTTCCGGGCAGGCCGACGCGGAAGGCGAAGTCGCCGGAAGCATCGTAATGACCGCAGGTCAGCATCAGGGCATTGATGCGGCGGGCTCTTTGCGCCGAGATTACCCGCGCTCCGCCGGGCGAATGCAGGCCGCCGAGCATCAGGTAGCGCCCGGCCATGGCGAGCTGCCGGCAGCTCATGGCGATGGCGCATTGGTGGAAATAGACGCCAAGCGTCAGTGGCGCCGCATGCGTCAGATTGCCGAAGGCCTTCATGTAATTGGCCAGCGCAATGTTGCGGAAACCGGTCTCCTGTTCGGCGCGGGCCACGGTCTCGTCGATGACGATCGTCTCGTCCTCGGCGAGATAGCGGATGAAGCGCAGCAGTTCGCCGATCGCGATGCGCGGTTCATGTCCGGCGAGATTGACGTCGCTGACGACGAGTGCGCCGGCATTGATGAAGGGATTGCGCGGAATGCCCTGTTCGCGCTCGAGCTGGACGATCGAATTGAAGGGGGTTCCGGAAGGCTCGCGTCCGACGCGGCGCCAGAGCGTGTCGCCGACCTTGCCGAGCGCCTGGGTCAACGCGAAGACCTTGGAGACGCTCTGGATCGAGAAGGGCTCTTCGGCATCCCCGGCAGCATGCGTTGCGCCATCGGAGGTGACGATGCAGAGGCCGAACTGTCCGGGATCGACGTGGGCGAGCGGCGGAATATAGCTCGCGACCTCGCCCCGTTCGGGATGGGCGGCCATCTCCTCGGCCACCTCGTGGACGATTCGTCCGATATCTGCCACGGCCGCTCTCCGCTTTCCCGGACGGCAGGAAGCCCGAGGGCTGCAGGGGGGTCAAGATTGCGGCGCGCCAGACCGACCTTGCAAGGGGCCGTCGTTGCGGTGCTGCGGGCGACGATGCTTCGCTGCCGGATGACGCCGTGGGCGTGCGGCATTGCCTGGCCAGGATCGCTTTGGCGACATGCCGTGGGGGAGGAGCGCTGCGAGCTGCAGCAAGCCGCGAATCTTGGGCTCAGTGCAACTGGCGGGCCGAGCTGACCAGCAGCGGCGCGCCGGAGAAGGGCCGGTCGAGTTCGCTTTGCGACGCGATCATGCAGCGCGACTTGCCGCGCGACTTGGCCTGATAGAGTGCGCTGTCTGCCGCAGCGAGCAGGGTCATCATGTCCGTGCCGTGGTCCGGAGCAAGCGCAATCCCGACCGAGGCTCCCACGGTGACCTCGTGCTTGTTGTCGAGCTCGTAGGGCCGCGAAATCTCGCGGATCAGCCTTTCGCCGAAGCCGAGAAGTTGCGCGGCTTCGGTTTGCTCGGACAAGACGATGAACTCGTCTCCACCCATCCGGGCGGCGAGATCACCAGTGCGGATCATGCCACGCAACCGCTCGGCGACGAGCTGCAGCAGCCGGTCTCCGGCCATATGGCCATAGCTGTCGTTGACGGCCTTGAAGCCGTCGAGATCGAGATAGATCAGTGCGAGCCGCTTCTGTCCGGCATCGCGGGCGAAATGCGCGTCGAGTGCCTTCGTCAGGCCCGAGCGGTTCGAGAGCCCGGTCAACATGTCATGGCGCGCATGGAACTCGTTCTCGCGCTCGGCGCGCATCGTCGTGACCAGCATCTTGTTGAGCGTGCGGGTCGCCCGGCTCATGCTGAAAAGATAGAAGGGGATCTGCATGAAGACGATCAGCATGATCGGCTCGCCGAGGAAGGGCGCGGCAAAGCAGCAGGCCCCGAGCGTGAGGAAGATCATCACTCCGGCGAGTCGTGGCGCCCCGTAATTGCGAAAGCAGATGCCGCCGACCATTGCGGCGGCCGACAGGCAGGCGAGCGTGGCCACCACCCAATCGCCGCTGCTCAGGCTGATGAAGGTGCCGTAGCCGACACCGCCGGCCCAGGCGACGCCGAGCAGGATGTAGAGATCCGTCGGTGTTTCCTTGCCCTGCCTCGCCCGCTTCTGGGCGACGAGCAGCACGAAGAGCCGCGTCACGCAGCAGAGGACCTCGAAGGCGCACCAGAGCACGAATGGCAGCGTCGGAATCCGCATCGCGATCAGAAACGACACGGCGATGGTGTTGATCACGCCGCCGGCGAAGATCGGCAAGGTGCCATAGAGGCTCCCAATCAAGGCGACCCTGATGTCGGCGGGCACATCGGGGCCAGCATCGGTCAGCCAGCGCGTCAGGCGCCAGCGCGGCAAACTATAGCTTGATGCCTGGCCATTCATACGCGTGCTGCAACTCCCTGGCCGTGAGGTCCTGGAAGAGACCGGGTCGAGACCAGTGCTCTTGTTCGCGGCTCATAGGGCCGAGCTGTTACGATTCCGTGTGGAAGGCATAATGACTTGCGCACTTCCCTAGCGTCGGATCGTCACGCCGCCGCGACTACAGGCCCTTGCCGGAAAGTTTGAGCAGTCGGGCCACCTGGGCATCCAAGAAACCGCTGCTGCGCGCATCGGTGAGGTTGCCATCGGCATCAAACATCTTGTCGGCGAAACTGACGGCGACCATCTCGGGCACCATCAGCGCGCCGAAGCCGAGTTCGAGTGAGGTTCGCAACTGGGTCAGCCCGCGATAGGCGCCGAGCGAGCCGGTGGAAGCTCCGCCGAGCGCCACGACCTTGCCTGCAAGGCCGCTGGCGGGGGCGCCAGGCTTGGCTGTCGATGCCCAGTCGAGCGCGTTCTTCAAGGCCGGGGCGTAGCCGGCATTGTATTCGGGGCTCGCGATGTAGAGGCCGTCATGCGCGTCGATCAGCGCGCGCAGCTCATGGGCTGCCTGCGGCGCGTTTCCGAAGCCGGTGGCATCGACCAGGGGAAGCGGATAGTCGCCGAGCGAGATCTGCTTCACCTCTGCGTCGGCGGCACGCAGCCTCCTTGCCGCCAGCGTCGCGAGCTTGGTGTTGAGGGAGCCCTCGCGCCAGGAACCGGCGAAAACGAGAATTCTAGGTTCTGGCATGTGACGACCCCATGACCTGGCCGGAAAGCTCCGGCCTGTCCGCGATCAGGAAAGCCTGCACTCTTGCTGGCGGCCTGGAAACCCGGGCTGCGGTATCGACACTATGCGCGGGAGGGCGGGTGGGACCATCGCCCGGGAGCCGTCGCAGTCCTATGCCGCGMGACGATAGACCCAGACGCGGGCCGGCGGGATATTCCGCAAGACCCAGTCGGACACCATGGCCTTGAGGCCCGAACCCTTCCGCGGCACCGGCGAGATCACGGAGTAGGTGAACTGGATAAAGGGCGCATCCTGGATGAGCAGCGTGAAAGCGTCCTTGACGAGGGCCGTGCGCGTGGCCGGCGGGCGCGTGAATAGCGGCAGGCTGGAGACGACCGCTACGGCCTTCTCGCTCAGATGCCCGGCAAGCGTCGTCGATAGCGCATAGGCGTCGCCTTCCACCACGGTGGCGCGCGGAAAACGTTCGCGCAGCAGCTTGCAGAATTCGGGGCTGTACTCGACCAGGATCAGCCTGGACTCGTCGATGCCGCGTTCGATCAGCGCCTCTGTCACAGGGCCGGTTCCGGGGCCGATCTCGATCACCGGACCAGGTACGCTCGGATCGACGAAGGAGGCCATGCGGCGCGCCAGGAACGGGCTTGACGGGGTCACCGAACCCGTGCGCAGCGGGTCGTCGATCCAGGATTTCAGGAAGCGGGCATCGTCGCCGAACTTCGCCTTGGCCTCATTGACCCGGGTCTTCAGCTTCCCGGCCGTGTTGCGGACCTCGCCCTCGACCTTGTAACGCACGGCTGCGACCTTGAGCCTGGCCTCCGCCACGCTATCGGCCAACTCTGCGGCCGTGACGCGCATTTCACCCTCGATGCGAGCGGCAACGCTCGATTTGCCGAGCCGGCCGGCAAGCGCGCCGCGAGAATCCCGGGTGGTGGAAGGACGCGTCATGAAACCTCAGGCCTCGCCCCGTTAGCCGAAGCATCAGAACGAACAGATGCCGCTAGCGAGCAGAATTGACGTTAACCGTCAAGAAGTTCGGGTCAAGAGTGCGGCGTAGCGGTTGAGCTGTTTCAGATCAACGGTCTCGGATGGCGTTCGCGTTCGAAAAGCAGGGCCATGCGCGCGGTCAGCCGCGGGTTGAGCAAGGTGAGCCGTCCCCCGGCAAGCGAGAAGAGGCCGGCACGGCGCAGGCGCGACCAGGTTTTGCTGGTGTGGACAAGTGACAGGCCAAGCGCGTCTGCGAGGTGCTGTTGCGACAAGGGGAACTGGAAACTGTTGTCGCTGACGAGATCGAGCGCCTCGGCCCGGCGATAGAGCGAGATCATCAGTGCAGCAATGCGCTCGCCCGCATTGCGCTGGCCGACCGAGGTCAGATTCTCGTCGATCAGGCTCTCCTCGCGGGAGCCGAGCCACGCGATCTCGTATGACAGCGACGGCATGTGCACGAAGAGATCCCAGATCCGCTTGCGCGAAAAGGTGCAGAGCTCGACATCGGTCAGCGCTTCGATGCCATGTTGGGCCGCGCTCAGGAGTGACGCCTGCAGCCCGACCAGATCGCCCGGCAGCAGGAAGTTCAGAATCTGACGCCGGCCGTCGGGGAGCGATTTGTAGCGAAAGGCCCAGCCGGAGAATAACGTGAAGAGCTCGGCATCTTCCTGGCCGGGATGAATGACCTCCGATCCGGCCGGAACGGAACGATGATCGATCTTCATCCCCTGGATGAAGCGGACTTCCTCATCGCTCTTGTCCTTGAATGCCGCCTTCAGCCGCAAAGGGCAGGCCAGGCAAGGCACTCCGAGCCGGGCTATGCTGGCATGGTCGGGCATGGTCTTCATGACGCCATTATGCGCGGGGGAGCCGGCATAGCTCAATGGCGAATCGCATGCTGCGTGCGGTGCAACATATCCTTTGCAATTGGCGGAACTGGCAGAAGCGTTGCGGCGTTCTAGCGCCGTGGAGCGTGCCGATCTCCAGCCTCCGGTTTATGATTGCGACACCTCGCGATGATGCTCCGGTCAATGACATCTCGGGCGGGAGTTGCAAGGCCATGGCTGAGACACCGCAACCATCCAGGCGGTCGCGCATGCGGCAGTTTTTCCGCATCGCGCTGCGGTTCTGGAGCGGTGAGACCCGGTTGCGCGCCTGGGTCCTGACGATAGCGGTGCTGGTTTTCGTCGCTGCGCAGACGGCGAGCGCCGTCGGCATCAATAGCTGGAACCGGTACTTCTTCGATGCGCTTGAAAAGCGCGATACCGGCGCTGTCTGGTCGGTGATCGCCTGGCTGCCGGCGCTGGTCATCGCATTCAGCCTGTCGCTGTCTGCCCTCGTGATCAGCCGCATGCTGCTCCAGGCGCGATGGCGGGAGGACCTGACCATGCGTCTCGCCGGCTGGTGGATCGCTGATCAGCGCTATTATCGGCTCGGCTTCCTCACCAAGAGGCAGACGGCTCCCGAATACCGGATCGCAGATGACGTCCGGCTCGCGATCGAGCCGCTCGCCGAATTCGCGATCGGGTTGATCAGCGCGGCGGTGACGGCCGCGACCTTCGCCGCCATCCTCTGGCAGGTCGCAGGCTCAGCTCACTTCACGCTCGGTGGCGTGGCGGTCGTGATCCCGAGCTACATGGCGCTGGCCGCGATCGTCTATGCGGCGGTCGCGTCGCTCGCGGCCTATCTCACCGGACGACCGCTGGTCGCTCGCATTGCGGCCAAGAACGAGGCCGAGGCCCAGTTCCGGGCAGAAATGACGCGATTGCGCGAGAATGCCGAGAGCATTGCCCTGATCAAGGGCGATGCCGACGAGCGAGCATCGGTTGGCGAGAACTATGGCCGCGTCCTGGCCGCCTGGCTCCGCGTCATTCGCCAACAAGGCGTGATCGCATTGGTGCTCAACACCAATGGTGCCTTGTTTCCGATCGTGCCGCTGCTGCTGATCGCGCCGAAATATCTCTCGGGCGAGGTTACGCTCGGGGCCGTGATGCAGGTCGTCGCGGCGTTCAGCGCCGTTCAGGCCGCGCTGATCTGGTTCGTCGACAACTTCGTCAGGCTGGCCGAGTGGTTTGCCTCCGTCATTCGGGTCGACGAGCTTGTCGAAGAGCTGGAGGCGCTCGATGTCGGCACGATCATGGTCGGCGAGACCCAGATCTCGCTCGGCGAGAGTGATGACGGCGCGATTCATATCAAGGAGCTCTCGCTGGCGCACAGCAATGGGCGCATCGTCATCGCAGACGCGACGGTTATCATCGAACTCGGCGAGAAAGTTCTGATCGTTGGCGAGAGCGGCTCCGGCAAGAGCACGCTGATCCGGTCGCTGGCCGGCCTCTGGCCCTGGGGTTCAGGCTCGATCCAGGTGCCTCGCGGCAAGAGCATCGCCTTCGTGCCGCAGAAGCCCTACTTGCCCCTCGGCAATTTCAGGACAGTCCTGCTCTATCCCGATTCCGACATCCCCGTCAGCGACGAGACCATCATTGCCGCCCTTCGGCGCTGCGGCCTGGCCTACATGGCCAAGCGCCTGAACGAGGAGGATAATTGGGATCGCGTCCTGTCCGGCGGCGAGCGTCAGCGCGTCGCCTTCGTGCGCTTGCTGATCCAGAAGCCCGATATCATCATCATGGACGAGGCGACTTCGGCCCTCGATGAGGACAGCCAGAATTCGCTCCTTGGACTGTTCGAAGGCGAGCTCGCACACGCGACAGTCATCAGTGTCGGTCACCGCCCCGGCCTCGAGGATTTCCATGACCGCAAGATCACCCTGGAGAAGCGTCTCGCCGGCGCGCATTTGAGCTCGCGCCGGATCGGGAAGTCGCTCTGGCGGCTGTTTCGCAGCCGTCAGCCCGCCAACGAGGACGAGGAGGCCTGAACCGCCGCTCCCGGTTTCGTGATCGCTGCCACCCGCACAACGGGAACCGAACGGGCGGCGTCGCGTTCTCTTCGACGTAAACCGGTCAATGGTGACCGGTCGTGGCGTAGGGAGAGACAGATGTTGAATGACAGCCTTGCCCCCATCAAACGCGCCTTCGCCTTCTTTGGAATCATGGGCGCGGTGGTGGCCACGCTGACCTTCGGCTCGGCTCTCCAGAGCGCGACCGATCAAAGTTCGACCTCTGTCGCGGAGGCCAAGATTCGAAACAACGTCCCGACGGATAGCCAGCTGGCATCGGTGGATCCCGCCCAGAGGGTCGCCGATCGGACCAAGCGCGCCATCGCGAGCTCCCAGGAGGCTCGCGTGGCCGGGCCGATCGCCAGCGTTATTCGCTGAGCCGGAACCTACTGCGGGATAGCGCAATCAGGGGCGCTCGGTCGCGGTGCGACGGGAGCCCCGCGCGCTTGTCACGCGTGAAGCCGCCTTCGGGCGGCTTGTTTTGTCCGTGGCCGCGCTGACTGCCATGAGGCGCATCGCTTGGCCGGGAGGGTTCTGTGCAGCTGCGTATCCGTCACGCGACGACCTATCGCTACGCCCAGCCGGTCGGGTTCGGACCGCATCGCCTGATGCTGAGGCCGCGGGACAGTTTCGACCTGCGCGTCGTTGAAACCGCGCTCAGCATCACTCCGGCGGCGCAGTTGCGCTGGATGCATGATGCCTATGGCAATTCGGTTGCCATCGCGAGCTTCGAGGGGCAGGCCGACAGCCTCGACATCGTCAGCGAACTGGTGGTCGAGCGCTTCGGACCGGCCCTTCCGAGCCCGGTGCTCGCGTCGGACGCGGCCATGACGGGGGTTGTCTACACCCCCTCCGAACGCGCGGCGCTACAGCCCTATCTGGCTCTGGCGAGCGCCGATCCGGATGGCGCCCTCGACCAATGGCTTCTCGCCTTTCGCGCGCGGAGCGGCACCGGCACCGGGCACCTGTTGCGGGATCTCGCTCATGCCATCAATGACGCATTGAGCTACGCCATTCGCTATGACGAGGGCACACAACACCCGCTCGACACACTACAGCTGGGGAGCGGCTCCTGCCGTGACTATGCGTGGCTGTTTATCGAGCTGGCGCGCCGCCTGGGCTTCGCTGCCCGGTTCGTGACCGGTTATATTCACGAGCGTACCCTGGAAGGCGGCGGCCTCGTCTCACCGGCCGGCCTGACGCATGCCTGGGCCGACGTCTTCATCCCCTTCGACGGCTGGGTCGAGTTCGATCCGACCAATGATCTGGTGGCGGACCGCCAATTGCTGCGCATCGCCGTGGCCCGCGTTCCTGAGGACGCATCGCCGGTCTCCGGCAGCTATACCGGGCTCGCCGGAGCCTTCCTTGGCTTGAACGTTGGGGTCAGCATCGAGCCGGTCGAGACGGACGCCTGCTGAGCAGGCTCAGTCCCGATGCACGATGCGCCAGGAGCCCAGTGAGCGCCCGCCCGGCGCGGAGACCTCGGTCGCCGCGATCTGTGTCAGGAGACCGGCGAAGAGCTTGGGGGGCTCGGCATGGTCGATCTCGCGATCCGCCTTGATGCTGATCTCGATGGTCTCCTCATCGATATCGGTAGCGGTGACCGTCACGGTGAGGCCCGGTCCGTGCCGCAAGGCGCGCCCCACCACGTCGACGATCAGGAAGCCGAGCGGAATGATCCGGTCGACAGAAAGGGACGACATGGTCTCGATCTGGCTGATCAGGCCCTGGTCGCGGCGGCGGATGAGGTTCGAGATCATCGTCATGACGTCGTCGAGGAACAGGTCGACGCGGACAGGCTGCATTTCTCCATCGGCGAGCGTGAAGCGATAGGCTGCCGAGAGGACGTGGACGCGGCATTCGGCGTCGGCGAGCGCTAGCCTGGCTTCGCCGCGGGAATCGCGCTTGGTCAGCCCGATATAACTCTGGACGACCTGCAGGCTGTTCTTCACCCGGTGATGCAGCTCGCGCACCAGGAAGCGATTGTCGTCGAGGGCGTTCGAGAGCTTGCGCTGCCGCACCTCCTCCTCCTCGACCATCGCATTGAAGGCCTCCGCCACGCTCCGCATGTCGCTCGGCATATCCGCCGCAATCGGGGCCCGGGCACTCGAGAGTTTCGCACGTGTCCTGGCCGCCGTTTCGATGCCGCGCAGCCAGCGCACGCAATGCCGGTCGATTGCGCGCAGGTAGACGAAGCAGAGCAAGGCGAGGGTGAGGAGCGGGGTCAGCAGCAAAATGAGGAACTGCGTCTGGGCCGCACGTTCGGCTGCGTTGTCGAAACTCGCGATCACATAGAGGTCAGGCTCGGCAACCATGCGGGCGGCATAGGCGCGGTTGGGTCCGGCCCTGCTTGCCGCCTCCCAGCGGGCCTTGACCTCGGGCACCACTTCCTGCGCCGGCAGCCAGGACTCGTCGCCTTCATCGACTCCCCGGCTGGTGACGATTCCGCTGCCCCGATGGATCAGCGCGACCGCAAGGCTTTCATCGCTCTCGCCGAGGTCGAAGACCTTGTTGAGCAGGTCGGAGTCGGCGAGCAGCAGAGCTTCCTGCGCAGGCTGTTCGGGATCGTTACTATGAGCATAGACTGCGAGATAGCGCTGCCGATCGAGGATGAGATCGTCATAACGCACGGTCGCCAGTTCCGTGCCTGCCCAGATGCGGACCGGTGGTTTGGCGCTCAGTCGCTCTGCGGTCGCGGCAAGCTTGGCAGACGTGACATGCGGATCGAGCGAGACCGAGCAGATCTCGCCGTTGCGCATCTTGAGGTGAAGGGCGCTGTAGCCGGTTACCCGCTTCAGAATCTCTTGGGCGGCCGCATCGCAATCCCCGCTGCTCGACGTGCCGACGGCCGCGGCCGCCGTCAGCAACGAGCGCAAGGCGCCGCGATACCAGACGCGAGCGCGCACGGCATAGTCGTCCGCCGTGCGGATCTGGAAAGTCTGAATTGAGGCGATGACCGTTCGATAGGTCGTGATCGCGGCGATCGCCGACAGGCAGGCGATCGGCAACGCGATTGCGACCAGCAGAGCGAGAAGCCTGCCGCGGACGGTCTTGAACCGCGCCAGTCGCATCAGGGTCGGATGGGTTCGGAGCTGGTCCTGTGAACCGCTGCTGCGCTCTGACGATCGGGCCCGAGATCATCGAGACCTTTGATCGACAGCAGCTCCGCAAGCTTGGTGCGCGCCCTGTTGACGCGGCTCTTGATGGTGCCGATCGCGACGCCGCAGATCTCAGCAGCCTCCTCATAGGAAAGGCCCGTTGCGCCGACCATGATCAGCACTTCCCGCTGCTCCTCCGGCAGCTTGGCCAAAGCCTTGCGGAAATCGGCGAGATCGAGATGGCTCTCCTGGTTGCCGTGCACCGCCATGCGCTCGGCATAGGTGCCTTCACTGTCCTGCACCTCGCGGCCGCGCTTGCGGTAGAGCGAGTAGTAGGTGTTGCGCAGGATGGTAAAGAGCCAGGCGCGCAGGCTGGTGCCCGGTTCGAACTTGTCCGAGTTGCCCCAGGCCTTGAGCAGGGTGTCCTGCACCAGATCGTCCGCGAGCTGCATCGAACCCGAAAGCGACGCCGCAAAGGCGCGCAGGTTCGGGATTTCCTTGATCAGGCCGTCCTTGAACTCAGGGGCGCTCATCACTTGCTTCCTCAGCGGATGAACGGCTTTCCTTGGCTTCCAGCTGCGCCAGCAGAACCAGGAATTTGTCGGGGATGGGTGCGTTGATCAGATCGTCGTAATGCGCCTTGAGCGACCGGCCGATCGACTCCTGAACCCTGGGGTCCAGAATGGCTTCGAAATCCGTCTCTTCGCCCCCGTTCGGCTCTGGCATCTCGATCTTCATAGCACTCATCATACCCTCGCGCCGACGCCGCTCCGCTCTTGCTGCAGGGGCGGCCGGATTGCCCTGTTCAACCGTCTTCCACATCCCGGCCGATCATGATCCGCCGGGAGCATCATTGACACGTATGCTGCCAGATAACGGTCTAGTTTCAGAAAAGTTCCGGGCAAATCGTAAAATAAATTGCTTGTCAGAAACACGTTGCGGGTGCTCACTTTCGGCAGGTTGAAGAAGGACCAATCAATGTCGATTGCGAAGGAAATTGCCCCGCATCTGCCCTATCTGCGCCGCTTCGCGCGAGCTCTGAACGGCACGCAGGCGAGTGGCGATGCCTATGTCGTTGAAATGCTGGAAGCGCTCGTCGTCGATCCAAATTCCTTTCCGCGGGACGTCGATGCCCGCACCGGACTGTACAGGACTTTCCTGAAGCTCTGGTCGTCGGTCGGCATCAACAACCAGTCTTCGGGCGGTGTGGAGCGCTCGTCGGCCGAGCGCAATCTCAGTGCGCTGACGCCGCGTCCACGGCAGGCCTTCCTGCTGCGCACCGTCGAGGGCTTTTCGCTCGATGAGGTCGCGGTGATCATGGAGGTCTCGGCGGCGGAGGTGGCAAATCTCGTCCAGGTCGCGGGACAGGAAATCGCCGATCAGGTCGCCACCGACGTGCTGATCATCGAAGACGAGCCCATCATCGCGCTCGATATCGAAACGATGGTCGAAGAGCTGGGACATACGGTGACCGGTGTCGCCCGGACCCATCGCGAGGCGATTGCATCTGTCGCGAAAAAGCGGCCGGGCCTGGTGCTGGCCGACATCCAGCTTGCTGACGGCAGTTCCGGCCTCGAAGCCGTCAATGAGATCCTGAGCGCGATCGACGTCCCGGTGATCTTCATAACGGCCTATCCGGAACGCCTGCTGACCGGAGACCGGCCCGAGCCTGCCTTCCTGATCACCAAGCCATTCCAGCCGGAAGCGGTGAAGGCGGCGATCAGTCAGGCGCTGTTCTTTGACCGGCGCGCCGGTCGCAAGGCCGCCTGATACAGCTCAGTATGACAGCGGGGTCCGTGGCGTCATGGCGCAACGGACCCTTTTTCGTGCGTCTTACCAGCCCAGAAAACAGACGACCAGAAGTGCCGGAAACGGCAAGGCGACGATCATCGGCGCAATCCATTTCATGACATCTCTCCTGGCGCGTGGCCGCCTCACGACCGCCGCCCCTTGGTTATTGCAATCAGGCCGGTGATGGCCGCTCCGGCGAGCGCAGCGAAGAAAACGATCCTTGCGGCCATTGTCGCCAGCCCCGGCACACCGCCAAAAGCCAGCATCGCCGCAACAAGCGCTGCGATCAGGAATGTCACGGCCCACCCGGACATCGAGAAACCTCAGAATTCAACATGCATCGTTGAAGCAACGGTTCTGCCGCCGCAAAAGTTCCGCCTTGGTGGCCCGGGGCGGACGAGTGGTGAAGGGAACAAGTTTTACACACCCCGCGTTGCCTCAGGTGCGTTCCGAAATTTGAAGGAAGCCGAGAACGACAAGGATGATTCTGCTCGATATCTTTCCGGTTACGACGGACGCATCCATTTTATTTGGCAGTTACGTGGAAACCAGCGCGCTGATCACTCTGGCTGTCCTTCTCGTCGTTGCACCGCTTGCGCCTCTCCCTGCTGAAATCGTGACGGGGCCTGATTGAAGGAGGGAATGCTGCGATGACGTCCAGGGGCATGGGGCTGGTAGTGCGGGTGTGCTGCATTGGCGCGGTGGCCGCCATGTTGCCCCTTGGCACGCCTTCCAAGGCCGAGCCGGCCCCACGAACTCAGACGGAGCGCTCTGCGCCCATTGGCGTGCCGCCACCGCGCCCTCGGGATTTGGCTATACCTTCGCCTGCGCTGCCCTCCGTGTCGGCTCCCGCGGAACAGTCGCCCGCGAAGCCGGTCGAACCGCAGTCACCCGTCACCTCTACTCCTACTCCGCCCGGAGACGGCGCCTGCATGCGGGCATTGGCAGCCATCGCGGGCAATCGCATTCGTCAACCCGATGCGAAGCAGTACCGGGCAACGGACCCGGCCTGCCGGGTGCAGGAGCCGGTCGTCGTGGAGGCGCTTGCCTACCGTGCGAGCGACGGGCCGGGGACGGTTGTCTTCGCGCCGCCGGTCACGATCAGCTGTGCCATGGCGACGACGGTTTCGCAGTGGCTTGACGATACCGTCCAGCCCCTCGCCCGAGGGCATTTTGGGCGGGATCTCTCGCGTCTTCAGGTTGGAGGTGGCTATGAGTGCCGTCGGCGCAACCGCTCGACGGCCGGCCCGGTCAGTGAGCATGCGACGGGTCAGGCGCTCGATATCTTCGCTTTTGTCATGGGCGAGGAACGGTCGGGCGGTGTTCGTGTCATGGTCGAGAAGCCGGCAGGATTGGCTCAGGACCGTTTTTTGAAGTCGGTGAGGCAATCGGCGTGCGGGGCTTTCGCGACCAGCCTAGGCCCGGGCTCGGACGCCGCCCATGCCAATCATCTGCATGTCGATATTCAGCCGCGCCGCTCAGCCGCGGCGCGCTTCTGCCAATGACGGTGTGTGCCGTCGCTCAAGCGACGTTGTCGGAGATTTCGTCGAGTTCGACGCGGGTGAGCCGCCAGGGGTCGCTTGGGCGAAACAGGGCCACAGGAACCCGGCCGGTCTCGGCCTGCGCGCGGCGGATCGCGAGAATATCGAGCGCCGTGGTTTGGTCGAATCCCGACGCAATCAAATCCTCAAGTTCCCAAAAGGGAGGGAGCCGATCCGGCTCGCTGCCTGTCGGGATCAGCGTCGCTTGCAGAGGAGGGCTAATACGAGTGAACATCTCACGTTTCCGTCCAGGGGCGGAATTGGAACGCAACGCTCCTGCCTAGGTTCCAGACTGATTGGGAACTGTGGAGCTATTGCGGCATTTTTTGGTAACCATGTTGTCAGGAGATTCGTCATGATCCATCGGCCTGCCAAAATTGTCGCCGCAACCGCGTTCTGCGTTGCCGCTTTGAGCGCTCTTACAACCACGGCTGCGAACGCACAGAGCGGGGCCCCGGCAGGTCGGCTGAGTTGCCATGTCGGCGGCGCACTCAACCTTATCGTGACATCGCAGAAGCCCATGGAGTGCCGCTTTACGCCGCGCCGCGGGCCCGTGCAGCGCTATACCGGCGTTGTGCGCGGTTTCGGGCTCGATGTCGGCTCGTTCAAGCGCAGCAGCATGGGCTGGCGTGTCTTTGGTCCCTATGCGCGAGCCCCTCTGGGGGCGTTGGCGGGCACTTATGTTGGCGCAAGCGCCGGCGCTTCGGCGGGGACGGGAGGATCGGTGAACATGCTCATCGGCGGCGTCGAGAAGGATGTCACGCTGCAGCCTCTCTCACTGCAGACCCTGCGCGGCTTCAATGTCGCCGTCGGCGTTACCGGTCTCGAGCTTACGCTCGCGCCGTCGTCTTCTCCGTCGCGTGGGCGCCGCTGATGTCTCGCAACTTGCTCAAGACGGAGAGGCTTCTGCAAAGGGTTACGCTTCGATAACCTTCTTGCCGCATGTTTAGCTCAATTTGGAGCTTTCCGTCGCGGTGCGTCCCGCGTGCCGGAACAACGCCATGCTTCGCCGCGTTCTTCACCCAGAGGCGAAAGTTCCATGGCAGGTCGAGAAAGGACGCGGGATTGATGAGCCAGATCCGCATCCTGATCGTCGAGGACGACCCGTTCATCGCGATGGATATCGAGTATGCCGTGATGGACAAGCTCGGCGAGGATGCCGAGCTCATCATTGTCGGTTCCGTCGAGGAGGCTCGGCGCGCCATCGGCTCGCCGGTTTCCTGCGCATTGCTGGACATCGACGTTGTCGGCGGCAAGACGTTCGACGTTGCCAAGAGCCTGCTCAGCAAGGGGACGCCGATCGCGTTCGTGTCCGGTGCGACACCGGGCGATGTGCCGGACGCGTTGCGCCAGGTGCGTTTTCTGCGCAAGCCATTCTCGACGCGCGAGATTGCAAGCTTCGTATCTCGGGCGTTGAAGGCGAACTGACGGCACCCGGCGGCTCCGTTCCGGGCAGCTCCCGCGGTCGGTTCAGCTCACGTTGCGCTCAGTCTCTCTTAGGGAATATCAACGTGACCCGGGTTCCAGGGCGCTCTGTGCCCGGGGTGCGGGCGGCGACATCCATGGTTGCCCGCATGCTGCGTAGCAGGCTCGCAATGACCGTCTGACCCAGCCCCTTGGCCTCGGCCTGGGGCGGCATTCCAACGCCGTCATCTTCGATCGTCAGGACGAGTGTCGGGGCTTCGGTGCCGTCACCTCTGCCGAAGCGAATGACGACCCGCCCGGTCATGTTCCCGGGAAAGGCATGTTTGATCGCGTTGGTGACGAGCTCGTTGACGATCACCACGAAGGAGACCGCGTCGCGCCCGGGCAGCCGGATCGAATCCATATCGAGATCTATCGAGATGGGGCGGCCCTCCGCCGCCTTGCCGATCTCGTCCAGCAGGTCCTCCATATAGGGCCGGGCGTCGATCTCGTCGGTCTCGATGTCGAGACGCAGCCGGCGCTGTCCGGCGGCGATCGCCTGGATGCGCGATTGCGCCTGGGCGAGGGCCGCCTTCACCGCTGGCTCGCGCGTCTGCCGGCTCTGAACATTGAGCAGCGCGGAAACCATGGCGAGGTTGTTGCCAACGCGGTGGTTGACGTCACGCAGAAGCGCCTCGATGCGCAATCGCTCCGCTTCGAGCTGCTGCGTGCGCTCACTGACGATCTGTTCGAGTTCCGCATTGGTCATCGCGAGCGCTGCAGAGCGGCGCTGGCGCGTACGGACCTGCAGCCATGCCGCGAATGCGAGCCCTGCCAGCGCCACCACGATTCCGATGCTTGCCCAGAGCCGGCGGCGCTCCTCACGGCTGCTTAAGGCGACCAGCTTGATATTCTCGGCGAGCTGGATCTGCTGGATTGTCCCGCGGAGTTCGTCCATCGCCGCAATGCCGTGCCCGTCGCGGATTTGCGCCAGCGCCTCAGCCTGCCGGCCTTCGCGAGCAAGCGCTATCGCTGCCTCGAGTTCCTCGAATTTGCGGGCCATCTGGGCGCGCACCAAGGCCACCCGCTCGCTCTGCTGCTTGTCGTCGGAGACGAGGCGCTCAAGCGCTTCGAGGTCGGACGGAGCGGCCGCGCGGCCAGAGGTATAGGGGGCAAGGTAAGGTGTCGTACCAGTCAGCATATAGCCGCGCTGCCCGGTTTCAGCATCCCGCATGTGCCCGAGCAGGCGTTCGGCCTGTTCGCGAATCTCGACCGAATGAGCCACCTCGCGCGATGTTTCGATCGCTTGCGAATTGATCCAGGCCGCCAGGATGATCGCAACCCCGACGACGGTGATAGCAGCAATGGTCGTGGTCGCGGAGCGCAGCCGCCGGGCCAGCGTCGGCAATGGCGATAGAAAGATCGGGCCTTGCGGCCTTGCTTGGGCGGACATGGGCACCGTGATAGCCGACCGAAGTCACAATCCCTATGTAAAAAGACAGGATCGTCCATCCTCAGGGCCGCGCTACGCCTATGAGGACGCCGCGACGGGGCTCCGAAGCGAGGTTCTCAGCTCTCTCCCTCGGCGCCATCGTCCCCCTTGAAAAGCTGACGTCCGAGGATCGCGCCCAGGATCACCACGCCGCCGACGAGAACGGTGCTCCACTTCTTGCGGGAGCTCAGCAGCGAGGCCGCGACCGGAGCGGCGGCCAGGGCGGTTGCAGCGAAGGGCGGGGGCGGCCGGCGACGGCTGTTGATGAAAGCCGCGATCGCGAAGACCAGCAGACCGGCAATAACCAGCCCGCCGGCGATGATCAGGCTCGCCTGGACCTTGCCATAATGCAGCTCCAGCACCGCATGCAGGGCGCCGAGCGCGAAGCCGACGGCGCAGATCATCAGCAGGACCGCCAACCCGTACAGGCCGTAGACGACGATATTGCGCTTCACCCTGCCGCGGATTTCCGACGCCAGCAGTGCTCCCAGCCCCCCGATCATGATCTCAGCGTGCCGAAAGGAAGCCGACGAACAGACCGACCGCTGCGGCCACGCCAAGCGCGCGCAACGGGCGTTCCTGAATTTCCGCGACGATCAGGCGCTGCAATTCGGTCGCCTGCTCCTTGGCGACGTCGACCATCTTGTCGGTATCGACCCCGACGGCCCTGAGCTTTTCGCTCACCGTCGCCGCGAGGTCTTCGGCGCTGCGAGACAGGCTCTCCTCGACATTCTCGGCTTCGCCGCGAACGCGGCGCCCGGCTGTAGTCGCGCGCTTGGCGATGTCGTCGGCGCCGGCTGCGATCTCATCCCCGGCGCTCTTGACGGAGGTCTCCGCCTGACGCTTCGCGGAAGTGGCGGTCTTGGCCATGTCTGTCGTTCCCTATGTCTGGAAAACCGGTTCCGTCGAGAAATCGACGCGTCATGGTGGCAACGCGCCATCCTCGCTCCGGTTCCGCGAACTGCTCGGTGATCAGCCCGGCCGTTAAGCCGGTTTGGTCTCCTCGCCAGCGTCGTCAAGCTGCGTCTTGCGATACCGCGCGAACGCCTCTTGCGCCACCATGGCAACGAGGAGGATCGGAGTCGAGAGCACTGCGCCTGCCGGCCCCCAGAGCCAGAGCCAGAAGATGAAGCCGATGAAGACCAGGAAGGGCGACACCGTCAGCGTGCGGCCAACGAAGACGGGGGTGATCGCGTTCCCCTCGAGAAGGTGGAGTATGAAATAGGTGGCCGCCGGCCAGGCCGCGCTGAGGAGCGAAGGCGCATCGAGCAGGGCGCCGGCAAACAGCATCACTGTGACGATGATCGGGCCAATGAAGGCGAGATAGTTGAGGAGGAAGGCGAGCGCACCCCAGAATACCGGAAAGGGGAGTCCAGCGAGCCAGGCGATCGCCATCGAGGCCAGGCCCATGCCGAGATTGATCAGCGTGACGAGGCCGAAATAGCGGGCGACCCGCACTTCGATCTCCTCGAAGAAGGATCCGGCGGACCGGCGTGCGCCATGGCCGAGGCAGAGCCTGAGGACGCGCGCCTTGAAAATCCGGCGGGTCGCCAGCCAGAAATACACTGTCGCCACGAAGATCAGCAGCCCGCCGGCGGCAGTGGAGGAGCCGAGCGCGATATCGAAAAGCGGATTGCCTTGCGAGACGTTCAGTTCCACGCCGCTCTTGCCAGAGAGGCTGGCTGCCATCTTCTTGAATTCGTCCATGAAGATAAGGACGCCGGCCAGTTTCGAGCGCAGCGCGGCCAGCATGGCCGGGAACTGATCGCTCCAGGTCGCGATCGGCACTGCCAGCACCGTCAGGGAACCGATCAGGAGCAACACGCCGACAAGGACCACGATAAAGGCAGCCAGGAGCTGCGGCACGCCATGGCGCACCAGCCAGTCGACGACCGGGCCGAGCACGAGGCCGAAGATCACCCCCGCGGTGACAGGCAGGGCAATGACCTTGGTGACGGAGAGTGCCGCAGTGGCCAGGATCACGAAAATGCCGACGATGGCATAACGCAGGATCAGGTCATGCTCGTAAGGCGTGACGGTGCTGCCGCTCTCCTCCTCAACGACCTCAGGCTCCACCATATAGCGCGGAAAAGGCCTCCAGGCCGACGTGTTGAGCATGATGCGTTACCCCCGCGCGCGCCGAGGCACGACGGAACGATAACGTCAGTGCGGCCGCTCTGGTTCCCGCCCGGTCTGGCTCGCGGTCAGTGCGCCTCGTCCCAATTGCCGGCCGCGCGCGCATCGACCTGGAGCGGCACTCGCAGCTGTACCGCCGGGTGCGGCGCCTCAACCATCACCTTGGTGATCACCGGCAAGGTTGCCTCGACCTGCGCGTCTGGCACTTCGAAAACGAGTTCGTCATGCACCTGCAGCAGCATGCGGGCATCGAGCCTGGCCTCAGTCAGGGCTCCTTCCATCCGGATCATGGCACGGCGGATGATGTCGGCCGCCGAGCCCTGGATCGGTGCGTTGATCGCCTGACGCTCGACAAAGGCGCGCTCGGACGGGTTCTTCGAGGCGACGGCCGGGAAATGGCAGACGCGGCCGAAGATCGTGGTGACATGACCGTTCGCCCTGACCGCCGTCTTGGTCTGATCCATATAGTCGCGGATGCCGGGGAAGCGCTCGAAATACTTGCGGATATAGGCGCCCGCTTCCTCGCGCCCGATGCCGAGCTGATTGGCGAGGCCGAAGGCCGAGATGCCATAGATGATGCCGAAATTGATCGCCTTGGCGCGCCTGCGCACCTCGCTCGGCATGCCCGCGACCGGCACGCCAAACATTTCCGACGCAGTCATGGCGTGGATGTCGATGCCGTCGGCAAAGGCCTGCCGGAGCTGCGGTATGTCCGCGATATGGGCGAGAAGGCGCAGCTCGATCTGGCTGTAGTCGGCCGAGATCAGTTTGTGACCCTTCTCCGGAATGAAGGCCGTGCGGATCTTGCGACCTGCTTCGGTGCGGATCGGGATGTTCTGGAGATTGGGCTCAGAGGAGGAGAGCCGCCCCGTCGTCGTCGCGGCCAGGGCATAGGACGTGTGCACCCGGTTGGTCGCCGGGTTCACGTAGGCCGGCAGTGAATCGGTATAGGTCGACTTCAGCTTGGCGAGCTGGCGCCATTCCAGGATCTTCGACGGCAGCGGGTGGCCCTGCTCTGCGAGATCTTCGAGCACGCCGGCGCCGGTCGCCCATTGTCCGGTCGCGGTCTTCTTGGCGCCAGCGAGCCCCATCTTGCCGAACAGGATGTCACCGAGCTGCTTGGGACTGCCGATCGTGAACTTCTCGCCGGCGATCTCGTAGATCTCATCCTCGAGCCGCGCGAGCCCCTGCGCGAAGTCGCCCGAGAGCCGCGACAGGATCTGCCGGTCGATGGCGATGCCGCGGCTTTCCATGCGCGCGAGAACGGCGACCAGGGGCCGTTCGAGCGTCTCATAGACGGTGGTCTTGCTTTCGGCTGTCAGGCGGGGCCGGAGCGCGCGCCAGAGCCGCAAGGTGACGTCGGCATCCTCTGTCGCATAGGCGGTCGCCTTTTCCAGATCGATCTTGTCGAAGGTCACCTGTGCCTTGCCGGTGCCCGCGACCTGCGAATAGGGGATGGTCTCGTGGCCAAGATGCAGCTCCGAGAGCTTGTCCATGCCGTGGCTGTTATTGCCGGCATCGAGCGCATAGGAGATCAGCATCGTGTCCTCGATCGGGGACACGGCGAGTCCGTGACGCTGCAGGACGAGCAGGTCGTATTTCAGGTTCTGGCCGATCTTCAGCACGCCGCTATCGGCAAGCAGCGGTTTCAGCGCCGCGACTGCGTCGGCGACGGGAATCTGGCCCTCCAGCATACCACCGCCGAACAGGTCGGTGCCGCCACGATGCTGCAACGGGATATAGCAGGCGCGGCCTGGCGCGACGGCGAGCGAGATGCCGATGAGATCGGCCTGCATCGCATCAAGCGAGTTCGTCTCGGTGTCGAGCGCGACCTGGCCGGCCTCATAGGACCACGCGATCCAGCGCTGGAGATCGGCGAGCGTGCGCACGCATTCATAGGTCGAGCGGTCGATCGGCAGCTTCGCGACCTCGTCGCGCCGCTGTGCCACGAGATCGGCCGGCTTCATCCAGCCATCTGTCGCGGAGGCTGCCGCGATGGGCGCTTGCGCCGAGCCTGGAGCCGCGACCGTTCCGTTGGTCGTGGCGGCGATCGCGTCACCGGCCGGTCCGTCCGTGCCGGCATAGAGCGCCTTGAGCTCGGCTGCACGCGATCCGCCGGGTGCGAGCGCCGGGTCGGGGTCGACTGCCGCGACATCGACCTCGTAGGCCTCGGCAACGCGCTTGGTGATGGTGGTGAACTCCATCGCCTTGAGGAAGGCGACCAGCCTGGCCGGATCGGGCTGGTTCAGTGTCAGGTCGGCAAGCGGTGTCTCGACCGCGACATCGTCGACCAGGGTGACGAGCTTGTGCGAGATCCGGACCTTCTCGACCACCTCGGGATTGGTCAGCGTCTCCCGGCGCTTCGGCTGCTTGATCTCGCCGGCGCGCGCCAGCAACGTCTCCAGATCGCCGAACTCGCCGATGAGCTGGGCAGCGGTCTTGATGCCGATCCCGGGCGCGCCCGGCACATTGTCGGTGGCATCGCCGGCAAGCGCCTGCACGTCGACGACCTTGTCGGGCGTCACGCCAAAATACTCGACCACCTCGGGCTCGCCGATCTTGCGCTCGGCACGAAAGCCCTTGCCCTTCGATGCGTCGCCGGAGGCAGGGTCGTACATGGCGACGCCCGGCCGCACGAGTTGCATCAGGTCCTTGTCGGCCGAGACGATCAGCACGTCGGCCCCAGCCTCGCGCGCCTGCCTGGCATAGGTCGCGATCAGGTCGTCGGCCTCGTAGACATCCTGCTCGACCGGGATCAGGCCGAAGGCACGGACCGCCTCTCGCATCAGCGGGAACTGCGGAATCAGGTCGGCCGGGGGCTCGGAGCGATTGCCCTTATAGGCCGGGTAGAGAGCCTTGCGGAACGAGTTCTCCGTCTTGTCGAAGACGATGGCGAGGTGGGTCGGCTTCACGCCGAGCACGCCCTCGCGCACGAACTGGAAGAGCTTGGTCGCAAACAGCCTCACTGCGCCGGAGGGCAGTCCATCCGAGCGCGAAAGATACTTCCGGTCCTGATTGATCGACTGGAAATAGGCGCGGAAGATGAAGTTCGAGCCGTCGACGAGAAAGAGATGGTCGCCGGGCTTGAGGTCTGGTGCGGTCGTGCTCATGGCGCGGACCTTATGCGGGCGGCGCGGCCGGGTCCATTGCATCCGGGGCGCGATTCGCAGCAAGCTGCGCCAAAACACGTCAGGAGCGAAACGTCATGAGTCCCTACGTCACCATGCCTCTGGTTTTCGAGGGGGTTCCCGAGGATCAGATGCAGGGGCGCGCCGAGGCCTTCCTTGCCCGCATGCGCAAGCGCCGCACGGTGCGCGACTATTCGCAGCGGCCGGTTCCGCGCGAACTGATCGAGACGGCGGTTCGGGCCGCCGGAACCGCTCCGTCCGGTGCGAACCAGCAGCCCTGGACCTTCGTCTGCATCTCCGATCCGGAGCGCAAGAAGCTGATCCGAGAGGGGGCGGAAGAGGAGGAGCGTGCCTTCTATGCCGGTCGGGCCGGCGAGGAATGGCTCGGTGCGCTTGCCCATCTCGGCACCGACGACAGCAAGCCCTTCCTCGAAGAGGCACCCTGGCTGATCGCAATCTTTGCGCAACGCTGGGGTTATGATGCGCAGGGCCGCAAGGTGAAGCACTATTACGTACCGGAATCGGTCGGCATCGCGACCGGCTTCCTGATTGCGGCGCTGCACGATGCCGGGCTCGCGACCCTGACCCATACGCCGGCGCCGATGAATTTCCTGAACGAGATCTGCGGGCGGCCGGACAATGAGAAGGCGTTGATCCTGCTCGTCGTCGGCTATCCCGCCGATGACTGCCTCGTTCCGGCGATCGGCAAGAAGCCGCTGGAGGAGATCGCGAGTTTCCTTTGACTGGGTCGGAGCCTGATGCTCGCCGCTGCGGCGAGCATCAGGCTCCTGAACACGAGCCTCGATTGGCGAGGGGCGCGCATGGTCGGAGCGGACTTGGCCATGACGGACCCTATCTGGGCTCAGGGGCCCCGCCGGCTTACGCGGTGATCGCGTCGATCTCAGCCAGTTCATCGGCATTGAGCGTCCAGCTCGCGGCCTTCACATTGGCTTCGATCTGCTCGGGCCTGGTGGCGCCCGCGATGACGCTGGAAACGACGGGCTGAGCCGCCAGCCAGGAGAAGGCCAACTCGACCATCGTCTTGCCGTGCTTCTCGCAGAAGGCGGAGAGCTTCTCGGTCTTCTGCCAGTTCGCCTCGGTCAGGACCTCGTTGGCGCGCTGGGCCTCACGCGTCATGCGCGCGCCGTCCGGCATCGGCTGATTGCGCTTGTATTTGCCGGTGAGCATGCCGTTCGCGAGCGGGAAATACGGCAGGAGCCCCATGCCAAAATGGCGGGCAGCCGGAATCAGCTCCTTTTCCGCGCCGCGCACCAACAGGCTGTACTCGTCCTGGCAGGAGGCAAAGCCCTCGATGCCATGGTTGCGCGCCGTCCAGTAGGCATCGGCGACCTGCCAGCTCGGCAGGTTCGAGCAGCCGATATAGCGCACCTTGCCCTGGCGGATCAGGTCCTCGAGCGTGCGCAGCGTTTCCTCGATGGGGGTCAGCGGGTCCGGCCGGTGGATCTGGTAGAGGTCGATCCAGTCCGTCTTCAGCCGCTTCAGCGAAGCCTCTACGGCCTCCACGATATAGCGCCGCGAGCCGCCCTTCTTGATGCCCTCGGCATCCATGTCCATGCCGAACTTGGTCGCCAGCACGATGTCCTTGCGGCGTGCGCCCAGGAGTTCGCCGAGAGCCGTCTCCGAGCCGCCGCGCGCGCCATAGATGTCGGCGGTGTCGAACAGGGTGATGCCGCACTCGATCGCCTTGTCGACGACCTTGCGGGCCGCCTCGAGATCGATCCGGCCGCCGAAATTGTTGCAGCCGAGGCCGACGAGCGAAACGCGCAGGCCGGTACGGCCGAGATTGCGGGTAAGCATGATGTGATCCTCCCAGAGTGTGCGGCAGAGGATCAGAGCCAAGGCGACGTGGCAATCGCCGCTATCGTCATTCGCGGGCTGCGCGAGGCGCAGGTTCGCAGAAGCCCGCAGATGCCAGGTCGTTCACAACGAAAAATGGCCGGGCGAGGGGCCCGGCCATCCTGCAGTAGCCGTTACGCCACCGCTTCCTTCTGCTTCTGCGAGCGCTTGCGCTCGTTGGGGTCGAGCACGCCCTTGCGCAGGCGGATCGACTTCGGCGTCACTTCGACCAGCTCGTCGTCGTCGATCCAGGCGAGCGAACGCTCCAGCGTCATCCGGATCGGCGGCGTCAGGCGCACGGCCTCGTCCTTCGAGGTGGTGCGGATGTTGGTGAGCTTCTTGCCCTTGAGCACGTTCACCTCGAGATCGTTCTCGCGGGTGTGCTCGCCGACGATCATGCCCTGATAGACCTTCCAGCCGGGCTCGATCATCATCGGGCCGCGATCCTCGAGGTTCCACAGTGCATAGGCCACGGCCTCGCCGGTTTCCATCGCGATCAGCACGCCGTTGCGGCGCCCGCCGATCTCGCCCTTGTAGGGCAGGTAGGCATGAAACAGCCGGTTCATGATGGCGGTGCCGCGCGTGTCGGTGAGCAGCTCGCCCTGGTAGCCGATCAGGCCGCGGGTCGGAGCGTGGAAGACCAGACGCAGGCGATTGCCGCCCGAAGGCCGCATCTCAAGCATATCGGCCTTGCGCTCCGACATCTTCTGCACGACGACGCCGGAATGCTCCTCGTCGACGTCGATCACGACCTCTTCGATCGGCTCGAGCAGCTGGCCGTCCTCGCCGCGCTTCAGCACGACGCGGGGGCGCGAGACGCCGAGCTCGAAGCCCTCGCGCCGCATCTGCTCGATCAGGATGGCAAGCTGCAATTCGCCGCGGCCGGAGACGATGTAGCTGTCCTTGTCGGCCGCTTCCTCGACCTTGAGCGCGACATTGCCCTCGGCCTCCTTCAGGAGCCGGTCGCGGATGACGCGGGTGGTGACCTTGTCGCCCTCGGTGCCGGCCAGCGGGGAATCGTTGACCATGAAGGTCATCGACACGGTCGGCGGATCGATCGGCTGCGCCTTGATCGCGGTCTCGACCGACGGGTCGCAGAAGGTGTCGGCGACCGAACCCTTCACCAGGCCGGCGATCGAGACGATGTCGCCGGGAATGGCTTCTTCGATTGGTGTGCGCTCGAGCCCGCGGAAGGCCAGGATCTTGCTGATACGGCCGGTCTCGACGACGGTACCGTCGCCCGACAGCACCTTGATGGTCTGGTTCGGCTTGGCCGTGCCGGAGACGACGCGGCCGGTGATGATGCGGCCGAGATAGGGGTTGGCCTCGAGCAGCGTGCCGAGCATCCGGAACGGGCCTTCCTCGATGCGCGGCTCGGGCACATGGCTGAGGATCAGGTCGTACATCGGGGCAAGGCCCTGGTCCTGCGGACCGGCCGGATCATGCGCCATCCAGCCCTGCTTGCCCGAACCGTAGAGGATCGGGAAATCGAGCTGCTCGTCATTGGCGTCGAGCGCGGCGAAGAGATCGAAGACCTCGTTGATGACTTCCTGGACGCGAGCGTCGGGCTTGTCGACCTTGTTGATCGCCACGATCGGGCGCAAGCCGAGCTTCAGTGCCTTGGAGACGACGAACTTGGTCTGGGGCATCGGGCCTTCGGCCGCGTCGACCAGCACGATGGCGGAGTCGACCATGTTCAGGATGCGCTCGACCTCGCCGCCGAAATCGGCGTGGCCCGGAGTGTCGACGATGTTGATGCGCGTATCCTTCCAGACCACGGAAGTGGCCTTGGCCAGGATGGTGATGCCGCGCTCTTTCTCGAGCTCGTTGGAATCCATCACGCGCTCGATCACGCGCTGGTTTTCGCGATAGGTACCCGACTGCTGGAGCAGCTTGTCGACCAGAGTCGTCTTGCCATGATCGACGTGGGCGATGATGGCGATATTTCGCATGGACATGCGTGGGGTACCTTTTCAGGACCGCGAGCCGGCGCGGAAAGCCCGGCCGGCGCAGTTCACTTTCGTATGGGATTCTGGAATTCGTTGCGCTGCACATAAACGCTAGAGGGCGTTTGGGCAACCTTGATCGACAGCTGCCCGGCAACAGGGGCAGCGCTGGCGCATGAAACTCAGCGGGCGGTGGTCTGCAATTGCCGCCAGACCCAATAGGAATAGCTGAAGGTTGCGGCCATCAGGGCGGCCAGCCCGAGCAGCGTGGCCGTGGCCAGGACGAGGGGTGCCGCGGCGCCCAGCGCGAGGCCGAAGAGGGCAAGGCCGAGGCAGACGGAGCCCCAGCCATAGAGCCTGTGGGTCCTCTGCCAGACCCGCTCGTCCGAAAGCGTCCATGGCGTCCTGACGCCAAATAGCTGCATCGAGCGCGTCTTGGCTGCGACATTGCCGGTGACGACCAGGAAGAGGCCGAGCATCGCGGTCACCAGGCGTGGAACATCGGCCGCATACCCAAGTGCGTGCGCAATCAGAAGCGCGTGGCACGCCGCGATCATGAGCATAACGGCGCTCCATGTTGCGGTGTAGGCCTTGCCGGAGCGGGCAAGATTGTCGGCGCGGGGCTCCATGCGCGGCAGCAGCGCGAACAGTGCCGTGACGAACCCCGCGATGACGGGCAGGCTGAGGAACGCCACCCAGGGCCCGGCGAAGCCGTCTGGCTGGCCGTCGATCCCGAAATGAATGGCGATCCGGGCATCGGGCGACACATGCATCAACGCATAGGTCGAAGCGACGAGCATGCTGCCGAGGACGGCAAGGCTCAGGGTCATGGTGGAGCGGATCATGATTGAGCGTCCTTTGGTTTGGCCGCGCGAGGCCTCGGTTCGAGAGCGAGCCCGAAATGGTCGAGGAACAGACACATTGCCTCTTCGAGCACGGACAGGTTCAGGCGGTAGGTGATGGTGGTGCCGAGCTTGTCGCTCTGGATCAGGTCCGCCTCGCGCAAGACGGCGAAATGGCCGGACAAGGTGGGTTTGGCGAGGTTGAAACGGGCCGCGATCTCTCCGGCCGTCATGTCCCGTTCGCGCAGCAGCCGCAGGATTTCACGGCGTGTCGGGTCGGAGAGCGCTTTGAAGACCATGTTCATCTTCGTTATTTAGGAAATTACCGAAATAAAAGCAAACTGCCATGCTCATGCATGCCCCAAGTGGCGGGGCTGGAAGCTGCCGGATCACGCGGCCGGCGTGCCCTCGGCGTCGAGAAGGGTCTGCCTGCGCTCGGCTACGGCGCGCCCGACCTGATCCATGGCGAGCCGGTATGCGGCGAGGCCGCTGGCGTCGACATCGCCGCTCGAAAAATTCGAGAGCACCTCGGCCAGGATCGCATCGGCCGTGCGTTCGAAATTCTGGAGGGCGGTCTCGTCCTGTTCGGAGCGGATGGCGGAGAGCATCGCGACAAGCCGGTCTAGCCCCGCCATGGCTTTGCGTCGGCGGAGCGTGCTGTCATGGCTGAGCAGGCCGGCGAAACCGGTGCCTAGCAGCGAAAGCGCCATCACGCCCAGATAGAACCAGTCGCCATAGCGCTCGAAGAAGGTTTCCTGCTCGCCGTCGATGAAGGCTGCCGCGCCGGGATGAACCGGCAGCGGTGTGTCCTTGTCGGTCGAGGGTGTCTCCAGTCCCTGGATCGACGGGAGCTCGGCCGCCAGCGTCAGCCTGAGGGCCAGCAGGTCCTTGACGAGATCCCCGACGACGGCGTCGTCGAGGCTTTGGGCCGCAACCAGCCGTGAGGTCACGGAGATCGTCGTCAGGCTCTCGGAGGGGCGCGGCGGGTCTCCGCCGAGCGCGCCGCGCACGATCTCTCCGGTTTCGATCGATCTGTGCCGCGCGGTGATCGCATCCGCCGCGCTGATCGGAATGAGGACCGGGTCGTCGCCCCAGGCCAATTTGAGCTTGCTCAGGCCGTCATTGTTAATGCGCGAACCGACGGCGTTGATCGAAAAGAACGCATCGATCCTGCGTTCGCGCGCGGCGGGTACGATCTCTTCGGAGTTCAGCCCGACGATCTCGACCTCCTCCGGCTTGACCTCGTATTGCGCCAGCACGCGCTTGAGCAGCGCGATATTGCCTGCCGGATTACGCACCACGCCGATCCTGCGCCCGCGCAGATCGGCGATACGCCCGATTGCGGTTTCCTTGTTGGTGATCAGGAAGGGGAAGGTGCGGCGGGTGATCAGGGCGGTGTCGGCATTCTCCGGCAGCGCGATATCGGGACGGATGATGGCGAGATCGGCCTGGCCGCTGTCGACGCGCTTGGCGCTCTCCTCGGAGCCCTCCGTGAGGATCAGGCGAAGCCGGATCGAGGATTTTTCGCGGCTGAGCCCCTGTACGAAGCCTGCGGCCATGCGCGCATCCTCCGATCCGAGCGGGCCGACGGCGAGTCTGAGCGTCCGGGGTTGGTTCAGGACGTAGAAGACCGACGCGGCGATACCGAAGATCGCCAGCAGGCCCGCCAGAGCCATGAAACCGCGCCGCCCCATGCCGGACCAATCCTGACCGCTTTGCCGTCGCCCCCGCGACGCGCTTGGCTTCGCTCGTGATCATGTCGCAAGTGGGGCGCGCCGCAAGAGGGCATGGCGCACGGGGACATGGAGGTTGCCGGGCCCGCGGCAGATGTCCTATTGCCGGGGAATGTCGCAAAGCTCCGATGCCTTCACCGTCAAGATTTGCGGTCTCTCCACGCGTGAGACGATGGCGGCGGCGCTCGCCGCCGGTGCCGACATGGTCGGGCTGGTCTTCCACCCGAAGAGTCCGCGCTTCATCGATATGGCTCGCGCGATGGCGCTCGCCGAGATGGCGCGCGGCCGCGCCGAGATCGTGGCCCTGATCGTGGATTTCGATGTGGCGCGGGCAAGGGAACTCGTGGACGCGCTCAGGCCGGACTGGCTTCAGCTGCATGGCCGCGAGACGCCGGAGCAGGCGCTGGCGCTCAAGGCCGCGACCGGTCTTCGCGTGATGAAGGCGCTGGGTGTCGCTGCTCCGTCCGATCTTGCCGCCATGTCCTCTTATGTCGCGGTGACGGACCGCATCCTGCTCGATGCCAAGCCGCCGAAGGATGCGGCCTATCCCGGTGGCCACGGCCGGCCCTTCGACTGGACGATCCTCTCCGGCCTCGACCCGGCTTTGCGCTTCATGCTATCGGGCGGCCTCGATCCGGCGAATGTTGCCGATGCCATCCGCATTGCCCGGCCTGCCGGGGTAGATGTGTCGTCCGGCGTCGAAAGCGCGCCCGGCGTCAAGGATATCCGCCGGATCAGGGATTTCATCGCCGCCGCACGTCAGGCGGCGCAGGATTTGAAGAAGGCAGGCCCGACATGAACGCGCCCCGCAATCCGAATACTTATCGTTCCGGGCCCGACGAGAACGGCCGGTTCGGCATGTTCGGTGGTCGTTTCGTTGCCGAAACGTTGATGCCCCTGATCCTGGAACTGGAACAGGCCTATGATGCCGCCAAGGCCGATCCGGCCTATCACGCCGAGATGGCTGGTGGCCTCAAGCACTATGTCGGCCGGCCGTCGCCGCTCTATCTGGCCGAGCGCCTGACGGATCATTTCGGGGGCGCAAAGATCTATCTCAAGCGTGAAGAGCTGAATCACACCGGCTCGCATAAGGTCAATAATGTGCTCGGCCAGATCCTGCTGGCGCGGCGCATGGGCAAGAAGCGCATCATCGCCGAGACCGGCGCCGGTCAGCACGGCGTCGCCACCGCAACGCTTTGCGCGCGCTACGGCCTCGAATGCATCGTCTATATGGGCGCGGTCGACGTCGCCCGTCAGGCGCCGAACGTCTTTCGCATGCAGATGCTGGGCGCCACCGTGGTGCCGGTCGAATCCGGAACCAAGACGCTCAAGGACGCGATGAACGAGGCCCTGCGCGACTGGGTGACCAATGTCGCGACGACCTTCTACTGCATCGGCACGGTGGCCGGCCCGCATCCCTATCCCGCCATGGTCCGCGACTTCCAGTCGATCATCGGCAGGGAAACGCGCGAGCAGATGCAGGAGCTCGAGGGGCGCCTGCCGGATTCGCTGATCGCCTGCATCGGCGGCGGCTCGAACGCCATGGGGCTGTTCCACCCCTTCCTCGACGATCCCACGGTCGAAATCTATGGCGTCGAGGCGGCCGGGCACGGCATCCCGAGCGGCCTGCATGCCGCCTCGCTGACGGGCGGGCGTCCCGGCGTGCTGCATGGCAACCGCACCTATCTGCTGATGGATGATGACGGGCAGATCAAGGATGCGCACTCGATCTCGGCCGGTCTCGACTATCCCGGCATCGGCCCTGAGCATTCCTGGCTCAACGATGTCGGCCGGGTCAAATATCTGTCCGCCACTGACGAGGAGGCGCTGGAGGCCTTCCAGCTCATCTCCAAGCTCGAAGGCATCATTCCTGCCTTGGAATCGGCACATGCGCTTGCTCGTGTAGCCGAGCTTGCGCCGCAAAAGCCGAAGGACCACCTGATGGTGGTCAATCTTTCCGGTCGTGGCGACAAGGATATTCCGCAAGTGGCGGAGATTCTGGCGGGACGGTGATGCCGGCCCCGTCCGATAGTCTGAGGATAAAACGATGAAGAAGACGATTCTGCTCGCCGCCATGCTGGTTCTGTCTGGCCCCGTCATGGCCCAGACCGCGAACACGGTGGCTCCCGCCGAGGGAATCGTCATCCGGACCGAGGGCGAGGTCAGGGTCAGGCCCGATATCGCGATCCTGCAGGCCGGCATTGTCAGCGAGGGCAAGACGGCCGCCGAGGCTCTCGCCCAGAACACGCCGGCGCTGGCCAGGCTGGTCGAAGCCGTCAAGGCGGCGGGCATCGCCCCAGCCGATCTGATGACCTCGCAGGTCTCGCTGATGCCGCGCATGACGCAGCCTTCCATGTCTCCCGGTCCGAAGCCGCCGCGCGCCGCCACGATCGACGGCTACGAGGCCCGCACCGGCTTGACCGTCACCGTGCGCGATCTCGCCAAGGCCGGTCCGCTGATCGACGCGCTGGCAAAGGCCGGCGTGAACGAGATGTCCGGCATAAGCTTCGGGCTGGCGGACGAGAGCAGGGCCAAGGATGCCGCGCGCCTGAAGGCGGCGGAGGCGGCGCGTGCGCGGGCCGAACTCCATGCCACGGCACTCGGCGTCAAGGTCGGCGAGCTGGTCTCGATCGTCGAGGCTGAAGCCGAAGTCCCAGGCCGCGCCGCGGGCGATGTTCGTGCCTTCCGCATGGCGGCTGGTGCTGCACCGATTTCGGTCGAACCCGGCGAGATCACGGTGACGAGTTCGCTGCGTACGGTTTGGCGCATCGCGCCCTGAGCCCTCGCCAGCCCGCCCCCTTCATGCTAACCGCACGCTCATGACAGAGACCGGCCAGACCCGCATCCAGTCCCGCTTCGCCGCTTGCGCTGCCCAAGGTCGGGCAGCGCTGGTGACCTTCGTCACCGCTGGCGACCCGGATTTCGAGACCGCAAGCGCGATCCTCAATGCCCTGCCTGAGGCAGGCGCGGATGTGATCGAGCTCGGCGTGCCCTTCACCGATCCGATGGCCGACGGCGTCCCGATCCAGCTCGCGGGCCAGCGGGCCTTGAAGGCGGGGCAGACGCTGAAGAAGACGCTGGCCATGGTCGAGTCCTTCCGCAAGGCCGGCCATGACACGCCGATCGTGCTGATGGGATACTACAATCCGATCTGGGCCTATGGCGTCGAGCGCTTCCTGCAGGATGCGCGTCGGATCGGCGTCGACGGGCTCATCGTTGTCGACCTGCCGCCGGAAGAGGATGTGGAGCTCTGCCTGCCGGCTCTTGAGGCCGGTATCAGCTTCATCCGTCTGGCCACGCCGACGACCGACGACAAGCGCCTGCCGAAGGTGCTCAGCAACACCTCTGGCTTCGTCTATTATGTCTCGATGACGGGCGTAACCGGTGGCGCGATCGTGAGCTACGACGCGGTCGGCGATGCGGTGGCCCGGATCAAGCGCCACACCGATCTGCCGGTCGCTGTCGGCTTTGGCGTGAAAACGGCGGCCGATGCCGCAGCCATCGCGAAGGGCGCCGACGGGGTCGTCGTCGGCTCCGCGCTCGTCGAGCGGGTTCGCCTCTCGCTGGATGCGGACGGCAAGGCCACGGACAAGACGGTTTCGGCGGTCACCTCGCTGGTTGCGGAACTGGCTGCCGGCATCCGCACGGTCTCCAAGGCGGCCTGACCCGGCCGCTCCAGTCACACGTTTCAAGGATGATCCGATGAACTGGATTTCCGAAGTCGTTCGCCCGCGCATCAAGACCCTGTTCAAGCGCGAGAGCCCCGAGAACCTCTGGATCAAGTGCCCTGATTCCGGGCAGATGGTCTTCCACAAGGACGTAGAGGCCAATGGCTTCGTCATTCCGGGCTCCGACCATCATATGCGCGTCACCGCGCAGGATCGGCTGCGCCTGACTTTCGACGAGGGCAAATGGGTCGATGTCCCGCTGCCGGAGGTCGCGGTCGATCCGCTGAAGTTCCGTGACGAGAAGCGCTATGTCGACCGCCTCAAGGACGCGCGCGCCAAGACCGGCGCGGCCGATGCGTTCAAGGTCGGCTTCGGCCGCGTCCAGGGCCTGCCCCTGACGATTGCCGTGCAGGACTTCCACTTCATGGGCGGCTCGCTCGGCATGGCGGCGGGCGAAGCCTTCATCAAGGGCGCCGAGACTGCGCTCGAGAAGAAGACACCCTATGTCGTGTTCGCCGCCTCCGGCGGTGCGCGCATGCAGGAGGGCATCCTCTCGCTGATGCAGCTTCCGCGGACGACGGTCGCGATCAGGCGTCTGCGCGCGGCTGGGCTGCCCTATTTCGTGGTTCTGACCAACCCGACCACCGGCGGCGTCACGGCTTCCTACGCGATGCTGGGTGACGTCCACATCGCCGAGCCGGGCGCCCTGATCGGTTTCGCGGGCCCGCGCGTCATCGAGCAGACCATCCGCGAGAAGCTGCCCGAGGGCTTCCAGCGCGCCGAATATCTCAAGGATCACGGCATGGTGGACATGGTTGTCCATCGCCATGAGATTCCGGCGACGCTGGCGCGGCTGGGCCGCCTGCTGACCAAGCAGTCCGAGCCGGCAGCTGATGCCAAGCAACCGGTCGGGCCGGTCCCCGAAGCGGCCTGACACGGATAACGGACGGCCGGAGGCCGAGCGCATCATGGGGTCTTCCGACACGCTGCTGGCGCGCTTCCTGGCGCTGCATCCCAAGCTGATCGATCTCTCGCTCGGCCGCATCCTGACCTTGCTGGAGCGGCTCGGCGACCCGCACAAGCGCCTGCCGCCGGTGATCCATGTCGCCGGCACCAATGGCAAGGGTTCGACCATCGCCTTCATGCGGGCGATTCTCGAGGCGGCGGGTCTCAGCGTCCATGTCTACACTTCGCCGCATCTGGTGCGCTTTCATGAGCGCATCCGGCTCGGTCAGCCGGGCGGCGGTCGTTTCGTCGACGAGGCCGTGCTGGTCGAGGCACTGGAGCGCTGCGAACGGGCCAATGCCGGCGACCAGATCACCTTCTTCGAGATCACCACTTCGGCCGCCATGCTTCTCTTCTCCGAGCACAAGGCCGACGTTCTGCTGCTCGAGGTCGGTCTCGGCGGTCGCTTCGACACCACGAATGTCGTCGCCCATCCCGCCTGCACGGTGGTGACGCCGGTCTCGATGGACCATGCCGAGTATCTCGGCGATACCGTCACCAAGATCGCGGGCGAGAAGGCCGGCATCTTCAAGCGCGGCGCCCCGGCCGTGATTGCGCCACAGGAACCGGAGCCGACGGCCGTGCTCGAAGCCGCGGCCGAACGCGTGGGCGCCTCGAAAATTCTGATCGGCGCGCAGGACTTCAACATTCACGAGGCGGGTGGACGGCTGGTCTACGAGGATGGCGACGGCCTGCTCGATCTGCCGTTGCCGCGCCTCACCGGGCGTCATCAGCACGTCAATGCCGGTACGGCCATAGCGGCCTTGCGCGCAGCCGGATATGGCGGCCTGCCGGCCCGCGCCTTCGAGCAGGGCATGCTCAATGCCGAATGGCCGGCACGGCTGCAAAGGCTGGCGCGCGGCCAACTCGCCGAACTCGTGCCTGCTGGCGCCGAGCTATGGCTCGATGGCGGCCACAATCCCGATGGCGGCCGCGTTCTTGCGCAGGCGATGGCCGACCTGGAGGAGAAGAACCCGGCTCCGCTCGTCATGATCGCGGGATTGCTCTCGACCAAGGACGCAACGGCGACGCTCGGGCATTTCAAGGGGCTCGCGCATGCGCTCTTTGCCGTGCCGATCCACAACCAGCTTGCTGCTCGCCCGGCCGAGGAGGTTGCGGCTCTCGCGCGGGTCGCCGGGTTGAATGCCGAGGTCGCGGGCTCGGTCGAGCAGGCGTTGCGCGAGATTGCAGTGCGGACCTGGCGGGGGCCGCCGCGCATCCTGATCTGCGGCTCGCTCTATCTGGCCGGCGAAGTGCTTTCGGCCAACGGTACGCCACCGGTGTAGTACCGGCACGGATGGGGAGAGTGCGATGCAGGCCCGGCAATTCGGAGCAAATGGCCCGTCGCTCCCCGTCATCGGCCAGGGCACCTGGAACATCGAACTCGCCGATCAGGCCGGCGCGGTGGCGGCATTGCGTCGCGGGCTCGACCTTGGCCTGCGCCATCTCGACACGGCAGAGATGTATGGCTCTGGCCGCTCGGAGGAGATTGTCGGAGAAGCCATCGCCGGGCGACGAGACGAGGTCTTCCTCGTTTCCAAGGTGCTGCCGTACAACGCCTCTCGTGCGGGGACGCGCAGGGCCTGCGAGGAATCGCTGAGGCGGCTGCGCACCGACAGGCTCGACTGCTTCCTGCTGCATTGGCGCGGCTCATACGCGCTGGAGGAGACTTTCGCAGCCTTCGAGGACCTGAAGCGCCAGGGCAAGCTTCTGTCCTGGGGCGTCAGCAATTTCGACGTCGATGATCTCGACGAGGCGCTGGCGATTGCCGGCGAGGGCATCATCGCCTGCAACCAGGTCCTTTATCATCTCGGCGAACGTGCCATCGAGCATATGGTCATCCCGTGGTGCGAGCGTCACGGCGTTGCGGTGACCGCCTACAGCCCATTTGGTCAGGATGATTTTCCCTTAGCCGCAAGTGCCGGCGGCCGCGTGCTCACCGATGTTGCGATCACGCATGGAGCAACACCGCGTCAGGTCGCGCTTGCCTTCCTGACCCGCCAATCCCCGGTCTTCGCGATCCCGAAGGCCGCCAGGGCCCAACATGTCGAGGACAATGCCGGTGCGCTGAGGCTGCACCTGAGCGACAGCGAGATCGCGCGGATCGACGCTGCTTTTCCACGTGGACCCAAGCCCCGTTCCCTGCCGATGTTGTAGGGGACGCCTGCAGGTCAAGCCGGCCGCGCGGAAACCAAGTTGCGGCTTTCTGCTTTACAACTGGGGGCTGAAGGGCGTTTCCTAGAGTAAAGGCGGCGGAGCATCGCATCCGACAACGCCGAATTCTTGCAACGGTTGCGTCTTCAGGAGTGGTGTGATGCGTCGCGTCCTCGGCGTCCTCGCCGTATTGTTTCTTTCGCTTGCCGGCTTGGCTTCGGCCCAGGCCGGCGTTCAGGTCCGGGTCGACCTGGCTGCCCAGCGCATGCAGGTGACGACCACTGACGGAGAGATCTACAATTGGGCGATCTCATCAGGCCGCAAGGGATTCCGCTCGCCCAACGGCGTCTATAGCCCGACGCGGCTGGAGCGGAGCTGGTACTCGCGCAAATATGGCGGGGCGATGCCCTATTCCGTGTTCTTCCGTGGTGGCTATGCCATCCACGGCACGACAGCGGTAGGTGCACTCGGCCGGCCGGCATCGCATGGCTGCATCCGGCTGCATCCTGCCCATGCCGCCAAGCTGTTTGCGCTGGTCAAGAAGCACGGTGCCGGCCAGACGCGTATTGCGCTGAATGGTGCCAGTTCGGACGGGCTGTCGCAATTTGCCAGGGCAGGCGGTGCCAAGAGCAAGCTCGCGAAGGCGCCTCAAAAGAGCAAGGTCGCCATTGCGCAGTCGAAGTCCAAGCAGCGTGCGGCCGCGATCGCGCATCAGCGTGGCGTGCCGAACTGGGATGCGGCGCGTGATCAGCTCTTCATGCGGCCGACCCTGCCGCCCAACGCCTATGGCTACCAGCCCTACCGGGCCGGGCCGACCTGGAGATAAGGGCTCAGATCGCCTCCACGGCGATCCGCATCCAGCCGCTGAGCGTCTCGCCCGGCTGAAGCCGGGTGAGCGGAGAGGTCGCGCGCGCTGCAGCCTCGCTCGGCGAACCGATGGCGTGGCTTTGCGGCTCGACGCAGAGGAAGTCGGCACCAGGAGGCGCCCATACGACCGGGCAGCGCAGCGTTTCGCTTGCCGTGACGGTGATGGCGACGCCGCGCGACGGTGTTTCCATGCGCGCAGCGCCATCCCAACCGAGGAAACTCCAGGCCGTTTCTGCCCGAGTTGCGAAGAGCGGGCTGGCGGCATAGGGGCCGCCATCTGCGAGCGGTTGCGAGCCGGTCGCGCGGAAGCCGTTGCCGAGGATCAATGCGCCGTCGGAGCGCATTCTGAGGCGCGTATCCGCAGCCGCGGGAAACCAGGGATGGAGCCCGAAACCAAAGGGTAGGGCCACATCCGCCTCGTTTATGATCGCAAGGGTGATGGTCATACCGGAATCTTCGAGGCTGATCTCCTGCCGCGCGCGGTAGCGGTAGGGATCTTCACCGGCGCTGCGCCGATGTTCCAGGACGGTATGGCCGTGGTCATACCGCAGGACCTCCCAGTCCGACTGCCAGCCGAAACCATGAATGCTGCCTGTTCCCGCAGGATCGTTGGCCGGCACCCGAAAGCGCTGCTCGCCATCGTCGATGACGCAATCGAAGGCGCGATTGGCAAAGGGCAGCATGGCCCAGCTGCCGAAGCGATTGGGGGCCGCGATCGAGGGAACCGCCCCCGCCGGCGCCCGCAGAAGCGAACGCAACTGCCCGTCAGGCGCGCGCCATTCGAGCGCGGTCACCATCGCACCGACCTCGGGCGCGATCGCGGCGGAGAGAGGCCCGGACTGCAGGGTAAGCATCGTGATGTCCTTACTTGATCAGCGGGCGTAGCATCGCCTGCATCGAGCGCATGCGCGGCAGGAACTGCGCCACCATCTCCTCGGCCGAGGTCCGCTGCACCTGTCCGGAAATATTGAAGGCGGCAACGGTCTCGCCACGCGCATTGGCGAGGGGGAGCGCCATCGAGATCAGGCCAAGTTCCAGTTCCTGATCGACCACGCTGTAACCCCGTTCGCGCGCCGCCGCCAAGGCGGCCATGATCCGTTCCGGCTCCGTTACGGTATGAGGCGTCAGCGCTCGCGGCCGGCCGGCCAGAATCCGTTCGCGGGCCTCGTCAGGTGGCAGCGCTGCGAGTAGGACGCGCCCCATCGAGGTGCAGAAGGCGGGCAGGCGCGAGCCGACGGAAAGGCCCACGGACATGATCCGCCTCTGCGCCGAACGCGCGATATAGACGATTTCGTGCCTGTCGAGCAGCGAGGCCGAGGAGGATTCATGGGTTTCCTCGGACAACCGCTCCAGGAAGGGCTGGACGAGCTGGGGCAGGGCGCTGGAGGCCAACCAGGCATGGCCGAGCCTGAGCACGCGCGGCGTCAGCCGGAAGAACTTGCCGTCGAATTCGGCGTAGCCGATCCTTGTGAGCGTCAGAAGGCAACGCCGGGCCGCCGCGCGGGACAATTCGGTGGCGCGGGCCACGTCTGCGATGGTGAGCTTCTCATGCGTCGCGTCGAAGCATTCGATCACGGCCAGTCCCTTTTCGAGGGCGGCCATGTGGTCGCGATCCGACGTTGCCGTGTCCAATCTTGACCCCTGTTGACGCAATGGGTATTGTTCGAAAATCAAAACGATGTGCGATTAACGCACAAAATGAGGAGATGTCAAGGTGGCTGAGTTCGTCTCCCTCGCCGAGGGAATCGAGTCGGTGGTGCGTGACAGCTGCTCCGTCGCGATGGAAGGCTTCACTCACCTCATCCCGCATGCTGCCGGTCATGAGGCGATCCGTCAGGGCCGCAAGCGGCTGACGCTGATCCGCATGACGCCGGACCTGATCTACGATCAGATGATCGGGATGGGCTGCGCCGAGAAGCTGGTCTTCTCCTGGGGCGGCAACCCTGGCGTCGGCTCGCTGCATCGCCTGCGCGATGCGGTCGAGAATGGCTGGCCGCATAAGCTCGAGCTTGAAGAGCACAGCCACGCCGCCATGGCCAATGCCTACGAGGCGGGCGCCGCTAACCTGCCCTTCGCTGTGTTTCGCGGCTACAAGGGCGTCGATCTGCCCAAGGTCAATCCCCGGATCAAATCCGTCACCTGCCCCTATACCGGGGAAGTCTTGGCGACGGTTCCCGCCATCCGGCCTGACGCCGCCGTCATTCATGCACAGAAGGCGGATCGCGAAGGCAATGTCCTGCTCGAAGGCATTGTTGGCGTGCAGAAGGAGGCCGTGCTGGCGGCCAGGCGTTCGCTGGTTACCGTCGAGGAGATCGTCGAGGACTTTGGCCCACGCAATGCCAATGCCGTCATCCTGCCGTCCTGGGCGGTGACCGCCATCGCCAGGGTGCCGGGCGGAGCCTATCCATCCTACGCCCACGGTTATTACAAGCGCGCCAACGACTTCTACATTGCCTGGGACAAGATCGCCCGGGAGCGCGACACATTCATGGCCTGGATGAAGGCAAATGTCCTGGAGCAGGGGCCGGAGGTGTTTGCGCACCATGCCGGCCTTGCTCGGCAGGCCGCGTGAGGATCAGCGCCATGAGCCATACTCCCATGAGCCACACGCCCACCGAGATGATGAGCATTGCGGCTGCCCGCCTGCTGACCAATGATGATGTCTGCTTCGTCGGTATCGGCGCACCCTCGGCCGCCTGCAACCTGGCGCGCCTGACCCATGCCCCGAAGATCACGCTGATCTACGAATCCGGTACGCTCTCCACCCGCCCCTCCGTGCTGCCGCTCTCGATCGGCGACGGCGAACTCTGTGATACCGCGCTGACCACGGTCGGCGTGCCCGAGATGTTTCGCTACTGGCTGCAGGGCGGCCGGATCACCATTGGTTTCCTGGGCGGTGCGCAGATCGATCGCTACGCCAATCTGAACACCACGGTCGTCGGGGACTATGCCGCGCCGAAGGTGAGGCTTCCCGGCGGCGGCGGCGCGCCGGAAATCGCCAGCAATTGCGGCGAGATCTTCATCACGATGGCGATGGGCTCGCGCGCCTTCGTCGAGACGCTGCCCTTCATCACCTCCTTCGGCCACGGCAAGGGCAAGGGCGATCGGGAACGGCTCGGCCTCAAGACCAAGGGGCCGACCAAGGTGATCACCGATCTTTGCGTCATGGAACCCGATGCCGAGACCGCCGAGCTGACTGTCACTGCGCTGCATCCTGGCGTGACGCGGGATCAGGTTCAGGCCGGTTGCGGCTGGACCTTGCGTTTCGCTGGCGAACTCGTCGAAACTCCGGCGCCGACCGCGCAGGAGATCGAGATCCTGCGCGATCTGCACGCCCGGACCAAGCGAGCGCATGGAGTAGCGGCATGAGCCTGATCTATCCACGCGATGGCCTGAGAGCCCATCCGCTCAACGCGTCGCCGGCCTACACGAGCACGCTGAAGCGCGCACCCTCGCAGCCCCTGATCCTGCTGCCGCATACGCTGTCGGAGATCAGCGGTCCGGCGTTTGGTCATGGCGCCGTGCAAGCGGGCGATTCGGACCTCACCCTGCAGCATGAGGGCGAGCCGCTCGGCGAGCGGATCATCGTGACGGGCCGGGTGCTCGACGAGGATGGCAGGCCGGTGCCGCATACCCTGGTCGAGATCTGGCAAGCCAACGCGGCAGGGCGCTACGTCCATCTGCGCGATCAGCATCCCGCGCCGCTCGACCCGAATTTCACGGGAGCCGGCCGCGCCATGACCGATGCGGAAGGGCGCTATCGCTTCGTCACGATCAAGCCCGGCGCCTATCCCTGGCGCAACCATCACAACGCCTGGCGCCCGGCCCATATCCATTTCTCGTTGTTCGGGCCGAGCTTCCTCTCGCGCGTGATCACCCAGATGTATTTCCCGGGCGATCCGCTCTTCGCCTACGACCCGATCTTCCAGTCGATCCCGGACGCGAAGGCACGGGAGCGCCTGATCTCGCGCTTCGACATCGACACGACCGAACCGGAATGGGCGCTCGGATACCAGTTCGACATTGTCCTGCGCGGTCGCGACGCGACGCCGCTCGAGGAGCCGCATGATGACTGAGCGCAAAGCCCCCTTGGGCCTCACCCCCTCGCAGACGGTCGGCCCCTTCTACGCCTATGCGCTGACGCCCCGCGCCTATGGCGGTTCGGAGCTGGCCAATGAGCGGATTGCAACCGATGGCGTCGCGGGCGAACGCATCACCATTCGCGGCCATGTCCTCGATGGCGATGGCGAGCCGGTCCCGGACGCCATGATCGAGGTCTGGCAGGCCGACGCGGATGGACGCCACAATGCCGGGGGCAATGCCGGCTTCACAGGCTTCGGCCGGGCGGAAACCTCGCCGGAGGGCTTTTTCCACTTCGAGACGGTGCGGCCGGGCGCTGTAGAGGGGCTAAACGGTACGAGGCAGGCGCCGCATCTCGCTGTCTCGGTCTTCGCGCGCGGGCTCCTGCTCCGGCTGGTGACCCGCATCTATTTCTCGGACGACCCTGCCAATGCGTCCGATCCCGTGCTCGCGCTGGTCCCGCATGAGCGGCGTGAAACGCTGATCGCGCAACGTGGCCCGGACGGCGTCTTCCATTTCGACATCCGGCTGCAGGGTGAAGGCGAGACGGTGTTCTTCGACGTCTGAGCCCGTGCGGCATGTGCGGGCTTGACCCCGGCTTGCAGGCCAAGGAGATAGTCGGGTCAGCGCTTTGCTTCGCCCGCGCCTGATGCGGCAAGGCGGGGCCATGACCGACGCCGTGCCGGAGCCCGCCATGCCGAAACCCTTGATCGCGCTCGACTGGGGCACAACCCGTGCCCGCGCCTTCCTCATCGGCGAGGACGGCCGCGTGATGGACCGGCGGGTTGCGGATCAGGGCATCCAATCCGTGCCGTCGGGAGGTTTCCCGGCCGCTTTCGAGGGGATTGCCGGTGATTTCCGCCGCAGGCGGCCGGATGCCGCGATCGTGCTCGCCGGGATGGTCGGCAGCCGCAATGGCTGGGTCGAGGCGCCTTACGTCGCGTGCCCCGCCTCAATCGAAGCGCTGGCGGATGCCGGCATCGCGGTGACGCTGGAGGACGGAACCAATGCAACCGTGCTGCCCGGCCTGTCCTGGGACGATGGTGCCTTCGATGTCATGCGTGGCGAGGAAACTCTGATCGTCGGACTCGGTCTCGACGAGGGCATTGCCTGCTTGCCCGGCACCCATTCGAAATGGGCTGAAGTGCGGGCCGGGCGGATCACGCGCTTTGCCAGCTTCATGACCGGCGAGATCTACGGCCTGCTGCGTCAGCATTCGATTCTGGCGCGCCTCGCAGAGGAGCCCTCTGGAGACGACGCAAGCACCGGCGCCGCACGCGGTTTTGCTGCAGCAGCGCGGCCTGCCGGGCTGCTCAACGCAGCCTTTGCGGCGCGTACCGAGGTGCTGGCGGGGCGAATGGGCGGCGGCGCGGTCGGGCCCTATCTCTCGGCGCTTCTGGTCGGCCAGGAGATTGCCGGCGTGCAGGCGTTGTTCGGACGCCCTGCCACGGTCCATCTCGTGGCCGATGGAGCGCTGGCTGCGAGCTATGGAGCGGCGTTCGAGACGGCGGGCCTGCCCTTCCGGATCACGACACCGGAAGACGCCTTTGTCGCGGGTGTGAAGCGTCTGGCTGCGAGGCTGGTGGCGTGATCACCGTCTTCGGATCGCTGAATGTCGATCTGGTCACGCCCGTCGAGCGCCTGCCGGGAGCCGGCGAGACGGTGATCGGACCGGGCTATGCGCTGCATCCCGGCGGCAAGGGGGCCAACCAGGCGCTTGCCGCCCGCCGGGCGGGCGCCGAGGTCGTGCTCGCCGGCGCTGTCGGGCGTGATGCCTTTGCCGAGATCGCCCTGTCCCTGCTGGCCGTCGACGGAGTCGACCTCGCGCTTGTCGAGCGGGTCGAGGCGCCGACGGGTGCCGCCTTCATCGCGGTCGATGCAGCCGGCTCCAATCAAATTGTGGTGGCGGCCGGCGCGAATGCCCAGGCCCGGGCCGCTGGCTTGCGCGACCTGCCGCTTGGCCAGCGTAACATCCTGTTGCTGCAGCGCGAGGTTCCGGAGACGGAGTGCATCGAGGCGGCCCGGCTGGCGAGGCAGGCGGGCGGGCGCGTCATCCTGAACCTGGCGCCGGCCGGCACGCCTGCTCCCGAATTGCTCGATTGCCTGGACATGCTGATCGTCAACGAGCACGAGGCGCTGGTGCTTGCCAGCGCTTGGGGTTGGGCCGAGCGGGAGCCTGACGCCTTTGCGCAGCGCGTCGATGCCGAGCGCGGCATTGCCTGTGTCGTCACGCTCGGTGGCGAGGGCGTCGTCGGCTGGCATGGCGGCGTTCGCCGCCGCATCGAAGCGCCGAAAGTCGAGGTTGTCGACACGGTCGCGGCCGGAGACAGCTTCGTCGGGGCCTTCGCGGCGGCGCTCGATGCCGGCTATGGTTTTTCAGGCGCGCTTCAGCGCGGGCTCGCAGCCGGCTCGCTCGCCTGCACGGTGTCCGGTGCGCAACCAAGCGTGCCACGCCGGCCGGAGATCGAGGCACTGGCCGGTGCCGGCTTCCTCTGAGATGTCATCAATCTGGATGACGATACGTTAAGTCTGTTTGGATTCATCGGGTCATAGCTCGGCTGAACCCGCCAATCTGCCTGTTCCGATTCATTCTTCGGCAGTGTCCCGGGTGCAGCATCCCTGGAACCTGGCGGAGACTGAAAGCAGATGGCGCAACGGCCCATCATCTGGGCACTCGGAGTAGCCTTTACCGTCGGTTATGGCGCGATGTCATACGGCACGCGTCTGGCAGGCTATGTCGAGGATGATGACACGCCCCGCGCGGCGGCTGTCGCGACCGGCGCGCGACCGCCCGCGTCACCGCCTCCAGTCGCCCGATCGAGCGCGCCTCCGACGGTCACCGTGGCGGCCGATTCTCGCGGTCACTACATGGTCCATCCGACCGTCGACAATTACCGCGTCAGGATGCTGGTCGATACCGGTGCGAGTTTCATCGCGTTGACGGAGAGCGATGCCATCGGGCTCGGCATCCGCCCTGCAGCTTCCGACTACAAGATCACGCTGCGCACAGCCAACGGCGTCGTACGGGGCGCCCGGGTGAACCTGCGCGAGGTCAGGCTCGGTGCTATCATCGTGCGCAATGTCGAGGCCATGGTGCTGCCCGCCGGGGCGCTGTCCGTCAGCCTGCTTGGAACCTCTTTTCTAAGCAAGCTCAAGGGCTACGAGGTCCAGACCGATCGCATGATCCTGCGCGGCTAGGCGGTCTCCGGCGTTTCCTAATCGGCCGCGATCCGCTATGCCAAGTGTCCGTCAAGACGGCGTCGCTGCCGTGTCACGGTCAGGCTGCATTCATGTGGCTTGATGCTTCGTTCGCCCTGCATGTTCCCTTGCAATGGATGCCTTGATGTTCCCGAAGCCACTGCCTGAGCTGTTCCCGAATACCTTCGAGTATGAATCCCTTCCGATGGTGAAGCCGACGGGGTTCCGCGAATATGACGCGCGCTGGTTCTTCGGCAAGGAACTGAACCTGATGGGCGTGCAGGCCGTCGGCATGGGCCTCGGCACGCTGATCAAGCGCATGGGCATCAAGCCCGAGATCGTCACCGGCCATGATTTCCGTGGCTACTCGTCGTCGATCAAGATGGCGCTGGTCACCGGCCTGATGGCGGCGGGCTGCAAGGTCCATGATATCGGCCTCGCGATGTCGCCGATGGCCTATTTTGCCCAGTTCGCGCTCGACGTTCCCTGCGTTGCGATGGTCACCGCCTCGCATAACGACAATGGCTGGACCGGTGTGAAAATGGGCGCGCAGCGCCCCGTCACCTTTGGCCCCGACGAAATGGGCCTGCTCCGCGACATCGTGCTCGCGGCCGATTTCGAGCTGTCGGGCGGCGGCTCCTATGTCTTCGTTCCGGATTTCCCGGCCCTCTACATCAAGGACCTGACCAACCGGCCCAAGATCACGCGCAAGCTCAAGGTCATCGCGGCTTGCGGCAACGGCACGGCCGGCGCCTTCGCTCCGCAGATCCTGGAGGCGATCGGCTGCGAGGTCATCCCGATGGATGCGGAGCTTGACCACTCCTTCCCGCGTTACAATCCCAATCCCGAAGACATGAAGATGCTGCATGCCATGGCAGATGCCGTGAAGCAGCATGGCGCTGACGTTGCGCTCGGCTTCGATGGCGACGGCGACCGCTGTGGCGTGGTCGACAATCACGGCGAGGAGATCTTCGCCGACAAGATCGGCGTGATGCTGGCGCGCGACCTCGGCAGGTTGCATCCCGGTGCACAGTTCGTCGTCGACGTGAAATCGACCGGGCTCTTCATCACCGACCCCGAGCTGCAGAAGCTCGGCGTGAAGACCGATTACTGGAAGACCGGCCATTCCTATATCAAGCGCCGCGTCCGCGATCTCAACGCGCTGGCGGGGTTCGAGAAGTCGGGCCATTTCTTCTTCAACGCGCCGGTCGGGCGCGGCTATGACGATGGTGTCGTTACGGCACTGGCGGTCATCGACATGCTCGACCGCAACCCGGACAAGTCGATGGCGGAACTCTATGCCGCGGTTCCCAAGACCTGGGGCACGCCGACCATGGCGGCCAAATGCGCCGATGAGATCAAGTACGAGGTCAGCGATCGCGTGACGAAGCGCATCGAGGCCATGCAGGCCAAGGGCGAAACCATCGCCGGCCAGAAGATCCGCGACGTGATCACCGTCAACGGCGTCCGCGTCGTCAACGAGGATGGCACCTGGGGGCTGGTCCGCGCCTCCTCAAACAAGCCGGAGCTTGTCGTCGTCTGCGAAAGCCCGGTCTCGGACGCGCGCATGCGCGAGATGTTTTCCGCGATCGACGGCGTGCTGCGCGAAAACCCGGAAGTGGGTGCCTATAATCAGACGATCTGAGGCCGAAGGGCTTGGCAAGATGTGTCCCCGGGGCGAACTCGCATCGGGGACACTCTCTCGCCGCCGGGCTTCTCGGCGGCAAGCTGCCTGAAGCTCAGCAGACGATGGTCTTGGCGGTGCTGCCAGTTCCCTGGATTCGCGCGACCTGCTCGATGTTGAGCGTGCCTGCCTTGGCAGCCATGCGTGGGCGCATGTAGATTCTGTCGCCGCCCAGGGTGAGGGCGTTTTTGAACACCAGTTGGCCGAGAAAGGGTTCATAGACATAGCTGGCTTCGGCCATGATCACGGACGTTTTGGGAAGTAGGAGTCCATCCGGCAATTTGATGTTTGTTGGAGGGGCGGTCGTGTTTTTCTGTGCGCTCCAGCAGACTTTTGCCACCCCCTTGTCGTCCACGGTGACGCTGGCGATCATCATCTTTGGCGTCGTGGTGAAGGGGGCCATGATCATTTGCCCGACGAGGAAGATCGTATCGACATCGGCGTCATACAATGCTGTTCCCCGCGCGGCGCTTCCCGACGCGGCGCCAACCTCCGGAAGTTTGCCCTGCGCGGCGAGATCAACGAGGGCCCGGTTGAGCTGGGTCACCCGGCGATCGGCCATGGCCGCCTGCCCGATCTCGGCAATGCCATAATATAGCAAGAGCATCACAGGCAGGATCAGAGCGAACTCGACAGCGGCGACGCCTTTTGCGTCCCTCTGCAGGTGACGCCTGAGGCGGCGTAGCGCGGCCCTGTTGCGGCGGATCGAAAGGAACTGCCTCATGGTCGTTCTCATGGAGGTTCGCTTCGGAACGTCGCGACAGCCATCAGGGCGCGTTCCCCACCATCGATATTGGCCAGGGAGTTCGTCCATCCGGTCAGGTAGAGCGAATAACGCAATGTCGCCCGCACGACGACGATCTCGCCTTTTCCAGGCTGGTTGTAGCTGAAATCGCTGGTGTTCAATGTCGTCCCGCTAAGCGGGTTGCGCTTGGCAAGATCGGTTTGAGCCGCCGCTGGTGATGCGTAGCCGCGCACGTCGACGCGCAGCTTCTCGCAATCGACGAGCGCCGGAGCCTGCGCGCAGACCTCGAGCCTGAATGCCTCCGTCGATGTCTTGGCATCGTGCGGAAGGGGGTTCGAGGGGGTGCTGTAGATCGCAACCGATTCTCCGGTCAGGAGCGTCCGCGCCGCCTGCTTCACGGCGTCATCGAGCACCTGGTAGGTCCACAGCATCAGCCCGGTTTCGATGATCGTGAACACAAGCAGGAGGAACGGAAACGCGACGAGCCCGAACTCGACGGCAGTCGCGCCGCGCTGGTTCCTGCAAAGGCCGTTGGATCCCATCCATGGGTCCCTGAGGAGGCGTCGCCCGACACGTCCGCTCGTTCGAGAAGGCGATGTGACCATGACCCGTTAAGCCATCCATCCGGATGCAGATGCCGCGAGGGCTCTGCTCTTCAGTGGATACACCCTAGCCGCAAAGCATTGCCGACTTGTTAGGGCCTGGTTCGCCGAAGCCGCACTGGCGTTAGCGAAACCTTCACCTTGAGCGCTGCGAAGCCTATTTATCGCCGCTGGCGAGAGCGTTGCGCTTGGTCGTTTGCCCGCCGACATCACCGAAATATTTCGTTGCGTCCCCGAGCTGCACGGTCGGTTGGCAGGTCGGCGTGCAGGAATAGCTCTCCCGCTCCATGCCGCGCTGGACCGTGAGAATGGAATCCGCGGTCGCGCTGACGCGCACGAGCGATTCCGCCAGCAGGCTGCCGCTGGCATCGAGCGCGATCAGATTGGTGACGCCAAAGCTCTTGCCGGTCACTACCATCACTCCGTTCCTTTGCACGGAGACATCGGCGATCGCCGGATTACCGACGATGACGGTCTGGGCCTTTTCCGGCAGCCTGACGAGCTTGGCGTGATCGACGATGACGGCGACCGTGTCGGGCCGGACTGGTTCCGGCGCCGATCGTGCTACGGGCGCGCTTCCCAGCAGGATCGCGCCGGACGCGGCCATGGCCAGCGCTCCGCGGCGCAGGGCACAACTCAGGACAGTCGACATGGTTGCGCCCTAGGTTTCCAACGTCTGGAGTAAAGCCGAAAATGATGAATCGAATCCTAATGCCCCCCCGCGAACATGTTTATTGAGCAGGTGATTTCCAGAATGAGAAATGGAGTGTCGCTTAAGGTCACGCTCTCCTGTGAGATAAACATTGTTCGAACGGCCAAAGTCGATTGTGATGGCACGTATAGTCGTAATTAAATTCAAATACTAACTGGTGTTCATCATGATAATGGGTCATGAATTCAATAAATCTGGCGTTAACCATCCAGAAAATGTCCGCGATTGGCGATGAGTTCTTTGTTTCGTTTAACCGAAACGCAACGGCTTCTGGGTAGTGTCTGTCTTGTCGCTGACCGAAGCCGTTCAGAGCGAAGGCAGCAGTCAAACCGTGGTGCAATAGGAGTTCCGTCATGAAGAATCTGTTCGCTCGCTTTGCCAAGGACGAGTCCGGCGCGACCGCCATCGAATACGGCCTGATCGCCGGCCTGATCGCCGTCGTCATCATCGGCACCGTCACGACGCTCGGCACCGATCTCAGCGCTCTGTTCGGCCGAATCTCCGGCGCGCTGACCACTGTCGCTACGCCGAAGACCTAAGCTACTGTCTGCTTTACGCAACGAACGCCCCGGCTGGTCCGGGGCGTTTTGCGTCCCGGTTCACGCCTGGCCGGCCGGGATACTGTTTCTACAGAGTTGGGTGCGATGCTGACGCATCGTTGATGAAGCTGCATTGCCCGGAGCCCTTTCGATGTCGCTTCCGCTGCTGTTCCTCCTCGTCCTCTTTCCCGCCGCGATGGCCTATGCTGCGGCGAGCGATCTGTTCTCGATGACGATCTCGAACAGGCTCTGTCTCGGCCTCGTCGTGCTTTTCGTGCCCAGCGCTCTCATCATCGGCCTGCCCTGGGTTCAGATCGCCTGGCATTTCGCCGCTGGTGGCCTGGTCCTTGCGATCTGTTTCGGTCTGTTTGCAGCAGGCTGGATCGGCGGCGGTGACGCCAAGCTGGCTGCCGCAACGGCGCTCTGGTTCGGCTTCGGGCAGTTGATGCCCTATCTGTTCGTGGCCGCCATGTTCGGCTCGGCGTTGACCCTGATCGTGATGAAGCTGCGCACCGCCCCCCTGCCGGCACTAGGGGAGAACTGGCCCTGGTTGCGCCGGCTTCATGCGGCGAATCAGGGGGTGCCCTATGGGATCGCCCTTGCCTGCTCGGCTCTCATCGTCCTGCCCGACACGGCGATCTGGCGCGCTGCCATCGGTCTCTAGGCGGTTGGTGAAAGTTACGCCGGGTTAACCATAATTTGACGAATCCCGGGTCACGATCCTCTTCGAGAGCCAACGCAGCTTGGCCGAGGATCGGCGTTCATGAGTCCAGCCCGTATCATCATCCTGGTCGTCGCGCTCGTTGCGGGGCTTGGCGCAGCATTGCTGATCCAACGCCCCAAGGCCACACCGACTCCGGTGACACGCTATGAGCCGGCGCCGACGGTTCCGGTTCTCGTCGCGGCCGCTGATATACCGGTCGGCAATACGCTCGCTGCCGGCGACATGCGCTGGATCGATTGGCCGGCTGACAGTGTTCCAGCCGGGGTCATCCGCAAGACCGAGGCGCCCGAGGCCGAAACCGAATTGGCCGGGCAGCTGGCGCGTTTCGCGGTGTCTGGTGGAGAACCGATCCGTCGCGAGAAGCTGATCAAGACTGACGGCACCGGATTCCTTTCGGCGGTTCTGCCGGCCGGCAAGAGGGCAACCGCGATCGGCACCGATAGCCGCGGCGCCAATACGGCGGGTGGCTTCATCCTGCCGAACGACCGGGTCGACGTCATCCGGACTCACCAGGAGGGAGGCGGCGGCAACGCGAATAGCGGCGCCGAGAGCTTCATCAGCGAAACGATCCTGACCAATGTCCGGGTGCTGGCGATCGGTCAGAATATTCAGGAACGCAATGGCGAGAAGGTCGTCATCGGCGAGACGGCCACACTCGAACTCGAGCCGCGTCAAGTTGAGATCGTCGCTCAGGCACAACGCAACGGCACGCTTTCGCTCGCCTTGCGCAGCCTCAAGGATGCCGGCGACGCCGGGCGCCCCGACACCGAAGGCGGCCTGACCCTCGTGCGCTACGGCGTCACCAGCAAAAGCGTGAAGCCATGATCCCAAGGCGCATTCTCCGTTCCGTCGCGGGGCCGGTTCTGGCACTTCTGCTCGGCCTGCCGGCCATGGCTCAGTCGACGGGGCCTGCCCCGGTTCTGAATGTCGGCTCCAGCGAGCATGCCATTGCCCGCAAGCTCACGCTCTCGATCGGTCGTTCACTGATCGTGGAATTACCGCGCGACGCCAAGGAAGTCTTCGTCGCCAACCCCAAGGTGGCCAACGCGGTCGTCCGCTCGGCGCGCAAGCTCTTCATCATCGGCATCGCCGATGGTTCGACCTCGATGTTCGTGATCGACTCCGAAGGCCGCCAGATTTCCGCGCTCGAAATCGAAGTCGGGCGGGATCTCAACGTGCTGCGCCAGACGCTGCGTGCGGCGATGCCGAGGGCCCAGATCGAGGTCAAGCCGGCCGGCAATTCCATCCTCCTGCTCGGCAATGTCGCCAATGCATCGGAAGCGACCCAGGCGGTCGACATCGCGAATGCCTTCGTAGGGACTGCCTCCGGCATCTTCTCCTCGTCCAAGGGCGCCGTGATCAACTCGTTGACGATCCGCGATCGCGACCAGGTGATGGTCAAGGTCGTCATCTCCGAGGTTTCGCGCAAGGCGATCAAGCAGCTCGGCATCAACTCGTCCGGCGAGTGGAAGCTCGGCAATTTCTCGATCACGCCGTCGATCGAGAACCCGCTTCCGTTGCAACCGCAGTCCCTGGCGGCGACGGCGATCGGAGCCGGGATCGGGAACTCGACCAATTTCACCTTGCGTGCGCTTGAGCGCGCGGGCCTCGCCCGCGTTCTGGCGGAACCGATGGTCACTGCGATCTCCGGGGAAAGTGCCAAGTTCACCGCCGGTGGCGATGTCCCCGTGCCCAACGGCTATTCCTGCGACTCGTCGGGCATCTGCACCCTCGGCATCGTCTATAAGCCCGTCGGCGTTTCCTTGAACTTCACCCCGATTGTCCTGTCCGACAACAAGATCAGCATGCGCATTGCTACCGAAGTCACGGAGCTCGATTTCGAGAACCAGCTCCGGCTCAGCAATACGAGCAATGCGCCGCGGGGCACCAATACCCGGGAATCGGTGAATGCCCCCGCCTTCCGCGTGCGCAAGTCCGACACCACGGTCGAGCTGCCGTCGGGCGGCACCCTGGCGACGGCCGGGCTGATCCAGCGCGTCTCGAAACAGTCGATCAACGGCTTCCCGGGGCTGATGAACCTGCCGGTGATCGGCGTGCTCTTCCGCTCGCGCGACTATCAGCGCGAGGAGACCGAGCTGATGATCACGGTCACGCCCTATATCGCCAAGCCGATGGAGCCGAACCAGATCCAGCGCCCGGATGACGGCTTCGTCGATGCCCATGATGCGCAGGCCGTCCTGCTCGGCAGGCTGAACAAGATCTATGGCACCAATAGCGGGCCGTTGCCTCAGGCCTACAGGGGCCGGGTCGGCTTCATTGCCGACTAAGGGTGCTCTCATGAACGCGCAAAGGGTGGCTCGGGCCATGACAGATCGAGGACAGCAGCGGATGGGCCATTGGCCTCTGGCCGCCGTTCTGGCCGCCGGCATTGCGCTTGGAGCCTGCGCGTCGAAGACCGACACGACGGGGTCGATCAGCGCCAGCGATCTGCGCGAGCGGCACCCGATCGTGCTGCGTGATGCGCCACGTTCGCTTGATGTCTTCATCGTACGGGCCGGTGCGGGTCTCGATCGTCGCCAGGCCGAGGATGTCGCCAGTTTCGCCGCGGACTACCGGCGCAGTGGGCGTGGCGGGCTCGTAGCACAGGTGCCAACCGGTGCCGGCCGGGAGATGGCAACGCATGGCACGCTCGAAGCGATCCGCAGAGCCCTGGCGCAGGGCGGGGTGCCGCCCGGATCGCTCTCGGTCAGGACCTATCCCATCGCGGACCCGAATCTCGCCTCGCCCATTCGCCTGACATTCGCCTCGCTGCAGGCGGGCCTGCCGCATTCCTGCGGACAATGGACGCAGGACGCGGGCGTCTCCGACTGGAAACTGGACATGGCCAACGAACCGCTCTGGAATTTCGGCTGTTCCAGCCAGGCGACATTGGCCGCGCAGGTCGCCGATCCGATCGACCTCGTCCGCGGCCGGACCGAGGGCCGCGCCGATATCGTCAAGCGCATGAACGCGATCGGCAAGCTGCGTGAGGGCAAGGACCCCTCGACCCAGTACCGGCAGGAAACGCCGCAGATCAACCAGTCGGTCGGAGGCCGCTGATGGATCCGGCGCAGAATTTCGAAGCCCAGGCGGCGAGCAGTGCCGGCGACGAGGTCATCGCGCCGCTGCCTCGCATCACGCTGCAGGCGTTTTGCGAAACGCCTGCCATTGCTGCTGCCACGCAGACGGCGACCACTGACCGGCGCATGGAGAAGACGCATTCTCGCGTCCAGATGGGGGGACCCGCGGCCGCGGTCGAGGCGTTCCGCACCGCGCCGACGCCCAATGTCATCGTGCTCGAAACGGTGTCCGACGGTGCCACGCTCGTCGGCCATCTCGATGCGTTGGCGCAGAGCTGTGATGCCGGCACGAAGGTCGTCGTCATCGGGCATGTCAATGACGTCCAGCTCTACCGTGATCTGATCCGCCGAGGCGTCAGCGATTACCTGATCGCTCCGCTTGAGCCGCTCGACATCCTGCGCACCCTGTCCGAACTCTATGTGGCCCCCGGGGCTCGCAATCTCGGGCGCATCGTCGCCGTCATGGGCGCCAAGGGCGGGGTCGGCGCTTCGACCGTGGCGCATAACGTCGCCTGGGCGATGGCGCGCAATCTCGATTTATCGACCGTGATCGTCGATCTCGACATCGCTTTCGGCACGGCGGGGCTCGACTTCAATCAGGATCCGCCGCAGGGCATCGCGGAGGCGGTGTTCGCGCCTGAGCGGCTTGATGCCAACATGCTTGATCGCCTGCTCTCGCGCTGCAGCGACAATCTCGCCTTGCTGGCGGCGCCGGCGATGCTGGATCGGACACTCGACCTGCAAGAGGACGCGTTCGAGCAACTCTTCGATCTGTTGCGCGCCAGCGTTCCTTGCGTGGTTCTCGATGTGCCGCATCTTTGGAGCGGCTGGGTCAGGCGCTGTCTGATCGGTGCAGACGAGGTCGTGATCGTTGCCGGCCCCGAACTCGCCTCGCTGCGGAATGCCAAGAACCTGATCGATCTGGCCCGGGCCAGCCGCCCGAATGATTCGCCGCCACGTCTGGTGCTCAATCAAGTCGGCTTGCCCAAGCGGCCCGAGATCGACGCAGGGGAATTTGCCAAGGCCTTGGGTGTCGAGGTGCTCGTCGGGATTCCCTTCGACGCGCAGGTCTTCGGCACGGCGGCAAATAACGGGCAGATGGTTGCGGAGGTCCAGGCCGGCGGCAAGATCAACGAGGCCTTCATCCATATTGCAAGCACCCTGACCGGCCGCGGTGAGGCCAGGCGCGGAAAGCGCAGCCTGCTGGAGCCGTTGGTCGCCAAGCTCAAGCGTCGCAGGGCCTGAGCCGTGACGGTTTTGTGCGCTGTTGCCTGCTCGCTGCGACCGGCCGCCGGCCGTGTCGTAGCGTGAAGGAGGGGTGACATGTTCGGAAAGCGATCCTCGAACGCTGCGGCGACGCAGCCGCTGAATGCGAAGATCTCGGGCCCGGCTTCGGCTGCGCGCCCGCTCGAATCGTCTGCGCCGCCTCCCGACATGCGTCGTCAGGTGTCGGCAGCGCCCGTGGCTCCGGTCGAAACACCGAAGTCCGACGATTACTACCAGATGAAGAGCATGATCTTCGGGGCGCTGATCGAGGCGATCGACCTCTCTCAGCTCGCGAAGCTCGATGGTGAATCGGCGCGGGAGGAAATCCGCGACATCATCAACGAGATCATTTCGCTCAAGAACGTCGTGCTTTCCATCGCCGAGCAGGAGGAACTGCTCGACGATATCTGCAACGACGTGCTCGGCTACGGGCCCCTGGAGCCGCTGTTGGCGCGGGACGATATCGCCGACATCATGGTCAATGGAGCCTCGCGCACCTTCATTGAGACCGGCGGCAAGATCCAGCTGACCAATGTTCGCTTTCGCGACAACGCGCAACTGATGAACATCTGTCAGCGCATCGTCAGCCAGGTTGGCCGGCGGGTCGATGAATCCTCGCCGATCTGCGACGCTCGCCTTGCCGACGGCTCACGCGTCAATGTCATCGCGCCGCCGCTGGCGATCGACGGGCCGGCTCTCACCATCCGCAAATTCAAGAAGGACAAGCTGACGCTGGATCAGCTCGTCCGTTTTGGCGCGATCTCGCCGCCAGGTGCCGAAATCCTCAAGATCATCGGCAAGGTGCGCTGCAATATCGTGATTTCCGGCGGCACGGGCTCGGGCAAGACGACCCTGCTGAACTGCCTGACCAACTATATCGAGCATGACGAGCGGGTCATCACCTGCGAGGACGCTGCCGAACTGCAGCTCCAGCAGCCCCATGTCGTGCGCCTCGAGACACGCCCGCCCAATCTCGAGGGCACGGGCGCGGTCACCATGCGCGACCTCGTCAAGAACTGCCTGCGCATGCGGCCCGAGCGGATCATCGTCGGTGAGGTGCGTGGCCCGGAAGCGTTTGACCTGCTGCAGGCGATGAACACCGGCCATGACGGATCGATGGGGACGCTCCACGCCAATACGCCGCGCGAATGCCTGAGCCGTATCGAATCCATGATCACCATGGGTGGGTTCAGCCTGCCTTCGAAGACATTGCGGGAGATGATCTGCTCCTCCGTCGATGTCGTGATTCAGGCCCAGCGTATGCGCGACGGCTCGCGCCGGATCACCCATATCACCGAGGTGATGGGGATGGAGGGCGACGTCATCATCACCCAGGACCTGATGAATTATGAGGTGCTCGGCGAGGATGCGGCAGGCAAGCTGATCGGGCGGCACCGCTCGACCGGCATCGGCCGGCCGCGCTTCTGGGAGCGCGCCCGCTATTTCGGTGAGGAGCAGCGGCTTGCCACGGCGATCGATCAACTCGCCGTCCAGGATGAAGCCAATGCTGCTTGATCGCGGCTATGGGCGGACTTGAGCCATGGACCTGAGTGTCATCGCGGTTGTCGTGCTGGCGACCTTTGCGGCGGGCGGCGTGGTCTACGCGCTGTTCTATCCGGCGCTGAGCGGGCAGACCCGGGTGGAGAAGCGCCGCAAGGAGTTCGCAGCCCCGGTTGCCGTACGGACTGTCGATCGCGAAGTGCAGGCGCGGCAGAAGCGCGGCCAGATCGCCCAGAGCCTGAAGGACATCGAAACCAGGGAAAACGCTCGCAACAAGGTCACGCTCGAACTCCTGTTGCTTCAGGCAGGGCTGAGCTGGGACCGCCGCAAGTTTTATATCATCAGCGCCGTTTCGGGCGTGGTTGTAGGCTTCCTGTTCTTCCTGGCAACAGCCAATCTCCTGCTCCTTCTGGTCGGTCTGTTCATTGGCGGCTTCGGCCTGCCGCGTTGGCTTCTGTCGCGGACCCGGGCGAAGCGGCTGAAGAAGTTCGGCAACGAATTTCCGAATGCGCTCGACATCATCGTGCGCGGCGTCAAGTCTGGCCTGCCGCTCAACGACTGCCTGCGCATCATCGCTGCCGAAGCCGTCGAGCCCGTCCGGACTGAGTTTCGGCTGATCATCGAGAGCCAGACCTTGGGGCTTCCGCTGACCGAGGCTGCCGCCAAGCTCTTCGAGCGCATGCCGTGCGCGGAAGCCAATTTCTTCGGCATCGTGCTGGCGATCCAACAGAAGACGGGCGGCAATCTCGCGGAGACCCTCGGCAATCTGTCGAAAGTCATTCGCGAACGTCGCAAGATGCGCGACAAGATCCAGGCGGTTTCGATGGAAGCGAAGGCTTCGGCAGCGATCATCGGGGCCTTGCCCCCGGTGGTTGCGACCCTCGTTTACGTGACCAGCCCGAGATATATCGAGCTTCTCTGGCTCACGCAGATCGGCAAGGTCGCGCTCGTCGCCAGCGGAGTCTGGATGCTGATCGGCATCATGACGATGCGCAAAATGATCAATTTCGACATTTGAGGCTGCGGGAATGATTGCCCTCATCGCCGACAAGCTCGCCGACAGCCAGTTCCTGGTTGCGTTGCTTGCTGCCGTCGCTGCCGCCGCGACGGTTCTGACCCTGGCGATGCCATTGGTCGAGGGCAACGACCTCAACAAGCGCATGAAGAATGTTGCGATCGAGCGCGACAAGATCCGTGCGCGCGAGCGGGATCGCCTGAACCGGCAGAAGGACAAGGTCTCGCTGCGCCAGGAACCAAAGGCGTTCATGCGGCGCATTGTCGATCAGTTCAAGCTGGGCGACTGGCTCGGGACTGAAACCGCGAAGAAGCAGCTCGCCATGGCGGGCTATCGCGGGCCACAGGCCGAGATCGGCTTCCTGTTCTTCCGCCTGGTGACGCCGATCGGTCTCTTCCTGTTCACGCTCTTCTACGTCTTCTTCATCAAGGATTTCGGTCAGCCGCCCTTGATCCGGTTCGGCATGGCGATCGGCGGCGCCTATCTGGGCATCAAGGCGCCGGAGATATTCCTGTCGAACCAGATCTCGAAGCGCCAGGCGTCGATGCGGCAGGCGTTTCCCGATGCGCTCGACCTGCTGCTGATCTGTGTCGAGGCGGGCATGTCGATCGAACATGGTTTCCGCAAGGTCTCGACCGAGATTGGCGGTCAGTCGGTCCCCCTCGCCGAGGAGTTCGCGCTCTGCACGGCCGAGCTCTCGTACCTCGCCGAAAGACGCCAGGCCTATGAGAACCTGGCCGCTCGCACCGGACTCGAGGGCGTGAAGTCGGTCTCGACCGCGCTGGTTCAGGCCGAGCGCTACGGCACGCCGCTCGGTACGGCGCTGCGGACATTGGCGCAGGAAAGTCGCGACCAGCGCATGATGGCGGCGGAGAAGAAGGCTGCGGCATTGCCGCCGAAGCTGACGGTGCCGATGATCCTGTTCTTCCTGCCGGTGCTCTTCGTCGTGATCATGACGCCGGCGATCATTCAGGTGATGAGGCTGAAATAGCCTCGTCCGCGCGACCTGTAAGCCGCCACGCGCGTATTGGGCCTGAGCAAGAGCAAAGGGGTGCGGCGGGTGCTGCAGATGCCTCCTGACGGCTCATATGCTCGTGGTTGGAGGCCCCGCCGAGGTGACCGGCCTGCCTAACCCTGTGGGATGGACCGATCCGCTTGTTCAGGCTGCGCAGATGCCGCGGTCTTTGCCTTGCTGCCGCCCTTGAGCATGTTCCAGCTATTGGGCTGGCTGACGCTGCGCTTGAGATAGGCGATGGTTGCGGCTGCTTCGGCCGGGCTTTGGTCCTGCTGCGCCAGCGTTTCCGCTTCGCCAAACCTGCCCTGCAGGCCGAGCACCAGCACGAGATTCTGCCGGATGCGCGCGTCGGCCCGGTTGGAGTTCGACGCCTCGCGCAGTACGCGCTCGGCCTCGGGCAGGCGCTTCGACAGCGCGAGCGACAGGCCGAGATTGGACATCACCGTGGGCTCGCCGGGAGCGAGCTTGAGGGCGGTCTCATAGATCTGCTGGGCGCGGGCATGTTCGCCAAGCTGGTCGGCGACGGTGCCTTGTGCCGACAGGATGCGCCAGTCCGGACGCTCCGGCGAATGGGCGCGCGAGAGCACCTCATCTGCTTCCTTGTAGCGGCCGTTATCGGCCAGCGAACGGCCATAGGCACCGAGCATCTCGCTATCGTCGTTGTGTATGAGGACAGCGTTCTGCAGAACGGCGAGAGCCTGGGCATTCTGGTCGAGCGCCCGCAGCGCGCGGGCATAGTAGAAGGCGGAGTTCCGGTCCTTCTGGTTCGCGTCGTAGCGCTTGCCCCATTGGTCGGCCTCGGCGCGCCATTCGGCGGGTCCGCGTGGCTGGGTCGGGGCGGATCGCCCGATGGAGCCGGTGATGTCGCCGATCCCGCCGCGGCTTTGGCAGCCGGCCAGGGCGAGCGAGGCGAGGCAGACGGCTGCCAACAGCCGGACGCGGGAGGCCGCAGACGAAGGATACAAAACTGCGGAGAAGCAGCGGGACATGGGCCAGAGTGCCTTGCCACGAGAGAGAACTGGTCGTTCTGGTGGTAAAACGTTAACCCTAATGCTTCCTTAACTGGCCTCGCCGCTCACTCCTTCGAACAGGTTCCTTCAGCCGTGCACAGCCTGCTCCTTGCCTCTGCGCCGTCCGCCGTCCCGGTTCATCTCGTCTCGAAGGCGGGCTGGCCGGCACTCATTGAGCGCCTCGCGCCCGAGCCCGCGCGCTTTGCGAAGGCCCATGGCTTCGCCGCGCGTCCCGGGCAGCATGTCGTGCTGCCCGATGGGCTGGGCGCTGTCAGCGCGGTGCTCCTTGGTGTCGAGGGGGCATCGGCGCGCCGACGCGACCCATTTGCTCCCGGCCGGCTCGCCGCGGTCCTGCCGGAGGGCGATTATCGTCTGGAGGGCGAGATCGATGATTTCGGCCTTGCGGCGCTGGGTTGGCTGCTCCAGTCCTATCGTTTCGAGCGCTACCGCAAGCCGCAGCCGGTCCGCGCCCGGTTGGTATTGCCCGAGGGCGTGGATGGTGTGGAGCTGAGCGCCCTCGCCGAGGCGGTCGCCTTTGCCCGTGATCTCGTCAATACGCCGGCAAGCGACATGGGCCCCGCTGAGATCGAGGCCGCGATCCGTCAGCTCGGGCAGGATTTTGGTGCGAGCGTCGCCAGCCAGGTCGGGGACGATCTGCTCGAGCACAACTTCCCGATGATCCATGCCGTGGGCCGGGCGTCGCCGCGCGCTCCGCGCCTGATCGACCTTGTCTGGGGCAATCCGGCCGATCCCAAGGTGACGCTCGTCGGCAAGGGCGTGGCGTTCGATACGGGCGGGCTCAACCTCAAGACAGATGCCGGCATGCTGCTGATGAAGAAGGACATGGGCGGTGCCGCGGCCGCGGCTGCCGCCGCGCGCATGATCATGCAGGCGAAGCTTCCGGTACGGCTGCGCCTCCTTGTGCCCGCCGTCGAGAATGCCGTTTCCGGTGCATCGTTCCGCCCGGGCGACGTGCTCCAGAGCCGCAAGGGGCTGACGGTCGAAATCGGCAACACCGACGCTGAGGGCCGGCTCATTCTGGCCGATGCGCTGGCCTTGGCGGATGAGGAAACCCCGGAGCTGCTGATCGACTATGCGACGCTGACCGGTGCCGCCCGCGTTGCGCTCGGTCCCGAGCTGCCACCCTTCTACACCCATGACGAGGGGCTTGCGGTCGAAATCTCCCGGCTGGGGCAGGCGGTAAACGACCCGGTCTGGCGCATGCCGCTCTGGCCGCCCTATGACGGGCTGCTCGACTCCAAGATCGCCGACGTCAACCACGTCTCCGGGGGCTCGTTTGCCGGCTCCGTCACGGCTGCGCTCTTCCTCAATCGGTTCGTCGAGAAGACACAGTCCTACGCGCATTTCGATATATATGCCTGGAACCCATCGTCGAAGCCCGGCCGCCCCGAGGGCGGCGAATGCCAGGCCGCGCGTTTGACCTATGCATTGGTCAAGCAGCTCTATCCGAAGGTCCAGGGATGAAGCCCGGCGATCTCCGCGCGGCATGCCATCGATAGTCGACGGTTAAGTCTGTTCGACGAGAGCGATTGCAGCCGCGGCTTGGCGCGATAATGATACGGACCCGTAACGATCGGGGTTCGTATCAGTCATGGCGTTGGAGATCAGGCCTTCGCAGGCGCTCAGGCTCTGGCGGCAGGTGCATCTCGATCTGGTGCATGACGGTCAGGCGGACCTCTCGGCCCGCCAGACCGCGATCCTGTTGACGATCTATCTCGAGTTGCCGCCGCATACCGTGCGCGGACTTGCTCAGCAGCTCGGCGTCACCAAGCCCGTGATCACCCGCGCGCTCGACACGATGGGCAAGCTCGGCCTCGTCACGCGCAGGCGCGACGAGTTCGACCGGCGCAATGTCGTGATCCAGCGGACCGTGGCCGGGGCGCTGGCTGTCGAACGGCTTGCCGACCTGGTGGTGCAACGGGCGCGTGATCTCGGGCCGGGTTGAGCAAAGGCGTCTTCGCGCAACAGCAGGCTCCGGCTATGGTGCCCGCATGAACACGATTCTCGACCGCCGCCTGACCCCAGCCCGTTCCGACCTCGCCGCGCGGCACCTGATGGGCCAGGTCGAGGCGCGCGCCTTCGCCGATCCCGTCACCATGCGCGTCGTTGCCCCTTCCGCACCGGTTCGGCGTGAGCCGCGTCCCGACGCCCCTCTCGATACCGAGGCACTCGCAGGCGAGGTCGTGCAGGTTTACGAGCAGCATGAGGGCTGGGCCTGGGGCCAGCTCGGCGCCGACGGCTATGTCGGCTATTTGCCGGACGATGCGCTGCGCGCCGATGTGCCCGCGCCGACGCACCGCGTTCGTGCGCTGCGGACCTTTGTCTATCCCGGAGCCTCGATCAAACTGCCGCCGCTTGCCGCGCTGTCGCTGGGCGCCGGCCTGGCCGTTGCCGGCGAGAGCGGCAATTTTTTCGTACTCGCCGATGGTGGCCATGTCTGGCGCACGCATCTCGCGGAACTCAGCGAGGGGGAGACCGATTTCGTTGCCGTTGCCGAGCGCTTCGAGCATGTCCCCTATCTCTGGGGCGGCAAGACAAGCCTCGGTCTCGATTGCTCCGGCCTTACTCAGTTGGCTCTGGCTGCGGCCAGGATCGCCTCGCCGCGTGATTCCGACATGCTGGAAGCGGCGATAGGCGAGCCAATCGCCTTCGACGAGAGCCTCCTCGGCCTGAAGCGCGGGGACCTCGTTTTCTGGAAGGGGCATGTCGGCATCATGACCGATGCCGAGACGCTGCTGCACGCCAATGGCTATACGATGACGGTCCATCGCGAGCCGTTGCGCACCGCTCGCGACCGCATCCTGGACAAGAGCTTCGGCGCCATCACCAGCATCCGGCGGCTTGCTGGCGCTTAGATCATCGGACCAGAAATCGTATCCGGTCTGATGACCTAAAATTTTGTTTTCGCACCGGTTTTTCCGAAAACCGCAATCCACTTTTCGGGCCGATGCTTTAATCCAGCGCTTTCAGTCGATAGAGGGCGTCAAGCGCAGCGCGTGGCGTCATCTCGTCGAGGTCGAGCGCGGCGAGTGCTTCGCGCAATACGTCCGGGCTCGCTTCGGCCGCAGCAACGGGGGCAGGTCGCCGGGTCGGCGCCGCAAAGAGCGGCAGATCATCGACCAGCGAGGCGACAGGCTTCTCGCGCTCCGTCTTCTCCAGCTCTCCGAGAATGGCGCGGGCCCGCTCGACCACGGCCGGCGGCAGGCCGGCAAGCTTGGCGACCTGGATGCCATAGGAGCGGTCGGCGGCACCGGGCACGACCTCATGCAGAAAGACGACCTCGCCATTCCACTCTGTCACGCGCACAGTGGCATTGGTGACGCGGGCCAGCCGGTCTCCGAGCGCTGTCAGCTCGTGATAATGCGTCGCGAACAGCGAGCGGCAGCGATTGATCTCGTGCAGGTTCTCGATCGCAGCCCAGGCGATCGACAGGCCGTCGAAGGTCGCCGTGCCGCGGCCGATCTCGTCGAGAATGACGAGCGCGCGCGGCCCGGCCTGATTCAGGATCGCGGCGGTCTCGACCATTTCGACCATGAAGGTCGAGCGCCCCCTGGCGAGATCGTCGGCGGCGCCTACGCGTGAGAACAGCCGGTCGACAATGCCGATATGGGCGCTCGCGGCGGGCACATAGGAGCCCATCTGCGCCAGCACGGCGATCAGCGCGTTCTGCCGCAGGAAAGTCGATTTACCCGCCATGTTCGGGCCGGTGATGAGGCAGATGCGTCCGCCGGTGTCGGCCGCGCCAAGAGCCGAGAGCTCGCTGTCATTGGCGACGAAGGGCTTTCCGTCGCGCTTCAGTGCGGCTTCGACAACCGGGTGGCGCCCCCCCTTGATGGTGAAATCGGCGCCGTCATCGACGAGGGGCCTCGTCCAGTTTTCGTTGGCCGCGAGTGCCGCAAGGGCTGCGGCAACATCGATCTCGGCGAGAGCGAGCGCCGCCGCCTTCACGGGCTCGGCTTCGTCGAGAACGGCGGCATTGAGCGAGGCGAAGACTGAGAGTTCGAGCTTCAGCGCGCGGTCGGCGGCTGAGGCGATCTTCGATTCGAGCTCGCCGAGCTCGACCGAGGAGAAGCGCATCGCGTCCGACATGGTCTGACGGTGGACGAAGGTGGCGCGCCAGGGCTCCCTCAGGAAGTCCTCGCCGGCGGCCTGCGGCACCTCGACGAAATAGCCGAGCATGGAATTATGCTTGATCCGCAGGGTGCGGCAGCCGGTTTCGGCCGCATAGCGCGCCTGGAGCTGGGCAATGACCTTTCGCGAATCGACCTGGAGCAGCCTGAGTTCGTCGAGGGCCGGGTCATAGCCGTCGCGCACGAAGCGTCCGTCGCGGCGGTTGAGCGGCAGATCGTCGGCCAGCGCCTCGGTCAACCGGGCGGGCAGGGCCGGGTCGGTTGCGGCCAGCGTTCGGGCGGCCTGGGTCAGGGCTTCCGGCAGAGTGTCTTGGTCGGCGAGCGACTGCGCGATCGCCCGTGCCGCAGTCAGGCCTGCGCCCAGCGCCGCCAGGTCGCGCGGACCGCCGCGATCGAGCGAGAGCCGGGCGAGGGCGCGGGCGATATCCGGCACGTGGTCGAGCTCTCCGCGCAGGGTCTCGCGCAGGGGCGCATCGTTCAGCAGCGCCTCGACGGCGTCGTGCCGCATGGCGATCGCCGCCGGCTCGGTCAACGGCCCGGCAAGCCGCTCCGCCAGCAGCCGCGCTCCGCCGGGGGTCACCGTCCGGTCGATGCTGGAGAGAAGGCTGCCGGTTCGCTCGCCCGAAAGCGTGCGCGTCAGCTCGAGATTGGCGCGTGTCGCAGCGTCGATCAGCATGGTCGCGCTGCCGGAATCGCGTACGGGTGGCGACAGGGGTGGGCGCGCGCCGAACTGGGTCCGCTCGACATAGGCCAGCGCTGCGCCTGCGGCTGCAATCTCGGCGCGGCTGAAGGCGCCGAAGGCATCCAGAGTGGCTACGCCGAAGAACTCCTTGAGTCGGCGCTCGGCCGAAGCCGCATCGAGGCCCTCGCGAGCCAGTGGGGTCACCGGCACTGTGAGTTCGCGCCAGAATTCCTTCAGCTCGGGGTCGTCGTGGATCGCCTCCGGGCAAACGATCTCGCGCGGCTCAAGCCGGGCGAACTCGACGGCGAGCCGCTCCGGCGGGGCCTCCATGACCGAGAAACGTCCTGTCGAGATGTCGACCGACGCGAGGCCGTAGAGCGCGCTCGAATCGCTGAGCTTGCGGCGTGCAACCGCGACCAGAAGGCTGGCGCGGCCGGGTTCCAGCAATCGCTCTTCGGTGATGGTGCCGGGCGTCACCAGTCGCACGACGTCACGCTGGACCACGGATTTGCCGCCGCGCTTCTTGGCTTCAGCGGGGTCTTCGGTCTGCTCGCAGACGGCGACACGGTGTCCGGCGGCGATCAGGCGCTGGAGATAGTCATCGGCGCGGTCGACCGGCACACCGCACATCGGGATGTCCTCACCGAGATGCTTGCCGCGCTTGGTCAGCACGATGCCGAGCGTGCGCGAGGCGATCTCGGCGTCCCGGAAGAACAGCTCGTAGAAATCGCCCATCCGGTAGAACAGCAGGCAATCGGGATTGGCCGCTTTGATCTCGACATATTGCGCCATCATCGGCGTGACGCGGCCGGCGTCGACCGCGGCCGCAGCCTTCGGGACTGAACTCGCTGCTTCGGTAAGGCTCGGGGATTCTGGAATGTCGCGGCGCATGGCTGGCGGACGCTATCAAAAACCACGCGCGCCGCCATCCGTTAGCGAGACTTTCAACAATTGAAAGCACGGTCATTTCATCATTCCGGCCCAAGGCCCGTTCATGCTGCTTCTGATCAGTCTCGTCGAGAGCCTTTCGTTCCTGCTGCTTGCGGCGTTGATCCTGACCATTGCGGCCCCGTTGATCGAGGGGCGGCCCTGGCTGCGCCAATGCTGTGTCGGAGTCCTGTTTTCAATCGGCGGCCTACTCAGCATGGCGCATCCCTTTGTGCTCCAGCCCGGCATCGCCATTGATTCCCGCAATGTCTTCGCCATTCTGGCCGGGCCGGTTGGAGGGCCCCTGGCCGCCGCTGTCACTGCTGTTTGGCTTGCCGCCATGCGTTACGCCAATGGCGGGGCCGGTATGCCGACCGGGGTTGCGGGAATCGTGCTGCACGCCCTTGCCGGTGTCGCCTACGCCGCCTGGCTGGGTCGGCGCAGGCGCCCGCTGGCGTTCCGCGATCTTGCGGCGCTGAGCCTGGTCGGGGCCGGTTGCCTGCTCGCCTCGGCGGTCTTCATGCCGAGCTGGGTTGTCGCCGAGCGGTTTCTCCGCGAGGCCGTGCCGGCCATGATTGCCGTCAGTGCTGCGGGCACGATGCTCGTTGGCCTCGTCATCAATAATGATCGTGAGCGGCGCGAGAATTCCTACAGGCTACGGACATTGATCCAGCGGGCGCCGGGCACGCTCTATCAACGCATCCTTCATCCCGCGGGTGGGACGAGCTATCGGTTCGCCTCCTTCTCCATAGACAAGTCGCTTGGCATTGCCAGGGAAGAGGTCGAGCGCGACCCGGAGATCTGGCTCGRCAGGATGCTGCCCGAGGACCGGGAGCGGTTCGAGCAGCTGCGGGCGGCGCCGGAAGGGGCCGCCACGCTCTGGCGTTTTGAGGCGCGCTACCGCGGCGCGGGCGGATCGATCGTCTGGCTGCGCAGCGAATCGACGCGGCGCAAGATGGCGGATGGCTCTGTGGTCTGGGACGGCATCCTGCTCGACATTACCGACGAGAAGACTCTGGAAGCGCGCCAGCAGACCCTGGAGGAACAACGCAAGGCAGCCTTGACCGAACTTGCCGGTGACCTCGAGGTCACCGTGGGGCAGGCCTTGCGGCAGGTTGGCGCTTCGGTGCGCGATATGCACCAGGCTGCGAGCCAGATGGCTGAGAACGCCAATAGCACGGCACTGCGCGCCGTCGATGTGACGCACCAGGCCGAGAATGCCTCCCAGCGCGTCGGCAGCGTCGCGGTCGCCGCCGAGGAGATCGATGCCTCGATCCGCGAGCTGACGCGCCAGACCTTGCACGCCGACGACACCGCGCGCGAGGCGGCAAGCTATGTCCGCTCCACGCGCCGCGATGTTTCCGGTCTCACCGAGGCTGCCGACAAGGTCAGCTCCGTGCTCGCCTTCATCGAGGACATCGCCTCCCGGACCAATCTGCTCGCGCTCAATGCCACGATCGAGGCGGCGCGTGCCGGGGCGGCAGGGCGCGGGTTTGCCGTCGTTGCCGGGGAGGTGAAGAACCTTGCGGAGCAGACGCAGAAGGCGACGCGCGACATCGCCGACACGCTGCAGGATATCCGCTCTGCCGCCTCCACCGCTTCAGATGCGATCGCGCGGATCGAAGGCACGATGAGCGCGATCGAGCAGACCTCCAGCGCCATTGCCGAGGTCGTCGGTCGGCAGGCCGGGATCGTCTCCGGCATCGCCTCGGACGCGGTGCTTGTCGCCGGCAGCACCAATGCGGTCAGTGAGAGTGTCGGCAGCGTCGGCGGCGAGGCCCGGATGACCGGCGAGAGCGCCATTCAGGTGGTGGAGGCTGCGCGCCAGGTCAGCGAGCAGACGGTTGCGCTCGATCGCTATGTCGGTGATTTCGTCCGCAGCGTTCGGGGCAGGCTCTGAAGTCGGCGACCGCCCTTCATTCTTGCGTCATCGTCATCAGCCCTGATCCGCAATCGCGCCTTGTGGAGCGGCTGCCGGCTGACCTAATGTCGGTACCCTTCAGGAAACGCTCACAAAAAGAACAGTCGCATGAACGATAGCCCGCCGACCAAACGCGCCCGCCCGACCTTCACCGATCAGGAGGCGTTGCTGTTCCACTCGCAGGGGCGGCCGGGCAAGCTCGAGATCGTGCCGACCAAGCCGATGGCGACCCAGCGAGACCTCTCGCTGGCCTATTCGCCGGGCGTTGCGGTGCCGGTGCTGGCGATCGCGGAAGATCCGTCGCGGGCCTATGACTACACCACCCGTTCGAATCTCGTGGCGGTGATCACCAACGGAACGGCGATCCTCGGTCTCGGCAATCTTGGCGCGCTTGCCTCCAAGCCGGTGATGGAAGGCAAGGCGGTGCTGTTCAAGCGCTTCGCCGATGTCGACTCGATCGATCTCGAGGTCGACACCGAAGACGCCGACGCCTTCATCAATGCGGTGCGCTATCTCGGACCGTCTTTCGGCGGCATCAATCTCGAGGACATCAAGGCGCCGGAATGCTTCATCATCGAAGAGCGCCTGCGCGAATTGATGGATATTCCGGTCTTTCATGACGACCAGCACGGCACTGCGATCATCGCCGCCGCCGGCCTGATCAATGCGCTCGATCTGACTGGCCGCGACGTCAAGACGACCAGGCTCGTCGTCAATGGCGCGGGCGCTGCCGCCATCGCCTGCACCGAGTTGCTCAAGGCGATGGGCTTCAAGCCCGACAACGTCATCCTCTGCGACACCAAGGGCGTGATCTATCAGGGCCGCACGGAGGGCATGAACCAGTGGAAGTCGGCGCATGCAGCCATCACCGACCGGCGCACGCTCGCCCAGGCGATGGAGGGCGCCGACGCCTTCTTCGGCCTCAGCCAGAAGGGTGCGGTGACGTCGGACATGGTTCGCTCCATGGCTCCGAACCCGATCATCTTCGCCATGGCCAATCCCGACCCGGAGATCACGCCGGAAGAGGTCGCAGCAGTGCGTGACGACGCCATCATGGCGACGGGTCGCTCGGATTATCCGAACCAGGTCAACAACGTCCTCGGCTTTCCCTTCATCTTCCGTGGCGCACTCGATGTCCGCGCCACCACGATCAACATGGAGATGAAGATCGCCGCTGCCGAGGCTCTTGCCTCGCTCGCACGCGAGGATGTGCCGGACGAGGTGGCAGCCGCCTACCAGGGTGCGCGCCCGCGCTACGGCAAGGACTATATCATCCCGGTCCCGTTCGATCCGCGTCTGATCCATGTCGTGCCGATGGCTGTCGCCAAGGCCGCGATGGAAACAGGCGTTGCCGGCAAACCGATTGTCGATACCGGCGCCTACAAGGCGCAGCTCTCGGCGCGGCGCGATCCGGTCGCGGGCACGCTGAACCGCATCTTTGAGCGGGTTCGCCGCTACCCCAAGCGCGTCGTCTTCGCCGAGGGCGAGGAGGAGCAGGTCATTCGCGCCGCGACCTCCTTCGTCAATCAAGGACTGGGCCACGCCATTCTGGTCGGCCGCGAGGACCGGATCAGCGAAACCGCGACCTTCCTCGGTGTCGACCTTGAAGCCAAGGGCATCGAGATCCAGAACGCGCGGCTCTCGCATCGAAACACCGCCTATGCCCAGTATGTCTATGAGCGCCTGCAGCGGCATGGCTACCTGTTCCGCGACTGCCAGCGCCTGATCAACCAGGATCGCAACCATTTCGCTGCTGCGATGGTGGCGCTCGGCGATGCCGACGCGATGGTGACGGGCGTCACCCGCAACTACTCGATCGCCCTGGAGGAGGTCCGGCGTGTCATCGACGACAAGCCGGGGCACCGGCTGATCGGCGTCTCCGTCGTGATCTCTCGCGGCCGCACGGTGCTTGTCGCCGACACGGCGATCACGGAGATGCCTTCGGCGCGGGAACTGTCTGAAATCGCCATCGAGGCAGCAGGTGTGGCGCGGCGTCTCGGCTATGAGCCGAAGGTTGCAATGCTCGCTTTTTCGACCTTCGGCCATCCGGCGGGCGAGCGCTCCGAGAAGGTGCGCGAGGCGGTCAAGATCCTCGATGGGCAGCGCGTCGATTTCGAATATGACGGCGAGATGGCGGCCGATGTCGCGCTCAATCGCGACGTGATGAGCCAGTACCCGTTCTGTCGCCTGACCGCGCCGGCCAATGTGCTTGTCATGCCGGCGTTCCACTCGGCGTCGATCTCGACCAAGATGCTGCAGGAACTCGGAGGCTCGACCGTGATCGGTCCGCTGATCGTCGGTCTCGACAAGCCGGTGCAGATCGTGCCGCTCGGCGCCAAGGATTCCGACATCGTTAACATGGCGGCGCTGGCAGCCTTCAATATCGGCGGCTAAGCGCGCTCGGCAATCCAGCGCCCCCGGTGCTGGATTGCGTCGCGGCCTCTTGGCGATGACGGCCAGGAGTTCGGGACGCCTTCTTCCTGCGGGTCTCGGCCGTCCTCCTGGCCGGGGCCGAGCGTTCGGGGTCCGGCCTTTGGTGCGGCCGCTCGCAATCGGTATGCTCCGGCCCGAACAGGTCTTGTTGCCGCCGCCGCTCTCATTCGTGCGCCTGGCCTCGCGCCTTTGCTTGTCGGTGCAGGCGGATTTGTTGCCGTGCGGCATGGCTCCATCGCAGGTTTCTCGGTGGGGCAACTCACTGTTCCAGATCGGGTTCGAGCCGGGCGCCGGCGCAGTTCGAAGGCTGGGCCAGTCCTGAAATTGCCACGGATAGCGCAGAATCTGCGCTCTCGGGCCTTCTTCTGCTCAACCCAACTTGGAACGGGACTCGTCCGTCGATGCCGGATGAGTTCGCTCGACCGGGAGGACGTGATGCGTGAACCCGATATGCAAAAACTTGACGCCCTGATCGGCAATCTCGTGGGCGATGTCGGCGCCTCCGTTTCGGGCGCGCTTGTTGTGCTCGGGGACAGACTTGGGCTCTTCAAGGCGATGGCGGATGGAGAGCCCGTCAGCCCGCAGATGCTCGCGCAAAGGACCGGCTTGAAGGAACGCTATTTGCGGGAGTGGCTGTCAGCGCAGGCGGCCGCCGGCTATGTGGCCTATGACGAGGGCGAAGACCGCTTCAGCCTGACCGCGGAACAGGCGATGGTCTTCGCCGAGGACGACAGTCCCGCCTTTTTCGCGGGCGCCTTCGAAATCGTCCAGTCGATGTGGATCGATGAACCCAAGGTTGCGGAAGCGTTCCGGACCGGCAAGGGCTTAGGCTGGCATGAGCACAGCAACTGCCTGTTTCGCGGCACCGAGCGCTTCTTCCGGCCCGGGTACAACAGCCACCTTGTGGCAGACTGGCTCCCGGCACTGGACGGCGTGCAGGAGCGCCTGGAGGAGGGCGCCGTCGTTGCCGATGTCGGCTGCGGCCATGGCGCTTCGACCATTCTGATGGCCTTGGCCTATCCCAAGTCCACCTTTACGGGCTTCGACTATCACGGGCCCTCGATAGAACGCGCGCGCGTCGCGGCGGAGGAAGCCGGTGTCGCCGAACGCGTGTTCTTCGCACAGGCCAGCGCGAAGGACTTTCCAGGTCGGTCCTGGGATCTCGTCGCCATGTTCGACTGCCTGCACGACATGGGCGATCCCGTCGGTGCAGGCAGGCACGTCAAGGAGACCTTGGGCCCGAACGGCACCTGGATGATCGTCGAGCCCTTTGCGCATGATAGCCTGAAGGACAATCTCAACCCGGTAGGCCGGATCTATTATGGCGCCTCGACGTTGATCTGCACGCCGGCCTCCCTGTCTCAGGAGGTGGGCCTCGGGCTTGGCGCCCAGGCCGGCGAGATGCGCCTTCGCAAGGTTGTGCTCGATGCCGGATTCTCGCATTTCCGACGTGCGACCGAGACCCCGTTCAACATGGTCTTCGAGGTTCGGGCCTGAGAGAGCCCCCCGCCGGCGTTTCAGCCGGTGGCCGTCGCCGCGTCATAGGCATCCTGCAGCATCAAGCGGCAGGCTTCCGCCTGGTCCCGTGCCGAGGGGAGGGTGATGTACTGGGTGATCTCGGCAAGGTCGCGCAGCGCGACGTCGACGGCCGTCAGAAGGTCGATGTCCAGCGGTTCCGGCATGGTGAGCGGCTGTACGGGTAAGCGGAACTGGAGGATCTGGCCCATTGGGAACTCTAACTGACGGCGAATCGTGCCGTCAGTTTCGTTCCGCAGGGTCAGTAAGACGTTAACGCCGAAGCGGAATGTGACGGGAACAGCGTCCTGCCCGAAATCCGTGGCCGCGCTCGCTCTACGCAGTTCAATCATTGTTGAACTACTTGCAAGGATGCTGAAGTATCCAGGCCCCGCGCTGGACTAGTCGATGAGGCCGCAGTCGCGCCGAAATGCTCCCCGGGAAATGATCCCGCGCACTCTGCTTAAAGCGTTCTTTACAGATTTTGGTGATTTGATGGGAAATGCACGGCTCTGCCGTGCAGCCTGTCCGCCAGCCCTTGCCTGCAAGGGCTCCTTCTTCTTGGCCGCAACCACGCGCGAGCGTGTCGCGTTGATAACAAAAAATATAATGCGTCGGGGCGCAGTTCGATGAAGTCCATCCGTATCAAGATCCTGACCATGCTGCTCATTGTTGCAGCGGCCGCGCTCATTTCGGCAGTGCTGAGTTTCTATGCACTCTCGAAGGCGGATAGTCTGAACGAACGCGCAAGCAACCAGGGCGACATCGCCTTGCTGACGGAGCGGCTCAACGGGCACGTAACGGGTGTCGTGATGGAGTCGCGCGGCATCTACATGGCCAAGAACGCGCAGGAGATCGAGCAATACGGCAAGGGGATGGAAGATCGCTTCCCGCAGATGCGGCAGCTCGTCGAACGGCTGAAGGCGCTTTCCCCGGCGAGCGAACAGGAACGTGTTTCTCAGATCGAGAAGGCGGTCGCGGATTTTATCACCTATCGGACTGAAACCGTTCGTATCGGGCGGCAGGTTTCGGCCGCTGCGGCCAATGCGCAGGGCAATACCGATCTGAACCGGGCGAACCGGAAGGCCGTGAACGATCTCCTGGTCGCATTCGGTAAGCGCAACGAGGATGCCGGAAACGTGCTCGGCGACGAGGCGGCAGCCTTCACGAAGCAGGCCAGGCTGGTTCTGCCGCTGGTGCTGCTCGTGACCCTGGTGGGTGCGCTCGGTGCGGCATTGATCTTCGCGCAGCGCTCGGTCACCTCGCCGATCCTCGCCCTCAGTGCTGTCATGGAGCGCCTGACCGCCGGCGATACCAAGGTCGATGTGCCGCATGTCGCCCGTCAGGACGAGATCGGCACCATGGCCCGCGCCGTCTCGGTGTTGCGTGAAAGCACCGAGCAAGTCGCCGCACTGCAGGCGGAGGAGCGCGCAAGTGCGGAGCGTCGCCTGCGTCAGGCCGAGTCGATGGCCTCGGTCGTGTCGGATGTCGGCGAGGTCGTTGCGGCTGCTGCGTCCGGTGACTTCTCGGCGCGGCTCGCCATCGATGGCGCTGACGAACAAATGCAGAAGCTGATCAGCGGCATCAACGAGATCAACGCGGTGGTTGATTCTGCCACGACCGAGTTCGCGAAGGTGTTGCAGGCTGTTGCCTCCGGTGACCTGACGAACCGAGTCGATACCACTTATCGCGGTCGCTTCGCCGATCTGAAGGGCGCGATCAACGAGACCGTCGATCGCCTGTCCTCGACCGTGCGCACAATCCAGGTGACCGCCGGCGATGTCGGTCTGGCGTCCCGCGAGATCAACACGGGCGCCGACGACCTGTCGAAGCGCACCGAGGAGCAGGCGTCTTCGCTCGAGGAGACCGCCGCGACGACCGAGGAGCTTGCTGCTTCGGTCAAGGCTTCGGCCCAGTCTTCGAAACAGGCCGCGACGATCGCCGAGGACGCGATGCGAGCTGCGCAGTCGGGCGGCGAGATTGCCGGCAGGGCCGTCGAGGCCATGGCGCGCATCGAAAGCGCTTCGAAGAAGATCTCCGACATTATCCGCGTGATCGACGATATTGCCTTCCAGACCAATCTGCTCGCGCTCAACGCGGCGGTCGAGGCGGCGCGAGCCGGAGATGCCGGCAAGGGGTTTGCGGTCGTTGCGTCGGAAGTGCGTACCCTGGCGCAGCGCTCAGGCGCCGCCGCCAAGGACATCTCGGGGCTGATCTCCTCCTCGAATGCAGAGGTCACCGAGGGCGTCGAACTCGTGCGTCAGGCCGGTGCGGCCCTGACCGAAATCCTCGATGCGTCGCAGAAGGTCGCTGCCACCATCGCCGAGATCTCGACCGCGTCCGGCGAACAGGCCAATGGCATCGACGAGATGAGCCAGGCTGTCGCGCATCTCGACGAAATGACCCAGCAGAACGCGGCTTTGGCCGAGCAGAGTGCTGCCTCCGCTGCGTCGCTGACGTCGCGGATCGGCCAGCTCAACGACCTCGTTGCGGCCTTCCGGACTGGGCCGGAGCAGGGACGGCCGATGGCCGCCCCGATCGCGGCCGCTGCCGTCACCCAGATGGCGCCCCGCCCCGCGCGCCTTGCGACCAGGGCAGCGTCCTACGCGCCGCCCGCGTTGCGCGCCTCCGATGTCGAGGCGATCGATGCAGGAGGCCCTGAGCCCGAGCGCCTGCGCCAGCTTGCCGAGGCGGCCTTCGCACAGACCAAGGCTGCGCCGAAGCGCCCCGTCATGCCGGCCAAGAAGGTCGTCAACGGCCGCGCGTCCGATGCGGGCTGGGAAGAGTTCTAAGCCTGCCGCCTAGGGGCACGATACACGTCAAATGAAGAGGCCACCGGGTTCGCCCGGTGGCCTTTTCGTATCAGCGGAGAGACGTGGCCTGTGCGAGGCTGCTCAGGCCCATTCGCCCTGGCGGAAGACTGCGACGCGGCTGCCATCGGCATGCACACCGTCGATATCGACCTGGTTCGAGCCGATCATCCAGTCGATATGGATGAAGCTCTTGTTGCCGCCTTGCGCCGCGATCTGCTCGGGCGTGAGCCTGGCGCCATCGACGAAACATTTCGAATAGCACTGGCCGAGCGCGATATGGCAGGAGGCGTTCTCGTCGAAGAGCGTATTGTAGAACAGGACGCCACTCTGCGAGATCGGCGAGGAATGCGGCACCAACGCCACTTCGCCGAGGCGACGCGCACCCTCATCGGTGTCGAGAACCTTGTTCAGCACCTCCTCACCACGCGTGGCCCTGGCCTCGACGATACGCCCTTCTTCAAAGCGCACCGAGATGCCATCGATTAGCGTGCCCTGATGCGAGAGCGGCTTGGTACTGACGACATGGCCGGAGACCCGCCTTGCATGCGGCGTGGTGAAGACCTCTTCGGTCGGGATGTTGGCATTGCAGGTCACGCCGTTTTTGGCAGTCGAGGCGCCGCCCTGCCACTCATGGCCGTCGGCAAGCCCGATCGTCAGGTTCGTGCCCGGCCCGGAAAAGTGCAGCGAATGGAAGTTCTGCCCGTTCAGCCACTGCGTCCGGCTGCGGAGCGTCGCATTATGCGCAGCCCAGGCCGAAATGGGGTCGGCACGGTCAACCCGTGAGGCAGCGAATATCGCCTCGGCCAGCTTGGCGACAGCGATGTCCTCTGCCTCGTCCGGGAAGACCTGGCGGGCCCAGGACGCGGTCGGATAGGCCAGGATATTCCAGTTGATCTCGAAGCCGGCGATTTTCTCGAGAGCGGGCTGATAGGCGATCGAATTGGCCTTGTTGGCGCGCGCGACCTTGGCTGGATCCTGCCCTGAGAGCAGCATCGGGTTATCGCCAACGATGGCGAGGCGCGCGGTGTTGGCGGCAAAGGCTTTGCCGACGCCTTCATAGAGCCAGCCCGGCGCCCGGTCGAAGCTTGCATCCGGGGCATGGCGATAGCGTGAGAGCGTTACCTCCTCATCCGCCAGCATCGGCGTCACGAGCCCGGCACCGGCCTTGTAGGCGTGCTCGGCGATCCGCCGGACCAGTGGCAGGGCGGCGACCGGCGCGGTCAGGAACAGATCCTGCCCGGCCTCGAGATTCAGGCCGACCTTGACGGCGACTTCGGCGAGCCTGTCGAGCTTGGCCGGATCGATCGATGCCAGGATATTCGGCTGATGCGTGGTCATGGAATACGGCCTCTCATGCTTGGCAAATCCCTGATCGGCATCATGCAGCCGATCAGGGCGTCTTTGCGGTTTGGCAACAAGAACATCGCCCACTTGGTCAGGTGCAATGGGCTAAGGCATCGGCCCGAAAAGTGGATTGCGGTTTTCGGGAAAGCCGATGCAAATGCAGAGGCTGGATCCTCGGATCGGATACGATATCGGGTCCGAGGATCTAGCCGAGCAAATTGCGCAGCGTGCGCATGAAGGCGCGCGAACCGGGCTCGATCAGGGCATCGGGAAAATCGAAATCCGGGTTGTGCAGCTGCGGCGAGTTTTTGCCCGAGCCTAGGATGAACATCGCCGATTTCGCCTGGCGGCCGAACAGGCCGAAATCCTCGGAGCCGCGCGAGGGCGAGCCCTCACCGTGCCGCAGCTTCTCGTCATCGAAGGCCTTGCGCAGGAGCGCCACCGCCTCGGCATCGTTTTCGCAGTGATGGAAGACGTCGTGATAGCTCAGCTCGATGCCAAGACCCGATGCTTCAGCCGCTTCGCGCACCAGCGCTTCGGCCCGTGTGCAAAGCGCGCCCATTTGCGCATCGTTCAGCGTGCGCAGCGTCGCCCAAATTTCGGCCCGGCCGGGTGCGATGCCAAAGGCAGCTTCGCCGATTGCAGCGTGGGTCACGGTGACGAGCGCATAGGCCGCGTCGAGTGGACCGCCGGGGCCGAGCGCCGTCAATGCCGGCATCAGCCGGGCTACCGCCGCAACCGGGGAGATGCCGTGTTCCGGCATGGAGGCATGCGAGGTCTTGCCAGTCAGCACGATCTGCAGTCCGCGCGAGGCGCAGTTTGCCGGACCTTCGGAGAGGATGATGTAGCCCAATGGCAGGCCGGGTTTATTGTGCAGCGAGAATGCGTAATCCGGCGCGATTTCTGCGAATTTCGGATCGGCGATGACGGCGGCGGCACCTGCGCCGTTCTCCTCTGCCGGCTGGAACAGCAGCACCGCGCGGCCGCGCTGCGGCCGTTGGCGGCCGAGCCCGCGTGAGAGCGCAGCGACCATGGTCATGTGCCCGTCATGGCCGCAGGCATGGGATTTGCCCGGCACCTGGGAGCGATGGGGGCTCTCGGAGATTTCCTCGATCGGCAGGGCGTCGAGTTCGCAGCGAACCATCACTGTCGGCCCCGGCTCGCGCCCTTCATAAATAGCCGCGACGCCGTGGCCGCCGAGCCCGGTCACGATACGGTCCGGCTCGCTCGGGGCAAGGAAGGCAACCACTGCCTTCGCCGTCTCCTGCTCCTCGCCCGATATCTCGGGAGAGCGGTGCAACTGCTGCCGCCAGGCGACAAGCTCGACCATGTCGGAGTTGGTGAGAAACATTCCGCTATCCCCTGAGCGCCGGCTGAACCAGACCTGATGCCGGCTTCGTATGGCCAGAGAATTATCAACTTGCGTGGAGCGGCAAGCGCCATTCTTGCCTGCGGGGGGCGCGCTGTGCTCATTCCTGGCCCACAAGCCGAGTTTACTGCGGAGGCAGCCCCCCGACGCAAGGCCTCACCGGCTGCCTTCGAAACCCGCCAGGTACTTGCCCAGCAGTGCGTTGAGGGCCGCGTTCTCATCCGCGGAGAGAATGGAACTCAGCTGCGCCTGGGTTGCGACATGTGCTGTGACAGCAGCCTCGATTGTCGCAAATCCACGCTCGGTCAGTGAAATGATGAAACTGCGGCGATCTTCGGGGTTATGGGTGCGCTCGACGAGGCCCGTCTTCTCGAGCTGGTCGATGCGGTTCGTCAGCGTGCGAGGTGATCATCATCGTCGCCAGCAGATCTCCCGGCGACAGTCTATAGGGAGGGCCGGAGCGCCGCAGTGTCGCCAGCACGTCGAAACTTGCGCTGTTGAGGCCATGCTCGGTGAAGGTCTTCTCCATCTCACGGCCGAGATGCTGCGAGAGCCGCTTCATGCGGCCGAACAACCCCATCGGCGTGACATCGAGGTCCGGTCTTTCCCGGTTCCACTGCGCGAGAATTCCGTCGACATGGTCCATGCCGCCATCGTTGCGACCAAATATCTTGACGTCAAGATAATGAGCGAGACCGCCATCATGGCCCGCAATGCCGACTTGCTGCTGACCGCGATCGCCCCAGCTATCTGGGGCAGCACCTATCTGGTGACGACGGAGTTCCTGCCGCAGGGCTACCCACTGACCGTGTCGATGCTGCGTGCGCTCCCGGCTGGCCTCCTGCTGCTGCTCGCCGTCCGGCAATTGCCGCAGGGAATCTGGTGGGGACGGGTTCTCCTCCTCGGCGCGCTCAATTTCTCGCTGTTCTGGTGGATGCTGTTCATCGCAGCCTATCGGCTGCCGGGCGGTGTCGCGGCGACCGTAGGGGCGATCCAGCCGCTCGTCGTCCTGCTCCTCGCGCGTCTGCTGCTCGGTTTCGCCATCCGCCCGCTCGCCATCGTCGCGGCCATCGCCGGCATGGCAGGTGTCGCGCTGCTGATTCTGACGCCGCAGGCTGCGCTCGATCCGCTCGGCATCGCCGCTGGTCTCGCCAGTGCGCTGTCGATGGCGGCGGGCACGGTCCTGAGCCGGCGCTGGCAGCCGCCGGTCTCGCCACTGACCTTCACCGCCTGGCAGCTGACCGCGGGAGGAGCCCTGCTGCTGCCAGTGGTCCTCTGGCTCGAACCCGCACCGCCGACGCTGACCGGCACGAACATCCTCGGCCTTGCCTATCTCGGGCTGATCGGCGCTGCCCTGACCTATATCCTCTGGTTTCGCGGCATTGCCCGGCTGGGTCCCTCGACGGTCTCGCCGCTCGGCTTTCTCAGCCCGGTGACGGCTGTCATGCTCGGCTGGTCGGTGCTCGGCCAATTGCTCAGCCCTGCCCAGATCGCCGGCATGGCGATCGTCCTCGGCAGCGTCTGGCTGAGCCAGCGCGCTCAGCAGACTGTGCCGGCCAGCGCTCCCACGGTGGCGAAACCCCGGGAGGCGTGACGGGGCACGCCTCCTCGCGCGTGTCGTCGGTTATCCCTGAAACAGCTCTTCGTAGGCGAACAGTCCCTGATGGCCGCCGGTGTGCCAGAACACCACTGTCTCGTCGGGCCTGAACGCGCCACGCCGCACCAGCGAAAACAGCCCGGCCATAGCCTTGCCGGTATAGACGGGATCCAGAAGGATGCCCTCGAGGCGCGCGACACTGGTCACGGCTTCGAGCATCGCCGTCGTCGGCTGGCCGTAGCCGGGCCCGATCTGCGTTGCGTCGATCGTGATCGAGACATCGGCGACGCTCTGGCTCCCAGCAAGCGCGAGCGTGTCGCGCGCAAGGCCGGCGACGATACCGCGGGCCTCTTCGGCCTGCCGCGAGACGCTGATGCCGTGGACGGCGCAAGCGAGGCCCAACGTCTGCACACCTGCAACGATGCCGGCATGAGTGCCACCGCTGCCGGTCGCCAGCACGATATGGTCGATCTGTCGGCCTGCGGCCTTGGCCTGCCCGGCGAGTTCGACCAGCGCATCATGATAGGCGAGGCCGCCCAGTGCATTGGAGCCGCCGATCGGGATGAAATAGGGCCGTCGGCCCTGCGCACGCAGCGCAGCCAGGTTCTGTTCGAGCGCCTCCATGGCGTCCTGCTCGGCGGTCAGGATGCGAATATCGGCGCCGAGCAATCGGTCGAGCAGGATATTGCCGTTGGCCCGGTAGCTCGCGCTGCGTCCGCTGATCTTGTCGGTCAGGAGCAGAACGCAGCCGAGGCCGTTCCTGGCGGCGGCCGCAGCCGTCTGCCGCGCATGATTGGACTGGATGGCCCCGAGCGTGACCAGCGTATCGGCCCCCTGCTGCAGCGCTTCGCCGACGAGATATTCGAGCTTGCGCGCCTTGTTGCCGCCGCCGGCAAGGCCCGTGCAGTCGTCCCGCTTGATCCAGATCGAGGGAGCGGGGCCATGGCGCCCGAGTTCCCGCGACAGCCGGGGCAGTTCCTCGAAGGGGGTCGGCAGGATCGAAAGCGGAGCCCGGCTCCGCTCAGCCAATGACCAGGGCTTGTTCATGTCGATTGTTCCTCACCGAGACCGGCGCAGTGGCGCTGCGGCCCACCATAGCGGCGGGTTGGAAAAAGGCAGCCGCGCCAGGGCGGGACAGCCATGCGCCTGGCTGTCACATCCTCCTCGAAATTCGCGGATCGAGCTTGTCGCGCAGCCCGTCGCCGAGCAGGTTGACCGCGAGCACCACCAGCGCCAGCGCGATCGCCGGACAAAAGATCGTCCAGGGCGCGCGCGCCAGGTAGAGTCTGCTGGAGGCGATCATGTTGCCCCAGCTCGGCGTTTCCGGCGGCACGCCGGCGCCGAGGAATGACAGCGACGCTTCCACCAGGATTGCCGATGCGCAGATATAGGTCGCCTGCACGATCAGGGGCGCGATGGTGCTCGGCATGATGTGAAGCACCAGAATCCGCGGCGTCCGCGCCCCACAGGCGATCACCGCCTCAACGAAAGGCAGCTCGCGGACACTGAGCACGATCGAGCGCACGAGCCTGACCACGCGAGGCAGTTCCGGAATGGCGATGGCGGCAATGACGATTCCGATGCTGCCCTGGTTGAGGGCGACCAGCGCGATCGCAAGCAGGATCGCTGGAATCGCCATCAGCCCGTCCATCAGGCGCATGACCGGGGTCTCGATCCAGCGGTAATAGCCGGCCATCAGGCCGATAAGAAGCCCGGCGCTGATCGAGATCGTCGCGACGGTGAGGCCGACGATCAGTGAGACGCGTGCTCCGTAGACGGTGCGGGCGAAGACATCCTGGCCGAGATGGTCGGTGCCGAACCAGAACTGCGCGGATGGCGGCAGCAGCCGGCGTGTTGGCGCCTTCAGCATCGGGTCGCCGGCGAGCAGTGGCGCGAAGATCGCGATCGCGACGAAGAAGATCAGGATGGCGCCGCCCAGCAGCATCGTCGGGTTGCGCCGGGCGAAGCGCCTGAACCGGGCGCCGAGACTGCGCGGCGCAGGGCTGAGGGTGGAAGGGGCGGTATGGGCCGTGATCACGCTCATCGCTTCGCTCTCTCAGTACCGGATCCGGGGATCGATCAGCGAATAGGAGAGATCGACGAGCAGATTGACCAGGACATAGATGCCGGAGAACAGCAGGATCACGCCCTGGATGATCGGATAGTCGCGCTTCGAGATGGCATCGACAACGAGCCGTCCGATGCCGGGTATGTTGAACACAGTCTCCGTGATGACGACGCCGCCGATGAGAAGCGCGACGCCTATGCCGATCACCGTGATGATCGGTACGCCGGCGTTCTTGAGCGCATGCTTCATCAGCATCGTCTTCGTCGTGACACCTTTGGCCTTTGCCGTCCGGATATAGTCTTCCTCGAGCACCTCCAGCATCGAAGCGCGCGTCATGCGCGCGATCAGCGCGATATAGGCGAGGCCGAGCGTGACGGTCGGCAGGATTAGGTGGAGCAGCCACGGCCCCACGCCATCGGCGAGCGGCTTGTAGCCCTGGACGGGAAGCCAGCGCAGCTCGATAGCGAAGATGTAGATCAGGCCGTAGCCCACGACGAAGGCCGGCATTGAGAATCCGAGCACGGAGAAGCCCATCAGGGCACGGTCAACCAGGCTTCCGACCCTCCAGGCCGCGATCACACCGAGGCTGACCGCGATGCTGACGGCGAAGAGCATGGTCAGCAGCGCGAGCGAAAGCGTCGGCTCCAGTCGTTGGAGGATCAGCCTGCTGACTGGCGTGTTCGAAAAGATCGAAACCCCGAGATCTCCGCTCAGCACGCGTGCGGCCCAACGCCAGAATTGTACCAGCAGCGGATCGTCGAGCCCGAGCCGCTGACGGATGGCGACGATCTGCTGGGGCGTCGCGTAATCGCCGGCGATGATCGCGGCTGGATCGCCGGCCGAGAAATGCAGCAACAGGAAGACGAAGATACCGACGAGCGTCATCACCAGCAGGGTTTGGGCCAGCCGTTGGGCGATGTAACTGAGCATGGGGTCGATCGTCCTCCTTCAGCCTAAGCAGGCCGGTCGCGCCGCGCGCCGGCTGCGCCGTCCACCAGCCCGCCGGAATGGTCCGACGCCGGCCGGGGCGGAGCCCGGCCGGCGGAGGCGGCTACCCCTTCTTGACATTCCAGAACGGGATCAGCTCCGGCATGCCGATCAGCCCGGTGAGATTGCGCAGGGCCGCGGGCTGGAACCATTGCCCGTAATACATGTGCGGCACGAAAGCCCACGCGTTCTGCTGCATGTCGCGCGCGATCTGCCGGCGTTCGGCATCATTCGAGGCGGCCGCCCATTTGTCGCGGAAGGCTTCGTGCTTCTCGTCGGTCGGCCAGCCGAACCAGCCCTTCTCGCCATTGGCGGCATGGCCGCTGAGCGCCACGGGATTGCCGAAGGCATTGACCGAACCCGAGGTGAAGAAGACGTTCCAGCCGCCCTGGTCCGGGGGGCTCTTGACGGCACGCCGCGTGATGACCGCGCCCCAGTCCGAGGCCTGCAGCGACACGTTGAAGCCAGCCTGGCGCATCCACTGCGCGATCAGGTTCGCGGCATTGTTCATATAGGCGATGTTGGTAGCGTGCAGCACGACGACGGGGCGGCCGTCATAGCCGGATTCCTTGACGAGCTGCTTGGCCTTCTCGATGTTCTGGCCGCCCTTGAACCAGTCGATATTGGCGTCATTCTCCATCGGCGTGCCCATGCCGAACAGCGAAGAGCAGCCCTTGAAGTATTTCTCGTCGCCGAAGGTCGCCTTCATCACCTCGGTCGGGTGAATCAGGTAGAGCATCGCCTGGCGGGCCTTGACGTTGTTGAACGGCGGGTGGAGCCAGTTGACGCGAGCCCAGCCGAGCTGGCCCTGTTTGTTCAGGACCTCGAGCTTGATCTCTTTCTCGCCCTCCAGCGAGGACAGCAGATCGACATTCGGGTACTCGATCATGTCGATCTCGCCGGCGCGGATGGCAGCGATCGCCGTCGCCTCGTCCGCGATGTTCTCGTAGACGACGCGGTCGACATTCACGACCTTGCCGCCGGAGGTGAAGACGGCCGGCTCCGAACGCGGCACATAGTTCGGGTTCTTGTCGTAGACGTAGCGCTGGCCCTGGACGACGGCGTCTTGGTTCATGACGAACGGGCCTGAGCCGATGATCGTCTGGATCTGCTGCATCGGGTCGGTCTGCGCTTCCTTCTCGCGCATGATGTAGCAGGCATTGGTCGCCGCCTTGGCGAGCCAATCGACAGCCAGGCTGTAGGGTTCCTTCATCACGATCTGGAAGGTCTTGTCGTCCTTGATCGGCGTATCGGCGAGGCGAGCCATCATGTGCTGGCCGCCGCCGTCGCGCGCGCCCCAGCGCCGGATCGAGGCGACGCAGTCGCGCGCCGTCACCGGCGTGCCGTCGGTGAAGCGCAAGCCGTCACGGAGTTCGAAATTATAGGTCTTGCGATCGTCCGAAAGGCTCCATTTCGAGACCATCTGCGGCTTGGCGTCGAATTTGTCGTCGACCCCAAACAGCGTGTCGTAGACCATGGCAGCATGGTAGGAGGTCATGTTCGCGGTCGTCCAGACCGGGTCGAAGACGCGAAGATCGCCATGCAGCACGGCGCGGACGGTGCGTGAGACGGGTGGGGTGGTCTGGGCCCTCAGGCGGGCAGGCGCGGCGGTCAGTGCTCCAGCGGCGAGACTGCCCTGGACGAATCTGCGGCGTGTGGTCGTCATGTCTCTCTCCCTCCAAGAGATGCTGAATGACCGCGAGCATTCGCTTCGTCTGGCCACCCTCGGTGATCAAATCACGGTCAAGTCTCCATCCACGTGGCCAGGCTCAGACGACGATGCGGCCGGGCGGCAGCGGGTCGTGGGGCCAGAGCGGCCGGGCGATCTTGCGATAGGGGTATTTGCGCACGTCGAGATGCGAGGGGCCGCCGCCGTCGGTGTAGATCACCGCACTGGCGATCGGCCCATAGGCGGCATGGAAATGGTTGGTCGACTTGACGCTGACGATGCGCTTCTGCGTCGGGTCGATGCCGACGCTGGTAAAAATCTCGAGCCCCAGCGCCTGCGTGCGATGCGATAAGAGCGCGACGTCGATGCCGTCGATGCGGATGCCGACGGCATTGCCGATCGGGACCTTGGCTGTGCCGAAGCTCTGGGTGCCGTTGCGGATGGCTCCGAGCACGGTGACGTCGCCGTCGACCGGCTTGCCCGAGGTCGAGGCGGCCTTGCCGCCGAAGCGCAGCGGGATGGTGGCGCCGACACCGGCGGTCAGGCAGAATTCGACGGCGACAGGGTCCCAGACCGGACCGATCGCCGCATCGCGAATACCCCGTTCGCGCAGGCGGTGGATGATGTTGGTATTGTCGGACGCCGCCCCCCCTCCGGCATTGTCGGTCGAATCTGCAATCACGCTCGGGCCGTTAGCAGAACTGCCGAGAGCCCGGTCGAGCGCTTCGTCGAGCGGGACCACCGGCGGAGCGAATTGCCCTTTCAGGGAGCGGAACTCCTCGCCGAGCCGCGCGGCGAGCGCATCTCCGGCGGCCTTGGCATTGTCGGTGACGACCAGGACCCGCGTGCCGATCTCCGGCACGTCGCCTTGCTGGAAACCGTGAGCGAGCGAGACCGAAAGCACGGCGTCCTTGCCCTCGAGTGCGCTCATCCGGTCGACGAAGGAGCGCCCGGGCTCGCGGGTGGTCGGCACCAGCTCGATCATCCGGCAGTCATAGAGCGACATCACCGGCTTGATCGTGCCACGGATCGTCGCAAGGATGATGTCGACCAATTCCTCGGCCCGCTCGACGAAGTCGATATGCGGGTATTCCTTGTAGAGGATGATGGCGTCCGCCAGCCGCACGCGCTTTTCGGTCAGGTGGCAATGCGGATCGAGCTCGACACCGATCGGCACCTTCGGGCCGACGATGGCGCGGACATGTTCCAGAATGTCGCCCTCGCAATCGTCATAGCCATGCGCGACCATGGCCCCGTGCAGCCCGAGCAGGACGCCGTCGACCGGCATTGCGGCGTTGAGTTGGCCGAGGATCTCGTCCCGCATCTCCTCGTAATCGGCCTGGGCACAGGTTCCCGAGGGCTCGGCCCAGAAGCAGGAACCTTCGATCAGCGTGAAACCGTCTCGCTCTGCCCGCTGGCGCGCCACGTAAAGTGGCGCGGTGCAATGCGTCGCCCGGTCGGGATGCTGACCTGCGGGAAAATAGGCCGATGCCTCGAAATTCGCGCGGGATGTCGGGATAGGCGAAAACGTATTCGTCTCGGTAGCAAGCGACGCGGCGAACAGACGCATAATCAGAGCCTTCCCGTTTCGTGCGGAGGCAAGCTCCGACGTCAGCGATGCGCCTGTCAAGCTGCGTCGCAGCAAGAAATCCTGCTTTGTGATGCTCGCAATCCCGGAGCTGAGGTCAATGGCCATTGACGACGGCAATGGGGGCATTCGTCATTCTACATCCTATCCGCGCAAATCCACTTTTCCCGGTCATCAGGGGTGTAGGAGAATCCCGCCGGCCGCGTGAAGCTTGGGCCCCCGGATACCGCCCATCATGTCGCTGCGGGCCGCTGTGGCCGTCGGCCCGCCTGCGCTTTGGACGACTTCGGGCCACACCGCGTTGGAACCGCCGGCCGTCGGCGGCGTTAGCCAGCAAGACGGGTCGCGAGGATTTGCCCCATGAACAGTACTCGAATTGGCGGGCTGCTCAGCATTGGCCTGAGCACCTTTGTTCTTGTGACACCCGCTCACTCTGCCGGGTTCTTCGATGAACTGGCCCGAGCCGTGTTCGGGAGACAGCCTCCGCAGGTTTACCCGACTGGGCCTGAACCGCTCGATGTGACCGTTCGGCCGACGCGTCGTTCGCATCAGCGGAAAGCCGTCGTATCCAGGCCGACGCCTCCAGTCGTAAAACTCGATCCGGCCACCGATCACTATTGGTACCTGGACGACCCGACCCTGCGCCGCGGCGATATCGTCGTTACGCGTTCGGACGTTCTGGTCTTTGAGGGGCGCGCCAGTCAAAACCACAGTGCCAGCGATTTTACTGCCCTCGGGAAGTCTCGCCTTGTATCCAGGTCCACCCAGCAGAGGGTCGAGGCGGCGGCGGGCGGTCGCAAGTTCGAGCCAGACCCCGGCCCACGAACCATCGCCGAGCGCGACCCTGCGAATTGATCCGCGGCGCATGGATCATTGCACGGCAGGCGGCCGCTCGCAGGGCGGCGTAACCCGTTGCTGCTTCGCGAGCTCGCTCTCACGATGCGCCCCGCATCGCGTTCGAGCGAGAAGTGCTGCTGATCCCCGCGGAGAGCGATATAATCAGCCCGATCGAGAGGAACCCGCCTGACCATATCTGCTGCTGACCGTTGAAATCCCCTGGAGGAGGACCCGGATCATGGCCGCCAAGGAGTTGAAGTTCTCGTCCGATGCCCGCGAGAGGATGCTGCGCGGTGTCGAAATCCTGGCCAACRCCGTCAAGGTCACGCTTGGTCCCAAGGGGCGCAACGTCGTGATCGAGAAGTCATTCGGTGCGCCCCGCATCACCAAGGATGGCGTCGCCGTCGCCAGGGAGATCGAACTTGCCGACAAGTTCGAGAACATGGGCGCAAGGATGGTGCGCGAGGTCGCTTCAAAACAGCATGACGCCGCCGGCGACGGCACCACGACGGCAACTGTATTGGCCCACGCCATCGTCCGTGAGGGAGCCAAGGCCGTCGCCGCTGGCATGAACCCGATGGATCTGAAGCGCGGCATCGACATGGCGGTCGAGGCTGCGGTGGCAGATTTCAAGAAGAGGGCCAAGACGGTCACGGCCAATAGCGAGATCGCTCAGATCGGCACCATCTCGGCCAATGGCGACACCAAGATCGGGGCGATGATCGCCGCGGCCATGAAGAAGGTCGGCAACGAGGGTGTCATCACGGTCGAGGAGGCAAAATCGCTCGAGATCGAGCTCGATGTGGTCGAGGGCATGCGGTTCGATCGTGGCTATATTTCACCCTATTTCATCACAGATGCGGAGAAGATGCGGGCCGAGCTCGAAGACGCCTATATCCTGATCCACGAGAAGAAACTCTCCTCGCTCCAGGCCATGTTGCCGCTGCTCGAGGCGGTGGTGCAAACCGGCAGGCCGCTGCTGATCATCGCCGAGGACGTGGAAGGGGAGGCTCTCGCCACGCTCGTGGTCAACAAGCTGCGGGGTGGCCTCAAGGTCGCGGCCGTCAAGGCTCCGGGCTTCGGCGATCGCCGCAAGGCCATGCTGGAGGATATTGCGATCCTCACTGGCGGAACCGCCATTTCCGATGATCTCGGCATCAAGCTCGAGACCGTCACGCTCCAAATGCTCGGCAGCGCCAAGAAAGTCATGATCGAGAAGGAAAGCACCACAATCGTTGACGGTGCCGGCAGGAAGAAGGAGATCGGCGCTCGCGTGGCACAGATCAAGGCGCAGATCGAGGAGACCAACTCGGACTACGATCGTGAGAAGCTCCAGGAGCGTCTGGCCAAGCTCGCCGGTGGCGTTGCGGTCATCCGCGTCGGCGGCGCGACCGAGATCGAGGTCAAGGAGAAGAAGGATCGTGTCGACGATGCCATGCACGCGACCCGCGCGGCGGTCGAGGAAGGCATCCTGCCGGGGGGCGGCGTGGCGCTGCTGAGGGCGATGAAGGCCCTTGCCGCCGTCAAGCCCGCCAATGCCGACCAGAGAACCGGCGTCGAGATCGTGCGCCGCGCGCTGCAGGCTCCGGCCCGACAGATCGTCGAAAACGCCGGCGCCGACGGTGCGGTCATCGTCGGCAAGCTGATCGAGAAGGATGACTACAACCAGGGCTACAATGCCGCGACAGGGGAGTATCAGGATCTTGTGGCGAATGGGGTGATCGATCCGGCCAAGGTGGTGCGGACCGCCCTTCAGGATGCGGCGTCGATCGCCTCGCTGCTGATCATGACCGAGGCGATCATTGCCGAGCAGCCGAAGAAGGAAGCGCCGCAGGCGATGCCGGGCGGCATGGATTTCTGATGATTGATACGGGCGGACTCGATCGGGTGTCGCTTGCGAAGGAGATCCGGCTGGATCATTGGGGGTGTATCGCGCGCGCCAGCTCGGAGGTTTCTGGCGCTGTCTCTCACGCGCCACCACGGTGCGCCTGCTATTCGTGGGTCAGCTTCAGCGGGTGTACCGGCTTGTTTCGCCTCGCGCGCATTGCAACGGCGAGCCCTGGAATGAGATCGAGACGCCTATAGACACAAATGCCGGTCGCGACATTCCAGAGCACCATGGTCGCCGTGGTGGCCACTGCCGCGCCGATTGCGCCGTAGAGCGCGATTCCTATGGCGCAGGCTGCGACGTTCGCGGCGGCGCTCGCAACCATGATGACCGCGGCGGCGCGCTCATGACCGGTCATGGTCAGGAGGTTCTGATGCGGGCCGGCCGCCGCGGCAAAGACCTGACCGATCATCAGGATCTGAGCAACATGAACTGCGGCGACAAAATCCTTGCCAAACCATCGTAGCCCCGGCTCGAGCACCACCAGAAGCGGCACAGCCAGCATGACCGCCCCGACGAAGGACAACACGCTGGCGCGCGCGAACAGCGCCTGCAGGCCCAGCCGGTCCCCGCGCGCGTGAAGGTCCGCGATCGTGGGGGCAAATACGGTGCTCACGGCGACGCGCGGCAACAGGAGCAGCATCGCCACATTGAAACCGACCGCAAACGTACCAGCATCCCGGATGTTGCCGGTCCAGCCGAGCAGCATCACCCCCGTGCGGTTCATCAGGGTGTCGACGGCCGTCATGATCATGATGGGAAAGACGGCGGTCAACCAATAGCGCGGAGCGTAGGCCGAGCTCACGCCTCGCAGAGCAAGGGGCCAGAGCTGGCGCATGATCACGCAGACAACGCCCACCGTGACCGCCGAGCTGATCAACAGTGCAGCCATGACGAGCGCTGCGTCCAGCCGCCATGAAGCTGCGGTGGCGGCCAGGACGACAAGCACGAGCAAGAGGCCGTCACGGACGATGCGTTCCGGCAAAAGAGCCGAAACGATTCCGCCGAAAGCGCGTAGCAGCGTCGCACCGATCAGATACATCGTGACCAGCGGGACTGTGGCCATTCCGATCAGCAGGCTGATGCTGAGCTCCGAGTGCGGGCGAGCGGAGGAAACGGCCACGATTCCGGTGCCGATTCCGGCGAGAACGATGGCTGCCACGAGGGTCCAGCCCACGGCAAACTGAATCACACCACGCGCCAGAGACCACTCCCCCTTCGCACCATAGGCCGGCACGAACCGAAGCAGGGCAACATTGAAGCCGAGGGTCGCGCTGTAGGCCAGGAGGCTGACCCAGGCAAAGGCGTAGGAATATGTGCCATAGCTGGAAAGGCCGACCAGCCGGGCGATCTCGAACTGAGCAACGCTCGTAAGCCCTGCGCCGCCGACATAGACGACCAGAGCCCAAACGCTCCCGGATGAGAGCCGGTGAGCGAGGTCACTGCTGCCCTTCGAACCGGTTTCGCCGCTTGAGGGCGCGGCCGCGGGCTCAGATAGAGCGGTCGCTGTCGGCGCATTATCGCTGCGGGCCAGCCGGGTGGCGGTGGCGTAACCTGTCAACATCAGATCAATACCCAGCGTTGTGACTGTAATCGATCATGACCGACGCCAGCTCATGAAGCTGCGGATGTCTTTGAAATGGAAGCCGGCATCGTGCTCGGTATCGACCCAGGTCAGCACCGACGCCACTCGGGGAGCGCCATCGGCGTCGGGCCCCGGAGCGCCGCCGACCAGCCGTAGCGCACTCTGCGCCATTTCCCGGCCGGTCTGTGCCCAGCGCACCACGAGCAGTATCTGGTCGGCCCAGCCCGCCAGAAAACTCGCTTCCAGCCGATCGACCGCTGCGGGCCCATCGATCACGATGAAGTCGTAGGTCTCGCGGAACTGATCAAGCCAGTGCGGAACTTGCGGGTTTGCGAGGAAATGAAGCAGGTTGCCATCGAGTCGAGGCGGCGGAATGTAGTCGACCCCAAGCTCAGGAAGGTGCTCCACCGCATCGGCGATCGGTCGGCCGCGGCTCAGGACGTCGACGAGATCGACGCCGGGGGCGGCCGCGCGCGCCATCGTCATGATGTCCCGTTCAGGGAGCCCGCTTGGCTCGCCGAGGTCGATCAGGAGCACGCGCAGTCGAAGGCGCGCCGCCGAGAGGACAAGGCTCCGCGCGACCGTGGTCTTGCCTTCGCCCGGAAGGGCGGAGCTGACAAGGATGATCTTCGACGCGAAGCTGCCGGAGCCCCTTGGCAACACGGAGATCAGCAATGAGCGGATTGACCGCGCATAGACTGATTGAGGCTGCTGCCGCAGCAGATCCTCGATCCGCTTTGCGTGCCGGAGCGTGACCCGCGGGACCTGCCCGAGGCAAGGAACGGCCAGAGCTTCGGCGGCTTCATCCGTGCTGCGAAGAGTGTGATCAAGTCTGTCGATGCCGAGCGCAAGCAGCACGCCCATGATGCCGAAGACCATCACGCCAGGCGGAATGAGGAAGGCCGGGTGAATCGAACTTGGCCTTTCCGGCGGCCACGCCGACGCCATGACCCGGACGTCCGGCTGAATGAGCTGGACCTGTTCGTTTGCCTGCTGCTGACGGCTCAGAAGGGCATCATAGAGCTGGGCCACTGCGGCCGCCTGACGCTCGAGAGCCCGCAAACCGGACATGCTGGCCGCGGTTTCGGTCGCCGCCGCCTTCAGGGACTGCAGCCGCTCCTCGATTGATCTGGCCTGAGCCTGGAGAATGCGACCGTCGGTCTCTACCTGGCTGAACGCCTGATCGATCGCCTGCTCTGTCGCACGGTCCGCTTTCCGGCGCGGCTCCGGCTGAGGCTCCTGACCGACTGTCGCTGGTGCTGCTTCGTTATGGGCGAACTCGGCCAGGCTCGCTGATCCCAGTGCATCCGCAAGGGCGGAGGTGGGTGCGCCGCGCTGGCGCAAGTCGTTGAACCGGTTCAGCCGTTGTTGCGTCGCGGCGAAATCGGACTTGGCCAGGGCCAATTGCCGGGCCAGCTGTGCGATCTGCTGGCCGGTTACATCAGGGGTGCCATCGACCGCTGCGCCATGGAGCAAGCGGTAGGCCTGCAGCTCCTCTTCGGCACGCGCCACCTCCAGCCTCATTTCGGGAACGCGCTTGGCGAGCCAGACCACAAGCTGCTCCGCGTCGGTGCGCTTTCGTTGCGCAATATCCTCGATGTAGACATTCGCGACGGTGTTCGCGATCTCGGCTGCACGTCCCGGATCGGAATCCGTTGCAACAACTGACAAGACTCTCGAACGTCGCTCTTGGCCGATCTTTACGGAGCGCTTCAACTGCTGGGCCAGCGCGCTTTCGTTACTGTCAGGGGAGTGGCTGTCAGCGCTACGCCGAAACGGCTGCGTGAGAAACGACCAAGCGGCACCGAGCCCATCCTGGACACGGTGCAGCCAGGAGTCCGGTTGCTTCCCTGCCGCCACCACTTCCTCATGGGCAAGAAGGAGCGCGGAAGCGACCCGTCGCAGATGCGCATCGGACGAAAGCACGGCCAAGTGCGTGTCGATCGCCGCATCGTCGATGGCTTGGGAGGCCTGGGATGTGCCACTCGACCCTTCCGAGGCTCGATCGACCACGATTTGCGTCGTTGCCGTATAGGTGGGCGACATGATCAGGCCAACGATCGCGACCCCTCCGCCGCCGAGGAGCATCATTGCAAGGATCAAACCCCGCCGCCTCGACAGCGCGTGGACGATCCGCTGGAATGGCAGCGGCCCTGGCGCCGATCCAATGATCGGTCTGGTTATCCGCGTCGTCGGTTCGAGTGGCGGCAGATCCGAAGGTCGTGCCGTCGCGATGAACCGCTGGCCCTTGCCGGTCAACGCTTCCATCGTCAGCTCCCCTGCAATGCGAGGTCGAATTCACCGACCGGTGTGGTGGCCGGCGGACCTGCGCCCTCGTCGAGCCAGGCCTGGAGCATCAGCACAGCCCAAAGCGCAAGCGAATGGTCGCGGCGGCCGCTCAGATGCTCCGCCCAGCACGCCTGGACCGCCGCCACGTCGAGAAGATCGTGGCGCCGCAGCCGCGATTCGGTCAGCAGGTCGGCCGCCCAGGCCCGTAGCGGCCCCTTCAGCCAGGCACCGACAGGCACGTCGAAGCCCTGCTTGGGGCGTTCGAACAGGTGCCGGGGCAAGTAGCGCGCAAGAACCTGTCGCAAGATCCACTTGCCCTGGCCGTGGCGGACCTTGACCGCTGTCGGCAGGCGCCAGGCGAATTCGACAACGCGATGATCCAAAAGCGGACAGCGGGCTTCCAGGCTCGTCGCCATGCTTGCCCGGTCGAGCTTCACCAGAATGTCGCTCGTCAGATATCCAGTCATGTCCCGAAAGATCAGTTGCGACACCAGATCGTCGAGGACGGGAGCATCGGGCTCGGCAGCTTCGGCGTCGCGCGCCAGGGTTAGCTCCGAGACACGTGTCAGCCGCCGGTAGATTTCCTGGTCTCCGTTCGCGGCGAAGAGATCGGAAAGACGCCTCAGGCGGTCGCCGCGCAGCGAACGCCTCAGCCGGTCCGGCACCGGCAGCCGATTGACGAATTCCTCGCTGGCGCCATTCGCCAGGTGAACCAGGAAATCTGCAGCGGTGCGGCGGAGAATGGGGGGCAGGCCAAGCAGGGAAGCCAGCCGCACCGCAAGAAAATGCCTAGAGTAGCCGGCAAAGCATTCATCGCCACCATCGCCCGACAGAGCCACGGTCACATCAGTGCGAGCGAGGCGGGAGACGAGCAGGGTCGGGATTTGCGACCAGTCGGCGAATGGCTCGTCCCAGATGCGTGGCAATTCGGGGATGACCTCGCGAGCCTCCGCCGGCGTCAGATGCAGCTCCGTATGATCTGTCCCGAGGTGCCGGGCGATACGCCCGGCCTCGACCGACTCGTCATAGCCTCGTTCGCGAAATGCGATCGTGAACGTGCGCACCGGCCTGTCGGACTGGGCCTGCATCAGCGCGACGACGGTCGAGCTGTCGATTCCTCCGGAGAGGAATGCGCCGAGCGGAACGTCGGCGACCATCCGCTCGCGCACGGCGAGACGAAGCAGTTCGTCAAGCTCCGCGACCAGTGCGACATCGTCGGAAACGAACGGATTCTTCCGCCCCTCTTCGGCCACGGCAGCCAGGGACCACCACTGGTGGATCCTCGACTTGAGAGTTGCTGTGTCGGGAGCGTCGGCGATCTCGTCCACGCTCACCGACAGCATGGCTCCAGGGGGCAGCTTGAACACATCGTGCCAGATGCAGCACCGATCCGGCATCGTGCCGCGCGCCAGCATGGCGGCCACAGCCTCTCGATCGATCCGGGCTTGAAAGCCCGGAAAGGTGCGAATTGCCTTCAGCTCGGAGGCAAACACAAGGGCACGTCCGATGCGCGCGATGTAGAGTGGCTTCTTCCCCATCCGATCTCTGACCAAATGGAGAACACGCGCCCTTCGGTCCCAGAGGCCGAGTGCGAACATGCCGGTGAAGCGCTGGAGCGCCCTCTCCAGACCCCAGCTTTCGATCGCGCCGAGCATCACCTCGGTGTCGCTGCCACCACGGAAGCTATGCCCGAGATCTTCGAGTTCGCGGCGCAGGGTATGGAAATTGTAGACCTCGCCGTTGAAGGTCATGACCAGCCGTCCGCTGTGGGAAAGCATCGGCTGGTGGCCGCCCTCGGTCAGGTCGACGATTGCGAGGCGTCGATGACCCAGTGCGACGCCTGCCTCACGGTCACTCCAAAACCCGTCGCTGTCCGGCCCACGATGGCGAATGGAAGCCGTCATCGGCTTGATCGCACCCAGTAACCCGGGGTCCGCAGCGTCGGGGGGCAGAATGATACCCGCAATCCCGCACATCCTGTCATCTCCCGTAGTGAGCGGACACCGTCGGCCTTCGCGTGCAGCCCTCGGCCAAGCACAGGGCGAGGGCGAACCAGAAGATCGGGTGGCGAAGAATGAAGTGGCTGATGCTGAACACCGCCACAGAGCAGATCAGTGCCGAGAGGGCATCGAACCGGGCGTGCAGCGTGAGCAAGAGGGTACTGCCGACGAGCCACGCCAGAGTGGCGAGGCCAAGCACGCCTCCTTGGGTGTACAGGTCCAGGGGCGTGCTGTGCGCCTCGAACGGGCCGGGCAGGTTCTGCGGGTTAGGACCCGTGGGGCGTTCGGAATGCGGCCCCGGACCGAGGCCCAGGGAGGCCGACCCCAACCCTTTCAGCAGTGCTTGCTGCCAAAGCAGAAACCGCAGATTGGCTGTGGCTACGGTCCCGTCCCCGCCTTTGTCCTTGGCCAGGCTTTTGGCGAAATCCTCCGCCTCATCGGCAGCGGCGATGCCGTAGGGCAACAGCGCGATCGTGGTGGGCGGGGCCGCCAGGATGAAGAGGACGGCTGCGATGTAACGCATGCTGTATCCTGGCATGGCCAGCCAGGTCCGCAGCCGCAACCCGATCAGGAACGTGCTCGAGATGACCGTGGCGCCCAAGAAGGCGTCGCTCTTCGTCAATCGCCCGAAGACCACGGGCAGGACCGCCAAAGCAAAGCCGGAGACGCGGCCGAAGCCCGTCTCCGCGCTCATCGCCAGATGGAGCGCGAGCGGACCAAACACGGCGCAATAGAGCGCAGCCTGGTTGGGGTTCTCGGACCAGCCGCGAAAGCGGTCCCAGTACCATGGATCGAGCGAACCCTGAGGGAGCAGCCCCCAGCCGATGGCAATCTGCAGCGCGAGGCCGATATTGCCGAAGACGATGACGAACCAGGCGGTCTGCCGCAGGCGGTTGTCACTGTCTGGTTCGGCCATGGACAATATCGTCACACAGGCCATGAGCAGATAGGCGGTGGAGTCATGCACCATGGCGCCGACGTCGGTCAGCGGATCGAAGAGAAGTCCGATGCACGCGCCTATGCTCAAGGTGAGCGCGAACACGGCCCAGAATGCGCTCAGTCGGGTCAAGGCTGAACTGGCCGCCATCGGGTACCCGGCCAGAAATCGGGTCGCCGACAGGGCGATCCAGAGCGCAAGGCAGAGCTCGCCTAGGCCGATCGGCAGGCCGGGCAGGCGGAGCTGCGATGCGGAAGACAGCACGAGCCCCGCTCCGAGGAGCGCATTTCGGATCATTCCCCTTCTCCGACACCGCGGAGCGCGCCGGCGCCCTCCAGAATCGGCGATCGCGACCTGCCCGCAGCCTTGTCCGTACCACCCTGTTCCGACAGAACCTGCCGATAAAGCTCCGTGTAATGTCCGACGATCGTCGAGAGCCCGAATTCGCGTCGAACCAGCGCTACGGATCGACCACCCATTTCAAGCGCTCTGCGCCGGTCTTCGAGGAGCTCGAGGATGCTGCTGGCGAGAGCGCCCGGGTCGCGCGGTGGCACGAGGAGGCCGTTCCAGTGATGCGTGACCACATCGCTGCAGCCGGGCATGTCGGTCGTGACGATCGGCAAGCCCGCAAGGCCGGCCTCCAGCAGCACGCGCGGGATCCCCTCCCGATATTCCGTCGGCAGGACGAACAGATCTGCAAGGCCGAGCAGGGCCGGCACGTCTTTCCTCGCGCCCAGCGCCATCACATGGGGCGCCTGCCGGTCGATCTCGTCCTGAGCGACTGCGAAGGGCCCTTCACTTTCTCGTGGACCGACGAGCAGGAAGCGCACACCCGGGCGCACCTTCCTGACCAGCGAAGCAGCCTCCAGTAGCGTCGGAATTCCCTTCTGTTGCGTCAGCCTGCTGACCGTGATGACGATCTCGTCCGTCCCGAGGCCGAGCTGTTCCCTTAGCGCCGCAGTGACGGGGCCACGGGCGTGCGATCGATCGAAGGCGGCAATGTCGATGCCCGATCCGCGGATCAGATGAGCGCGGTCCCCCCGAACCAGCCTGTGACTCTCGAAATAGGCCTTGTCGTCGCGGTTCTGGAAAACCGTAGCCGCGGTCCAGCGGGAGGCGAGCCATTGCAAGGCGCAGTAGACCGACCGGAGGGCGAGCGCGCGGGCCGTCTCGGACGAGAATACCCAACCCATCCCATTGATGGTTCGCACCACGGCGACCTTGCCCCGGACCGCGAGGGGTGCCAGCAGATTGGGCTTCGTATCGAAGCTTTGGACAATGTCTGGGCCGATATCCGCGATCATCTTCGCGAGCTGGCGGATGGCAGCGAGATCGGCGCCGCGACTGTCGAACCGGTCGAATTGATAACGCCGATGAGCCAGGCCGGCTTGCAAGAAGGCGGCCCCGTCTGTGGTCGAGGCTGCCGTTATCCGAAAGCCGCGGTCCTGCAAGGCTGCGAGGAACGGGATGCGCAGCGAATGGTCCTCCCCTCCCACGCAAAGCACATGCGGAACCATTTTGACTCCTCCTGCCAGGAGCTGGGACTGCGGGGGGCCTGACCCCTGAGTGCAAGCGCTCGGCCTGATGACCTTTTCCGGCGCGTTCCTGCCCCACAGGACCGTATCCGGTAGGAAATCACGGTATGGAGCAGGCTCTGCACTGTCCTCATTCATTTGGATGACGGATCGGAACCGGACGTAAATGGCGTAGGGCGCCGGCATCGGTGCGTTTCCGCATGGTCGGGGGAAGAATCCGGCGATCGCCGGCCTCATCGCTTCAGAGGCGGCAGGGTGTTCGCCTTGAAGCCGACAGCTTCTGCCTCACGCTATGGTTTGCGTGGAAGAGGCCGGCTCGGCCCGGCTGACAGCGGATTCACGTGCTGGCAGGCGTAGGATGCCAGCATTGGGGCGGGGCCGCCGGAAGAGGCGTCGCGGTAGCGGCCGTGGCGCGAAAACCAGACAGCCGGCCAACTGTGCAGGGACCGGAGAGAACATGTAGTCTCCCGACGCATCTTCAGGTCGTCACGAATTTGTGCGTGCAGCCGCCGTGTTTGATCTCGAAACGGCCTCGGAGCGAGCCTGTCCGAATGGAGGGCGAGCCCCCGGGGCTCGAGTCTGTCGAGGGCGGCCACTTCCAGGGGCTCTATCTCCATGCGCGCATGGCGACGATTACTTCTACCCACGGGGGACCGTGAGCATTCCGTGTCACGCTGGCATCAGCCCGCCTGCTGCCCCGCCGCGGCCCGTTCGTCCAATTTGGGTAGCCCTTCCTTGCCGGGGACAGCGGCCGGTGTATGC